>JAKOSN010000114.1 GCA_029777335.1 Planctomycetota bacterium
CAACCGTAGTTCAGAACACTGCCCTTGCGGACAGTTGCCCTGTTCTTCAGTTTCTTGACGCAACTCAAACCGCTACCATGTTGTCAAAGAACTTACTTTTAACGTCCTGTCCTCAGAGAGGACCCGACGGCTTTCCTACTCGCATCACTCCCCTTGTGGGGAAGTGTCTGTCTGAGCAGGAACTGGGACATCCGCAAATGTCACGGCTCGCACTCAGCACAGAAGCCAATCGGTTATAGCCTCTTGGCTAGCAATCTCTTACATTGTTTAACTTAGTAAGGTCGTTTTCTTCTGTCAACCCTTTCTCTTCTTTTTTTCTTTTTCTCTTTTTCACTGGAGATGAGGGGATTCGAACCCCTGACCCCCTGCGTGCAAAGCAGGTGCTCTCCCAACTGAGCTACATCCCCGATAGTCTCCGAATGATCGCGTTGGGATCACCTTGAGTGGGCGTACTTGGATTCGAACCAAGGACCTCAGCTTTATCAGAGCTGCGCTCTAGCCAACTGAGCTATACGCCCGTTGTGGTCACTGCCTTCGGCAAACAAAAAAGCCAAACCGATTCGGGTTTGGCTCTAACCCAGCAACAAGTTTTGGGGTAGAGCTTTACCTCTTCAGAATTGGGGTAATGTAATGCCGAATCATCCAGCCCACTCCTGCAAACAATAAACGTCTCACGACGGCTTTGTAATACTAGGGGCGTCGGGAAAGAGTGTCAACAGAGAAACCAAAAAAAATCCCCGCTGACTTTCGGGCGCTCGTTTTGCCTTGTCCTGTCTGAGCACGACGGTTATGGTGAGGTTAGCTCGACCCCTTCTGTCCCCGAGCTGGAGTCTCCCGTGAACCCCGAATTCACCTGCGCGTGTGGTCAGCGGATCCTCCTTCAGGAGCTTGGTTCGGCGGGGACGTGTCCGGCCTGTGGTCGACTTATCCCCCGCTATCTCACCAGCGGCACCGATGGCGCGGAAACCCCGGTGGTTCCTGCTCCTGGGGTGTTGGCCCCTCTTCTGTCACCGCAGTCCAAACCAGTATCCCCCCCACCTCCCCCGACCAGGGAGCCGACGGCAATGACCAAGGCAGAACTCTACATGGATTACCTCCGTGAAGAGGGCTATGTCCCGCGTCTGGATGATGATGGCGATGTGGTCTTCAAACGGGAAGGTGGCACCTTTGTCCTCTTTGCCGATGAAGAGGACCGCAGTTACTTTCGCCTTGTTTTTCCCGCCTTTTGGGAGATCGAGAGCGAGGAAGAAGACGAGATGGCGCGGGCTGTGATCAACGAATTGAACGCGGATTTGAAGGTCATGAAGCTCTATATCGTGCGCAACAATGTCTGGGCGGCGGTGGAGATGTTTCTTGACCCAATCGAGAACTTTCCGAACGTCTTTCCACGCTGCGTTCGGTTGCTGGCGAGCGGGGTGAACAAATTCCAGCAGCGCATGCGGCCCGACGAGGAGTGAACCCACTCAGCGCGGGGCAGTGCTCACCTGGGCGGGAGGGGCGGGGCGTTCCAGTTGTTGCTGCCCCAGGACATACCCCAGCACGAGGGCGCCCACGACCAGAATGAGCCAGAAGACCCAGCCCCAGGCAGAATCTCCCTCTTCCCACGCTTCCAGCCAGCGGCGGAACCGCGTTTGTTTCTGCAAGTGCCGCGCCCAGCGCCGCGAGGGAGCAGCACGATCAAATTGACGTACCGCGGTCACCACCCGTCCCACCTGACGGCGTGCGATTGCATTGTCGGGCTCGATTTCCAGCACTTCCAGATAGGTCCAGACCGCTTCACCCAGCCGGCCCGAGCGTGTGTGCCGATCCGCCAGTTCCAGGCCATGCTGAAGATCTTTAATGTAGTCGGCGATCAGCGCGAGGTTGGCCTGGCAGGTGGGACAGCGTTCGTCCACCTCCTGAATCGGCTTGTTGCACATCGGGCAGTTCAACATCGCAGGCTCCTCGCGGCTGATCCCTGAGCTGTCGGCGCCACGGCCGCTTTACAGCAAATAGGCATAGTTGAGCAGACGGTCGTTCAGTTGCGCGCTGGCGTCCTCGACCTTCTTGCGGTCGCCTGTCCCCATCGCCTGACGCACCTGGCGGCACAGATCCTCCAACTCACGGCGATCGTCGGCATTCTCCACACGCGGAATCACATCCTGCTCCGCCTTCTTGATCACTTCCATGGCATCCCGGAACTCGGGAGTGTTCTCCAGTTCCAGCGTTCGTTGCACCAGTTCCTCGTTGATCTTCTTCAGCTTGATCAACTGCGAGACATCCAGCTGATCCTCGCCGGTTTGCTGGATGGTGTAACGCTTCTTCTGCCCCAGATGAGTATCGTTGAGCACCACCGTGAGGATGCCATCGTCGCCATATTCGAATGCCACGTCGATCGCGGCATCCTTCTGTGGACGCGGTGGCTTGAATTCCCAGGGAATCTCGGCGAGTTTGACGTTCTCCGGACTTTCCGGAGCATCGTAGACATCGCCCTCGTAGACACTGATCACCACCCGATCGGCCGGATCAGCAACCGGGTAGTAGGTCTTGCTGTAGGAACAGGGAATATCCGAGCCGCGTTTGATGATCGGATCGAGATAGACCTTGTTGGTGCGTTGATCGATCGGATTGGCGCACAGGGAGTGCTCCAGCTTGACGCTGTAGGCATAACGATCCAGACCCGGAGCGCCCTGCAGGATGGCGGAGACGATGGCAGCGCCCTGCGCCACGCAGGTCATCGGATCCACGCGATCGAACGATTCGGGTTCCTTGCCGGCGAGTTTCTCGGCCACGTATCGCCGGATCAACGGAATCTTGCTCGTTCCGCCGACCAGCAGAATCCGATCGATGTCGCGCGGACGCAGGCCCCGCAACTTCAACGCCTCGTCGATGGCGGTGCCCGATTTCACCACCAGCGGCATGATGATCTTCTCGAACTCGCTGCGTTCCAGATCTTCCTCCAGGCTGAGATGACGCTCGGGGACCAGCTCCGCCTTGCGTGCCACCGCGTGCCGCTCGCTGGACAGCTCGATCTTGGCGCGTTCCACCGCCAGCATAAACTGCTGGCGATAGGGGGAATTGATAATATCGAAGCCCGTTTTCTGCTGGAAGCGTTCGCCGAGCACCCTGGCCACTGCCGTGTCGATGTCATCTCCCCCAAGTCGACCAATCCCCTTGCTGCTGATTTCCTCGAAGATGCCGTGATGGATGCGCAGGATCGTCACATCGAGAGTGCCGCCGCCAAAGTCATAGACCAGGACGGTTTGATCGTCCTGGGCATTCAGGCCATAGCAGATGGCGGCGGCGGTCGGCTCGTTGATCAGGGTGAGCACCTGCAAACCGGCGGCACCAGCACAGAGCTTGGTGGCGTGGCGGGCCAGTCCCTTCGAGTTGGCGGGGATGGTGACCACTCCCTTGGTGAATCCCTCGCCCAGCTGCTGCTCAGCATCCTTTTTGAGGAGGCTAAAGAGCATGACGGCGATCTGCTCGGTGCGCAGATTCTGGCCGACGAGGGGAACCCGTTCCGGAGTGCCAAGGATGCGCTTGATGGAGCGAATGGAGCGATTTTCGTCGAAGTTTTCCTTGGCTTCTTGCCCAAAAGCGAGCGTGTTATCGCGGCGCAAGGTAACAATGGAAGGGGTCCACTTCATCCCCTCGTGGTTGGGCACCACATCGGCCTGCCCGAATTGAAAGTTGGCCACGACAGAGTTGCTGGTGCCGAAGTCGATGCCAATGTAAGGCATGGGGCTCACCTCTGGAAGATCCGGACCGTCGCAAAAAGACGGCCTGGGACTGGTCGCTCGCTAATTCCTTCCCACTGTATCCTGCCTGGTGCGTCTTGACCAGACATCTGGGCGACGTTTCCTCAGGTGCGGACAAAGGCACGGGCCGGGCGTGGTGGCGTCCTCAGGTAGTCACCAGGACGCGCGCACGGCGGAGGACAAACTCGGGTTGCTGGCTGGCCAGCCCCTGTTCGACCTCCTCTCCGACCAGCAAAGGCCCCATCCCTTCCCGGGTGCAACTCCCGACCCGTTCGTGCAGGGCGGGGTTGTAGGGTGAACCAAGGACGGCGTGGTAGGGATGAACGCCGTGGCGGGTCAGGGCCGACTGCACCTTCCGCAACTGTACTTCGATGGCATCGGCCCATCCATTAAACGCGCCGAGCACATCCTGGCCAGAAGATTCCTCCCCGCGCGGCCGACTCGCCTTGATTTGCTCCAGTTCCTGGCTGATATCGAGGAGTTCATTGAGCAGGGCCAGACTCACTCGTTTTTCGCCATGGACTTCCTGGCGCAGTTGTTGATAGGCCCGTTGCGTCTCGGCCGCAAAGTTGTTGAAGCTCGCCTGAATGGCCTCGCGGTGCCGTCGTAACTCCTTGTCAAACTCCCGGTGCTGCCGATCATTGCGTTCGGTCAGCTGGATGACATGGGTGATCAGTTTGAAGAGGGTCGAAGAGCCAAGCGTGTGCGTCTCGCGAGAGGCCTCCGCCGGGCTGGTCGTGAAATCGTCATTCATGGGGGCATTATCCAGGGTGCAAGGGAAATCTCAGGCGGCCCACGGTCGGTGCGCAACGGTCTCACAGCTCGAGGTTCCAGGGATCGAGCGCGGTGCAGGCAACCTGGTGCAGCAACAGGGCCACGCCAGGAAACTCCTGCGGCACCTCGGGAAGGGCCAGACCCGCCCGAACACTCTCTGGCTGGGGAACCTCGATCGAGAGATTATAGTCAGCCAGTGGTTTCTCTTCATCGATCAATTCCAGCAGCAACCCTGTGGGCCGACCACCGCCGCCGTAACGCTGCTTGAGCTGGCGCAACAACGATTCACAGGTATCGAGATTCAACGTGGCGGCGTCCGCCTGCAAACGGTGCTGGGGGTCGTTCAGTTTCTCGCGCGCCCAGTTGATGTCTTCCAGCGGAATCGAGATCTGCTGCTTGCGCGCCCAGCGCAGCCGGTCGGCCCAGTGCGCCTCGATCTCCTCGCGGGTTGCATCCTTGTCCAGCCCCAGGACCAGGAACGGGCCCATCTGCTCGCGCGGCAAATGGGCCAGTTCCAGGATAATCGGTTCTTGACTGGCGGACATACCTCTCCCTTTCTGCGCGAATGGTCGGGCTCAGTTTTGCATGTTGCGGCACAACTCGATCTTTTGATCGATGTGCTCCGCCAGTTCCCGCACGATGCGTTTGTGTTCGTCGCGCGTGACCAGCGGCAGACACTTCCCCGTGATGCGCCGCAGTTTCTGAAACTCCTTGCTCAGATCCCGAAGGATCTCCCGCAGGGCAGACCAGTCGATCTGATAACGCGGCAGGTTCCGCACCTGCTCGATCACCTTGGTCAGTTGATCGGTAAGTTGATCGCACAGGTTGCCCATCAGCGGAACCACGTTGCCCACCATGTTCACCGCCCGTTCCTCCACGCGATGATCATCGGGATGGCGTTTGCGGATGCGATCAATCTCGGTCAGGAGGCGCTCGATGTCGTCGAGTTTTTTCACCTCCACCAGATCGAGTTCGTACAGATCCAGTTGCGGATCGTCGGGCCGGAGTTCCCGCAGCTTCTCCAGGGCTTTCCTGGCATTATCCGGGCGTTTGGCATGGTTGTACACATGGAAGAGACGTTCGAGTACATCGGCATCGTGCGGCTGCAGTTTGTGCGCCCGCTGCAAGTACGTCAATGCCGTGGGCCATTTTTCCTTTTCGCTGTAGGAGTTCGCTAACCGACACAGCGACTCGAAAAGGAGCAGCGATTGATAGTGAGGGACATCCTCTGGCGCGGTGATGGTGGCACTCTCGAGCAGTTCGAAGAAGCGATTCCAGGGCGCATCGGCCTGGCTCAGTTGCCCCTGCATCTCGTAGGACAGGGCCAGGTTCTGGCTGAGCCGTGCATCGTTGCTGGAGAGCTTGACCGCGGCGGCAAACTGGCGAGCTGCCTTTTCAAAATCCTGAGTGAGATAACAGCAACAACCCAGCAAGTTAAAGGCCGCCACCTGATGAGCGCGCCCGGCAGCGCGCGCCCGGGTGAGCGGATCGAGCAACACCTCCGCCTCGGTCCAGCGTGCCCGGGCCATCAACTCGCGGGCCTTGAGAAGGGCGGCATCGAAGTAGGCATCCTGGATCGCGCGCGAAGTGGTACGAATCCCCGCCAACGTCTGCAGCAGCGGATGAATGACATCGATCTGTCCCAAGCTACGCAGCAGTTTGAGCAGGCGCTGCTCCTCGGCCGGGGTAAAATCGCGTAGAAGGGCATCGGTTTCGGGCGAGGGGAGTGACTTGCCCGCCAGTGCAGTGACATGCAACAGTCCATGCAGGATGGTGACAAAGCGTTTCTGCTCATACGTGGAAGCCAGGGGGATGAGGTGCGGCAACACCTGCCCCGCGGACTCCAGCTGGCCGAGGTAGAGACGGGCCAGAAAAAGGTTGTAGCCGATCGCAAAACTCGTCGAATCCAATCCCCAGGCACGCGTCAATTCCTGTTCGGCCTGTTCGGGCTGATTTTCCCGCAAAGAAAGGAGGCCCATCTGCAGAAAGACGGCGGCATCGGGACGATTCACCTTGCGCAGCGCGGCGCGAGCGTCCGCCAGCTTCCCCTGCCGCTTGCAGGCCAGGGCCAGCATGTAGAGCATGTTCGGATCGTTGGGCCCGCCCTGAATGGCTTTTTCCAGCAACTGGGCCGCGGCCTGGTAGCTGGCGGCGTCGGCTGGTTGGGCGACCGGTATCTTCTCGGCGACTGGCATAAGCCTCGATCCTCGGGAAACGCAGGGCGACTCGGTTCGTTACGCGTCCGGGGTGAAACTGCCCCGACGCGCGGCGTCGGCAGAGTAGAGTTTTCGTTGGCCGGCCTTGAAGAGCGCCAGCACGATGAGTTGGCCCAGGCGTCGCTCGCGCAGTCCCAGTTTGCCCGCCTCGCGAAAGCGCTCGGCAGCGAGTTCATATTCCCCCTGGTCCAGGGCCTGCAACCCTGCCAGGTAGACCGTCTGCCGCAGCGGTTCGTCGAGTTGCCAGGCCGAGCGGCGCGACGGATCAACCTCGTTCCACCAGTGGCTGGCGTCGCTGTACTGCCCGGTGAGAAAACTCATCCGCCCCAGCAGGGCACGTGCGTGCAGCGCGGAGGGAGCGGTCGAGGTCGCGACCACCGTCAACGCCTCGCGTGCCTGCTCCTCCTGTTGTAGCCGAAGCGCCGCCAGTCCTTCGAGGTAATGCGCCTCGGCACCCAGTTCCCGATCCCCCTTGCAACGTTTCGTCGTTTCGATCGCTGTCGTGTACTGACCGGCGGCAAAGTGGGCAATCGCCGCCAGGTAGTGAAAGCGCGGATCGGGGACTGCCGGACGTTCCATCACCCCTGCCTGAGCCGCCAACCCCGACAGATCGCCCTGCACGCACTGCAAGGCAGCGAGCATCCAGCGTGCGGTTTCATGAGTGGGTTGCTCCTGGAGACAGAGTTCCAGGTAGTGCCTGGCTCGTGCCGCATCGGGATTCGGTTCCGTGCCCTCGGGGATCGCCAGGGCCAGGCGCGCCCCCAGCAAGGCGAGCGCGGCCTGGGACTGCCCCTGATTCAACGCCAGGGCATGGTCGAGCGCCTGCAACCCCAGAGATCGCTGCCCGCGTTGCACCTCAAGAACCGCCCGACGCAGGAGTGGGGTGACATCGGCCGGCGCCAACCGTTCCCAGTGCTGGAGCACCTCGACCGCCTGAGCGAGCTGTCCCTGGCGCGCATGCAGACAGGCCTTGCGATCGTGGCCCTGCAAATTCGCTGGCGCCAGCTGAAGCAGAACCTGCACGCTGCTCATCGCTCCATTTAGATCGCCCGCCTTCTCCTGGCGGGTCGACCGCTGCAGCAGGAGCTCCACGCCTCGCACCGGATAATCCGAACCAAGAACTTCCGGGAAACCGCTCGCCGAGGCGGCCGCATACCGTTCGAGGCAGGTGTACTCCGCGTCCTCGGAATTCCATCCCTGCCTGGCGAAGTAGGCCTCCAGCGCCGGGCGATCCTGAAAGGCGCGAGCGAACAGGAGCAAGTCGCATTCACCCCGCGCCTGGTGGACCGTGGCGGCCTGCGCATACAGCCAGGCGTGCTCAACAGCGAGCGCCTCGGGGTACGTGCGGGCCAGGTGATCATAGGCGGTGGCCGCCTGCGGATCGTGCGCCTTGATGGAGGCCAACACCTCGCACAGGCGCAGTTGATCCTCGCGGCTAAGCGGGAGCTGCAGCGCCCAGGCCTCGGCGTGGATGGCGGCACACAACCCCGCCCACTCCTGATTGCCCAGCAGATCGAAGCGGGCGAGCTGCTTGATGGCCCAGAGGACGTTGCGCGGGCGATCCTCGGGATTGGTGGGCTTGCCCCGCGCGCCACAGAGCGCCAGGTAGCCCGTGGTCAAGGCGTCGGCGGGATCGAGTTCCACGGCGGCCCGCAGATGGCGATAGGCCTGATCGTATTTCTCCAGCCGCGTGAGTGCCAACCCCAGCCCGCGCAGCACCGGCAGGGTCGGGGGGGCATCCTGGAGAAGACGACTATAAAGATCGGCTGCCTCCTGATAATTCCCCAGGCGGTAATACGCCTGCGCCATTGCCTGTTGCCCCTGACGCATCAGCAGGGTCAGGTCGTTACCCAGCAGGGGACAGGTGTAGGCATGTTTCTCGCTCAGGCGTCGCACATAGGAGGCGGATTGGGGAAAGGCCTCGATCCAGGCGCGTTGCGGCGTCCCCTGCCAGAGGGAGAGTCCACGTGTTCCCATCGCTTTTTGCAGGACGCGGAGCGCCATGGAGCTATCGCCCCCGCCTGCCACCAGGGAGAGCCCCATTTGCAGGCCGACGAACGGACAGCCGGCATCGACGCGGTTCGCTTCCGCGAGGAGGCGCAGACTGTCTTGCGGACGCCCCTGACGTGCCAGGAGAATCCCAAGATAGAGAGGAGGATCGAGAAATTGCTTGTTGCTGTGGCGATGAGCGGTTTCCAGCGTCTGCACGGCGTCTTCGGTCCGCCCCTCGCGCACCTCGCACAGCCCCCGCCAGAAGAAAGCCTCGGCACACCCCGGCTGGAGCGTCAGGGCCTGAGTGAGGAGCGAGTGGATGGCCTGGGTGTTACTTTCACTGCTGAACAGTCGGCGCACCTCGCCAAGCATGCCATTCAGCACCAGTTCGCGACCCTTCTCCTCGGGCTCGCCGAGCAACTGGGCTGCCTGGCGATAGTAGGCCAGGCTTTCGTCGAATTGCTTGTCGCGCAGCGATTGCTCGGCGGCGCGGCGCAGGCATTCGCTATCCAGTTGTCGCAATCGCTCCTGCCATCCCTGCGAATGGCCGCCCTGGCTCTGCAGATCCAGCACGAGCTGGCGCGCGGCCTCCCAGTCGCCCTCTTCGAGCAATCGTTCTGCCCGAGCAAATGCCCGCCCTCGCCGTGGGCCATGGCCAAAGATCAGCCAGCCGACGACAAGGCCAAGGACCACCACCGCTCCCCCCGCGCACAGAACCAGGGGAAGCGTGGCATCGGCGAGGAGCAGGGGGAGGAACGCTGGCACCACGACGAGCGCGGATGAGGAGCGCTGCGGGGTGAGATCAGGCTCGGCGACGGTCCCCTTCATCAACGGAATCTCCCCACTCACTGGCCCGGGTGAAAACCCCAGGGACGTCTTTTACAGAATCCCTTCGAGCAGACCGGCCGAATCATCTCCGGCGGACGTGGGACGACGACTCCGAAGGAGATTCTCCACCTTGGCCAGTTCCGTGTTCAACCGGCGCGCCTCGCGCAGAACCGCGTGGGGATCTTCCTTCGCCTTTTGCGCCAACCCCTGGCCCTGTTTGGCGATCTGCCCCAGGCGTTCGTCGAGATCACGCCGGCCGCGGGCATGGGCCTGCTTCCACACCGCCGAGAGATAATGCCGAAACCGATCGATCTCGGCTCGAGCGTCCTCCTCGGGGGAACGGGAGGACGCTTCCTCGAACTCCTCGTCGTCGCCACGACTGGTCGCCCGGCGGAGATCTTCCAGCGAGCTGGCGTATTTCTGCAAGGTGTTCCAGCATTCGCGATAAAGCGGCTGGTTTTTCTCCTTGTAGGCCTGCTCGGCAAGATGCTCGTGCCCATGGATCGGTTCGGTCAGTTCCTCGCGCTTGCGGCCGGTGTTCTCAACCAGTTCCTCGACCAGTTCATGACAGCGCGCGACCAGCTGAGCGAACCGGGGCCAGGGAGGATCGAGTACCTGGTCGCTTTCGCGCTCGACCTGCTGGTGCAGATCGCGCAACTCGGCCAGGCGCTGAATGGCACGTGGCTCGTCCTCGTAGTAAAGCGCCTCATACAGATCCTGAGTTAGCTGGCTCAACCGTGCCTTGAAGCGGGTTCGCACTCCTCCGCTCAGCGGTTGCAACGCCTCCTCGATGGCGGTGCGCAGCTGATCGACCTCGCTGCGTGAGGGGGCGGCGGGAGGCGGAGGGCCCTGAATGATTGCCCGTTCAGTGCGACCAGCCTCGCGCACGCGGATCTTCACTTCAATGTTATGCTTGACGTCAATGTGGAACTCCACATCCACGGGGGATCCCACCGGGAGGCGCACATCCAGCCCGGTAATCTCCATCACCTTGATAATCCGGTTTTCCTCGAAGATGGGGACAACGATCCGTCCCGCCTGATCAACGGTGCGGCAGGTGGCGACGAAGGTCGCGGGCAAGGCGGCCCCCACGGGAGCCAGGATCTGCTTGACCCGGCGACGGTTTCGATTCAGCACCTCAATGGCGAGCGGCTTGGTCAGCAACTGCGTCGGCAGAACCCCCAACCCGAGCGAGGCGGTTGCGCGTTGCTCGCGATGGCGCACACAGGCCGGGATGCGCACCAGTTCCTGTCCCAGGTTGTCGCACACAATCAGTTCGAGGGCGTTGTCTGTGTTCGGCTGCAGCTCCATTTCAAGGGCGAAGGCGCCCTGCGGATCGAAGTAGCCTTCCTCGGTCAACCCCGTGGCGAAGGAGCGAACGCGCACCAGCCCGCCATGGCGCACCTCGGACACTCCCGGGCCGCGCACGCACCCCGTCAGCGTATATGGGGTCGCGGTCACGTTCACGGGACTGGTCCAGTGCAATTCCAGATCCAGCCCCTGCTCGCTGGGTCCCAGATCGAGATCGAGATCGGGCAAGAGCCCCTCCACGCGCCGCGCCACCGGAAAGATATAACGCGTTCCGTGCGTTGCGGCCCGCAGTGCTGCGCCGTAGGCAACGCACAGATCTGGCTCATGCAGCAGTGGTTGCGGGGAACGCACATGCTCGGGAAGCTCGCTCTTGCAGAAAGCCGCCTGAATCGTCTCCCGCACCAGGGGAATACGGCTCGATCCACCGACAAGAATCACATGATCGATATCGCTCAGTTTCAGGCCACATTTCTGGCGGGCCAGCGCCAGCGCCTGGTGGCAACACTCAATGGTGCGATGAATCTTATCCTTGATCAGCGCATGGAACGTTTCGCGGTCAATGGCGGCGTGCAGGCTCACTGGCTGACCGTGCTCATCGCGCACGACCTCGTCCAGATGGCGTTCCACGCGTTCCTGGGAAGAGAGTTCGATCTTGATCTGCTCGGCGAGATACTGGAGGCGCAGAAAGCGCGCCAGGCCGTCGGGGGTGGCACGGTCGAAGTTAATCGGCCCGGGATGAGCCTGCACGACCCGCTCCTGGAGATGCGTGGCGAGCAGACGATCAAAGTCATCGCCTCCCAGGAAGGGGTCGCCGCTGACGGAGAGCACCTCGTAATCGCCAAACCGGCGGCGAATGAGGGAGACGTCGAAGGTTCCGCCACCCAGATCGTAAACGAGATAGGTGGCATCGCCATGGTTCTCGATCCAGGAGTAGTAAATGGCGGCCGCGGTCGGTTCGTGCAGCAGTTCGACCACCTCGAAGCCAGCGCGTTCCCCGGCTCGGCGCGTATCCTCAATCTGGTTGTGGTTGAAGTAGGCCGGCATGGTGATGATCGCCGAGTCGATCAGCAAGCGCGGATCGGCCACGACCGAGGCCAGTGCTTCCCGACAACGGCACAGAATCTGTGCCGACACCTCGACCGGGGTGAGGTTGTTCTCCCCGACGCAAAAAGTCCGTTCGAGCCCAAGATGGCGTTTCACTGAGGTGACCGGCTCCTGGGTCCCTTGCCCCCGCAGGGCAATGGCGGATCGGCCAACAACCACCCGCTTCTGCTCCGGATGCATCGCCACCACCGAGGGGACGGTCGGAAGGCCGTGCTCCTCCACGCCAGTGATGAGGGCGGAATCGGTAGGATCGAGCAGGGCGATAACGCTATTGGTGGTGCCCAGGTCGATGCCGACGGTCTTGCGAATCTTCATGCTGTGCACGCACGCTGGGGAATGCTAGTTACCGGAAAGTATTATTGTGGAGCACAGCAAGCCGAGATGCCAGAGGAAAATAGGGACTATCCGAGCAACTCCATCTCTGCGCGGAAAGCCGATGCATCGCGCTGCTCAGAACGGCTGACTGCGGAGTCTTCTGGGAGGGAGCGCGGAGTGCTCGCCCTTTCCTGCGCATGAAATCCCTCTGGGCGAAGCAAGCTACTTGTGAGGCGAGATGCGCGAGGATAAAATAAAGACGGATATCAGTTTGCCCGTTGTTGTGGCACCGCGTTCGTGTGGTGCAGGTCGGCGGGTGGGTCGCGTCAGAAACCTCCTCTCCCAGCCTCTGGTGGTTGCCCCCTCTCAGGACTTCCTTGTTCCGAGAGGTATATCCAACCGCCAGCGCGGAGGCTGATGCTCTTGTGCCGTGGCTGCTTCCCTTCACCCAGGAAGGAAGTGGTCGGCGGACCCAGTTTCAATTTGCCCCTTCCTCTCCCTGCAATTGACTGCAATGTGCGTGCAGAAAGCGAGCAATTGAAAACCAGCGACCCAGGGAACAAGCGGAGGCGCGTACACCGTCGCGAGCATCAGTTTGGAGGACGCCGAGACGACCCGACGGGAGACTGCCATGGCGATGCTTTTTGCCCCTGCCGTTCGACTGATGAATCGCCTCTCGTATCCCCGCAAATTCGGGCTGATCAGCTTTTTGTTCGTCCTCCCCCTCGCCCTGGTGATGTACCTGCTGATCGCCGAGATCAACCAGCAAATCCAGTTCGGAACAAAAGAGATCCGGGGAACGCAGTTTCTCCGTCCACTCCACAAACTCCTTGAAGATATCCCGCAAAGCCAACGGCTGGCGCGCCGCTTCGCAACCGGCACGCGCGAGCTGCGCCCAGAGTTGCTCGACAAGGCGACGGCGATCGACCAGGACCTGGACGCCCTGGACGCGATGAATGCGCAGCATGGCGAAACCCTGGCGACCACCGAACGGGTCCAAACGCTCCGATCCACCTGGCAGACGCTGCGCGATCGGATCGAAACACTCCAGCCGGGCGACCGCACGCAGGGACAACAGATTGAGCAACTCCACACCAGGCTGTTCACCGAGGTGCGCGGGCTGGTGAACTCGGTCGGCGACCAGTCCAACCTGATCCTCGATCCCGACCTGGATAGCTACTACTTAATGGATGCGGTCCTTCTCAAGTTGATCCAGAACGTCGAGCTGCTGGCGCGGATTCGTGCCGTGGATCAGCAGATGCATCAGGGGCAAGCGCTCACCGACAAGGAGAAGGCCGACCTGATCACCCTGGTGGCACTGGCGGAAACCAACTTGCGCGAAACCGGCGAGGGGTTGTCGACCGCCTTTGCGAACAACCCGGCGAGGAATCTGCAATCGGCTCTCGCGGGGCCCTTGCACGAATACGAAAACGCCACGAAGGAATTGCTCCAGAGTCTGCACACGAAGATCCTCGAGGCACCCACGGTGCAGATTTCCCCCGCCGACTACGATCGGCGCGTGTGCCAGACGATGGCAGCAAGCAGCCAACTCTGGGACGCGACCGCCGAACACCTGGAAGGGTTGTTGCAAGCACGCATCGATGGCCTTGCCCGCAAGAAGACACTGGTCGAAGCGTTTGCCCTGCTGATGCTGGCGCTCGTGATTTATCTCCAGATCGGCTTCTACCTGGCAGTTCGGCGCACCATCGCCACTCTGGCGGACGCCTCACAGCGCATGACCGCGGGGGATCTGGAAAACGCGGTGACCCTGGAGAACCGCGACGAACTGGGACAGGTGGCGCGCTCGTTTAATCAAATTGCGGAGCAGCTACGCACCGAGTGGGTTCAGGCCCGCGAGGAAAACGCTCGCGCGACCGCCGCTACGGTTTTGCTCCGCGAAAGCGAGGAACAGACCCGGTTGATCATTGAAACCGCGCAGGATGCCGTGGTGACACTCGATTCCCACGGACAGATCACTGGGTGGAATCCTCGGGCAGAAACCACCTTCGGCTGGTCGCTCGCAGAGGCGCTTGGTCGTCCACTGGCCGAGTTGATACTCGCCCCAGCTCAGGCGGACCACTTCCGTACCACCCTGCGGCAACTTCTCAATGGCGGCAATGGGCCGCGCGAACACAGTCAGTTCGAGACCCGCGCCTTACACCGCACGGGCCAGAACCTCCCTGTGGAGGTCTCGCTCGGCCTGGTGCGCCTGGGAGAGAAGATCACCTTTAGCGTCTTTCTCCGCGACATCCGCGAACGCAAACGGGCAGAGGAGGCGCTGCAGAGAGCCAAGGAAGCGGCCGAGGCAGCCAGTCTTGCCAAGAGCGAATTCCTGGCCAACATGAGCCACGAAATTCGCACGCCCATGAATGGCATTCTCGGCATGACCGAACTCGCCCTTGACACCAACCTCACCTTGGAGCAACGCGAGTATCTGAAGATGGTTCACACCTCGGCGCACTCCTTGCTCGGGGTGATCAACGACATTCTCGATTTCTCCAAGGTGGAAGCCGGCAAACTCGATCTGGAGACCATCGGCTTCGATCTGCGCGACGCCGTGCACGAGACGCTGAAATCGCTCGCGCTGCGGGCCCACGGCAAGGGCCTGGAGTTAGCGGTCAACATTGCCACGGATGTTCCTGATGCCGTGGTGGGGGATCCAGGACGATTCCGCCAGATTCTCACCAACCTGATCGGGAATTCGATCAAGTTCACTGAGCAGGGAGAGGTGGTGGTGGGCGTGCAGGTCGAGGAACGGACCGACACCAGCGCAACGTTGCATTTTTCAGTCCGAGACACCGGGATTGGCATTCCGCCCCAGAAGTTACGCACCATCTTCAATCCGTTTGAGCAGGCGGATAGTGCCACCAATCGCCACTACGGGGGCACGGGTCTGGGACTGACGATCTCCGCCCGACTGGTTGAGTTGATGCAGGGCCGAATCTGGGTGGAGAGCGAGGTAGGGAAGGGCTCCACGTTCCACTTCACCGCTCGATTTGTCCTGGGTCAACCATCGAGTGCGCGCCCGGCGCTTCCGGTGCCGCCCTCCCTGCGTGGTCTCCCCGTGCTGGTCGTGGACGACAATCTCACCAATCGGCGCATTCTGGAGGGGATGCTCGCCAACTGGAAGATGCAACCGATCCTCGCCGAAAATGGGCGGACGGCGCTTGGCGTCCTCCGTCAGCGGCCTGTCACCCACGAGCCGATCCGTTTACTGTTGATCGATGTGGTGATGCCCGAGATGGACGGCTTCACCCTGGTGGAACAAATCCGGCACGAACCGGAACTGGCCGCGCTTCCCATTATCCTGCTCACCAGTGCCGGAATGAAAGGCGACGCCACCCGTGCCCAGCAGTTGAACGTCTCCAGTTACCTGTGCAAACCGATCAAACAGGAGGATCTGTACGCCGCGATTCTCAAGTCACTGCACGTGTCGTCGAAGCCAGCACGATTCACCACTCCCCCCGTCCCCACGCTGACCACGGAGCGACGGCTCCCGTCCATGCGCATTCTCCTTGCCGAGGACAACGTGGTCAATCAGCACGTTGCCCTCAGTCTGCTCCGGCGTTGGGGTCAGAATGCGGTCCTCGCCAACAATGGCGCCGAGGTTCTGGCGGCGCTGGATACGGACCCGTTCGATCTGGTGCTGATGGATGGGCAGATGCCCGGGATGGACGGCTTTGAGACGACCCGTTGTATTCGTGCACGCGAACAATGGACCGGAAAACACCTGGTGATCGTGGCAATGACGGCGCACGCCATGAAGGGGGATCGCGAACGCTGCCTGGCGGTGGGGATGGATGATTACCTGAGCAAACCGATCAAGGCGGACGATCTGTTCGCGGTACTCGCTCGCTACGGGAAACAACTGCACCCCGACGGGGAGAGCAACGGCGTGCCGCCCGCCCCTTCCGGTTGCCTCGAAACCACGCTGCCGCCTCCCCTCGCACTCGATCGTTTGGAGCAATTCACCCGGGAAACCGACCGAGAGTCCATGCAAGCGATCGTCGCGCTCTTTCTGAGTGATTCCAACAAGCGCCTGAATTCCCTGCGCGAGGCGATTCGCACCCACAGCGCAAACGATCTGCGTGAAGCAGCCCATTCGCTCAAGGGTTCGAGTGCCGAGTTAGGAGCCCGTGCGCTGTCGCAACTCTGTCGCAACCTGGAAGAACTGGGCCGAGCGCAGTCGTTCGACGGCGCAGAAGAGCGCTTGCTCCAGGTGGAACGCGAATGGAGCCGGGTGCAAACGTTCCTCGAAACCTATGTCAAGGAGCAAGCCGGCGAACAGCCAGCCTCGCCCTGAGCACGCGCCGACCGGCGTCCTGATGCATGATCGGAAGAAGAACCATGGATCGCCTGGCTCCACCAGGAGGGGGAAAATTCAGGGCGCCGTCAACCACGCCTCGGGTTCTGCTGCCAGGTTGGAGGGCGCCACGGGAGTTATCGGGAAGCGTTTTTGTCGCTGCTCGACGATTTCTCTGGCAGCGTGGTGTCGCGAGGCCACTCCCGGTTGAGGATAAAGTCCCCCGCCAAGAATCAGAGCGGCCAGGGTAAGGACGGTAAAGCGTTCGCGCCAGCCGACCATGAGTGGCACCGACGCGACATGGCGTGTACCGGTGAAGAGCAGAAAATAGGCGCGTAACACCGCGATCCCGTTCAACGCGGCGACCGCGACGACTGCCACGCCCACATAGGCGTATTCCTCCACCGCCCCATCGACCAGGAGTTCCATCCCCAGAAAGCCGAATGTGCCAGGGAACCCCACACTCGCCAGCCCCGTCAGCATGAAGCAGACCGCCAGGGACGGGGTGTGCTCATACAACCCATGAAAGTTGGCCAGCGACATCCGCCCATGCCGTGCTTCCAGGGCGCGAATGGTCAAGCCAAATCCCGCGAGCGCAAGTCCCACCGACAACCACACACACAGGGCGCCGGTGAGGCCAAGGGGCGGTTCCCCCGAAGGAGAAAGGTTCGCGATGGTATCCATGCCAACCAGAACAAGGGCCGCATGGCTGAGGAAAAGGTAGCAGAAAAAACGGCGGGCCTCGCGCTGGATCAGCGCCATCCCCGCGGCATAAATCGCTGTGATCAGCGACATCACCCCAATGGTGCGCAGAATCCATTCGGGGGCATTGGGCAGCACCAAGCGGACCGCCGCATAGGCGCCCGTCATGGGGGCGAGATAAAGGAGCGCGGTTCCAAAAGTGGCATGCTCGAAGAGATCCGTGGTCCAGCAATGAAACGGGGCGATCCCGCAGCGAATAAAGATCGCGAGCATCAGCGGAACCATCGCCATCCAGGTGTGGACCCCATGGTTTCCTTCCATCTGAACCATGCCCCACCCCACCACGAGCAAGGTGACGAAGAGGAGCATGTGCCAGGCGAACACGCCCGTGGGGCGACGGCGTGCGCGCAACTCCAGGTACGGTTGCACAGTGCCAGCGGCCAGCAAGGCAATCAGCCCCCAGGGTTCCTTGCAGCAGAGCGTGGCGAGCATGATTGCCTCGGCCGCCAGGCTCCAGGCAAACGAAAAACGGCGAATCTTGGTCCGCAAAGTGGCACAGAAGGTGAGGAAGTAAAGAAAGGCCCCCAGGGGCAGAAGGGGAGCATTCAGATCGTCTATCACCATGAAATGCTGCCCCAGCACTGGGGTGATCAGGCTGTAGGGATCGCTGGATTCCGTCCCCCGGGAGAGGACAAAATCGCCCCAGGCTCCCAGGGTACACAGGAGCGCCAGGGCCGAGATCACCACCGACCACTTCCGAGCATCCACCCGCTCGCGCATGCGCCCAACCCCAAGTGCCCCCCCAAGCAGGAGGAACAGGGCCAGTTCGAGCCAGGGGAGGTGGAGTTCGCTCATCCCAGGTCCTCCAGAGAGCCTGCCGACGGGCTCAGTTGGTCCGATTCGCGGGATTCTCCCCCGGAAAGCACATTGGTCCAACGGCGTTCCATGGCGTCGCACCAGCGAAAGAGTGTGGTGAAGGGACGCGTGACATACTCGGTCAGGCAGGAATCAAGATAGCCCCGTTCCACAAAGAAGCGGTAACTCCAGATGCGGAGCGCTTCGGGGAAGTAGCCGCCCCAGGAACCGGAGAGACGGGGCAGACGCGAGCCAATTGCATTCTCCATCGCCCGGTAGTCATGCAACAATGTGGGGGCACGCAGAAACTGCAACGTCCGCAAACAGGCGTGTCCAAGCAGGTGTGCCAGAGCGATCCAGCGGAAGCCCAGGCCGATTTCTGCCACGATAATCCCGACCTGGGTTAACGAAGCAAACGAGAGCGCACTCTTGATGTCGGTCTGCGCGCGCGTTGCCAGGGCAGCGAACACGGCGGTGAGCAATCCCACGGCGACAACCGCCGCGGCCAGCCAGGGGGAAAGAGCAATGATCGGTCCAACCCGCAACAGCAGATAGGCTCCCAGATGCACCGATAAGGCCCCGTAGAAGATGGCACTGGAAGGAGTGGGACCTTCCATGGCGCGGGGAAGCCAGCCAGAGAACGGCACCAGGGCCGACTTCCCCATGGCGGCCACCAGGAGGAGCAACCCGACAATGAGCGCCTGCTTCTGCGTGAGTGCCGCCTGGCCTCCTGGCCACGCCCCCGTGCCCAGAAGCGCGTCGAAATCCCCTTCACTGCGCAGATGATGCAGAACCAGGGCCGCCGTGAGGAAGGCCGCATCGGAGACCCGATAAACAGCCCAGACCCGAAGACCATTCTGCACGGGCATCGGCCGCTCGTGGAAGAACGCCACCAGTAACGCCGACGACAACCCTACCAACTCCCATCCGGTAAACAAGGTTTCGATCGTTCCAGCCAGAGCGCTCAGCACCATCCCCACGACGAACATGGCATAGAGAACAAAGAACCGGTTGTAACCAGGGTCGCGATGCAGATAGCGCGTTCCAAACGCTCCAATCGTTCCACAGAGCAGGAAGGCGAGAAACACAAAGGGGAGCGAAAGCGCATCAAAGCGGAGTTTGAACGAGAAGTGATAGTGCGGTTGCTGCAGGTGAACCCAGTCGCCCACGCCAATGGTCCGGTGATCCAGTCCCTGCCCCAGCAACAGGCCAAGGACGGCAATCGCCGCCAGCAGGCCGATACAGATGGAGATCGCCACCAGCCGACTGGTAGCATCCTCGGGCAAGGGTTTCCTGAGCAACGACGCGATTCCGAGGACCGCAAACAACACGACCGGGGCCCCCACCACGGTGAGACCCAGGACTGTCGTGAGTGTTTCCATGTCAAACATGGTTCCGTTCTTGGGTAGGAGATAAAGGAGGCTTCTGCGAGACTCGTCCAGCGCACCAACGGGGGGGGCACTCCGACGGGATGGGAGGGACCAGCTGGGCAAAACCCAGGTGATCGCGCCACCCGCGATACCAGTCGACCCACGTCGTCACCTGGGGTAACTCCGAGGTTTCGGGACGATATAGCTCGAAACGGTTGTTGTGGAACACATGGATACGGGAAGAGTGAGGATCGAGCACGGCGAGTTGCACCCAGTCGTTGCGACAAAGCCGCCCGATAGTTTCGTTGCGATCCATGATGCGCGTCATCGCCTCCGGAGTGGTCTCAATCACAAAAAGCAACCGCACCGGTTCGTGGATCTCGACCATCTGCCAGGGCAAACCAGTCCGCAGATCGCTCGCGGCGCCATTCATGACGCCAAGCAAGGAAGCCACATTATGAGGCAACTTGGTCCCACACCCCCACCCTGGTGAATCCACGTAGGAGAAGTAGTATTCCAGATTGATGCCCGCACAGACGGGAACCGCTGCCGCGAGGGTTCGCATCAGGATGGTGCACTCGTCATCATCTTGCGTGGGATCGTAGGAGTTGAGAAAAGCACGTCGATCCATGAACAGGCCGCGGGTCCGGCTCCGGCGTCCCACCACACAAATGGCGTTGGTCGCATGCCCACATTCCGGCCGCGTCTGCGAGAGGTCTTCGGCTCGTTCCTCGACGTGCCGGCGCGCGGCGGAGAAGGAAAGATCCAGGGGAGCCGACTGAAAGCGCCGGCAACGTTCGTGGGCGTTCCGATCACACGCTTCCTCGATAAGCTCGTGCGCTTTCTCAAATTCCGCCTGGTGGGACTTGGGAAGACGGGCCAGGTCAAAATACGTCACGGAATCATCACAGGTGTTGTGATACCCCCCCACAAACACCGTCTCCTTTGGAATGATCAGGGCGCGCTCGGCAAGCAACTCGCGGACGCGCACATCGTTGAGAATCTGTGCGATTGCCCGGGCATTGGGCGCCCCGGCAGAGCCGGCACAGGCGCCACAGTTGTAGGCGGAGTTATGCGGGTTGTTCAGGCTACTTGAACCGTGTCCCAGAAAGAACACCAACCGCGCAAAGCCGGAAGTCAGCCCGATGTCACGCAGCACGCGTTCGCCGATATTCGCCATCTCCTCGGTTGAAAAGCCGATGTGGCCGTCTTCCGCTCCCGGCGTGTCCCGCTCGCGTTCCAGGCGCAACTGGGTGATGGGTGGCGGTTGGACCAGGCGTCCAACCATTCGGCGGATCTGGGCTGTCAAGCGCGGAAAGAGCACCCGTGCCACCAGGGGGATCGACGCCAGCACGCCCAGGAACGCCGCCAGAACCGCCCCCCCTGTGAAGGTGCGGCTGCCCACGTGAAACTGATGCGAGGCGGCTCCCAGGGCGCGGCGCGCCCGCGCGCGTCGGCGGTGAACCTCCTCCAGGGTGTAAACCACGTCCTCCACCACCCAGTGCTGGGGGCGAACCACGATGGGACATTGCGGGATAAAATGTGCTTCGGCGGCACCGCGGTAATACATCGCCACACTGAAAAACCCAGCCACGCTGAAGCATTCCACGTTGGGCTCCAGCTCTTCCAGATGGCGGATCAGCGATTCCTCACGATCATCGATGCAACAGATCGTCTGGAACTGGGGATTGGCGACGCGAACGGGGGGCTTGTTGGCGTGAATCGCCAGCGCGTCCAGAACCTGAGTTCGATAGCGACGCTCGTAGGCCATGTGGAACACCCGGCGCCGCTCCAGCCCGTTGAAAGTCTCAATCTCGCTGAGCAGCGTGGCCCAGTCGTGCTTGCTCAACCGATAGAGTGCCGGAGGAGTCCACCCCATCACCTGAGCGAGTTGAAACACGCAGAAGGCGCGCTGTTCGGCCACGGGGCCTTGCGGTTTGTGAATCTTTGCGCGTGCTGCTTCGCGCAGGCGGTGAAGTGGGCCTTCGTAGTGCAGCGCTTCCCGGGCCAGGTATTGCAACGCCAGCCGTTCCAGCACCAGGCGAACGGCGAGATAGCCAGTGAGACTCTCGGGAGGCGCAGGCACCGCCACGCGATCGGCGCGGATTTCCATCTGCCGAATCATCCCTGCCCAGCCACGCAGGGCCAGCAAGCTCGCGGTAATGAATCCTTCCCATTCGTGCTCCGCGACTCCCAGCAACTCCAACGATTCCAGAACGGATTCGAGAGGCGTTGTGCCTGCTTGCTCCAAGCGGATGAGTTCCTTCGCCAACCCGTGCATCCAGCGATCCACTGGCCCGGCTGGTTGCTTGTAGATCGTGCAGAAACTGCGAAAGAACCCTTCGTTGCGATGCGGCAACGCCCAGGTGGAGAACCCCTGATCGAGGAACGCGGCGCAGAAGCGAATCAAGACATCGTCCACCAGAAGATCGACATCTTCCCCTGTCGCCTCGAGCAGTAAATCGCGGTGCCGAGTGACCGCGAGACCAGGCGTGTGGGCCGCCTTCACATGATGCACCCCCTCGCTACAACAGCGCCACAGCGCCTGCAACGAGAAGGCTTCCCAGGTGGCATCACTCCAGTGCTCCATGGACGCTTCGCCAAAATCCTGGAGTAAATCGGCCAGAGCCTCGTGAGGGCGTTTGGTGTGGCGCACGTCGCGACTGGCATCGCGCCCTGCGCGTACATCGCGCATCACCCAGTGCCGGGTCTCCTCCAGAAAACGCTCCCGAACCGCCGGGGGAGCATCGGGGCGATACCGTCGCAGGGCAGCGGTCTCCGCGACAAACCAGTGCAGTTCCGCTTCTGGCCCTTGCAGGAGCGAATACTGGAGCATCGCCAAACGGAGATCCAGACGTGTCCCAAAGGAAAGCACCGCCTCGTCGGCAGCCGAGCCCAGGTCTTCGCGCAGAACCGCTTCCAGGTCTGCAGAGCGAATGCGCTGTCGCGCCAGTTTCTGTCGATAGCGCTCCTCCGAGAGATAGGGCTGGTTGCCAAAGAGCCGACTTGCCTTCTTGACCGCGTCGTGAAAGGGTAACTCCTCGAAGGCGTGCAAGGTGTTGTGATGCACAAACACCGTAATCGGTCCCTGAGCAGGGAGAAAGTGGGCGGCATGTTCGATTACGTGCTGAAGCTGAGGGAGAGTGGTGGGAGAGTGGCCGTTCTGTTCGTGCGCGTCGGAGTGAGTGGAGGGGAGCTGCAAGGAAGATTCTGTCATGATCGGTGTGCCCAAATGCGGTCCGGTCAGAGCCAGGGCGCATTTCGACGCGGGCCCCCTTTCGTTGGTTTGAGTCCCGTTGCTCGGGAAGGCTACAGGAATTGTATCAGGTTGTGGACATGCGTGGTCGTTTTCGAGCCGAATGGGGGTGTCTCGAAAACGGTTGATGGTTCTCCAACCCCACCACCTCCAGCGTCAACCCTTCCCGCTTGAAATCCTGCTCCAACTCATGCAGTTTCTCCATCACCGTGTGATCGACAAAATGAGTCTCCGAGAGATCCAGTTGCACGTTCTTGTGTCGTTCCAACCCGGCCATTACCAGGTGGCGCCGAAACAGGATCCAGTGACTGAAGATGGCGGCCTCGGACGCCACAATGCGACAGTGGTTTTCGCCGTCGTCCAGAATCTGCAGATACGGCTTGAACAGTGATCGCATGGGAACGCCGTTGTACAGGTGTAGACAGATCTTCAGTCCGATTCCGATGGCGATTCCTACCAGGAGATCAGTTGCCAGCACGGCGACAATCGTGGTGACGAAGATCAGGAACTGCTCCGGGCCGACCTTGTACACGCTCATAAATTCGCTGGGGTGAGCCAGCCGGAAACCCGTGTAGATCAGCATGGCAGCCAGTGCGGCCAGCGGAATGCGGTGAATGACAACGGGGAGCAACGCCACACACACCAGCAAAAACAGCCCATGATAAAGGTTGGCAAAGCGCGTCCGCCCGCCGTTGTCAATGTTGGCCCGGCTGCGCACGATCTCAGAGATCATCGGCAGACCACCGATCAGAGCGGCAAGCAGATTGCCGACGCCCACCGCCAGCATATCGCGATCGAGATTGGTTTTGCGTTTCCAGGGATCGAGAAAATCCACCGCCTTCGCACTCAGCAGCGACTCCAGGCTGCCAATGAGGGCGTACATGATCACCCACTTCCACGCCACGGGTTGCAGCAGTCCTGAATAGTCCGGCCTGGTAAGCGCGGCAAACATGCTCTTGGGCACGTTCACCAGGAAGCGTTCGCCCAGGGTGTAGTCGTGGCCAGCAAAACTGTAGCTATGTTCGTTGGTCAGATCAAAGGCCATCCCCATCGGGATCGCCACCAGAACCACGATCAGTTGCGCAGGCACCTTGGCGAAAACCCCTTTTTTGATCAGAGGTTTTCCGAACAGAATGATCAAACTGACCAGCCCGATGAGGGCAACCTCGGGATTCATGCTCATCAAGGTGTGGGGAATATCCCGGATCAGTTCCAGGGGTTCCCCGGTCGCCTTCACCCCCACGGCAATGGGAATCTGCTTGGCGATGATGATCACTCCAATCGCCGCCAGCATGCCATGAACCGCACTGGTGGGGAAAAACTCCCCGAGGGCTCCCGTGCGCAAGAGGGCAAAGCCAATCTGCAAAACGGCGGCGGCCACTCCCACGCCCAGAGCCAGCCGATACGCCTGCATATCGGCGACCGGATCTTTCCCTCCGGTGAAACCGAAGTCGGTCACACATCCCACGGCGATTACGATCAGACCCGCTGCCGGCCCCTTGATGGTCAGTTCGGAGTTGCTGAGACAGGCGCCGATGATGCCACCAATAATGGCGGTGAAGATCCCTGCGATCGCGGGATACCCGGAAGCGAGTGAAATGGCGAGGCACAGGGGCAAGGCGATCAGAAAGACCAGGAAGCCGGAGAGAAGATCCTTGCTGAGATAACGAGGAAGGTTGGCCAGGGTCCCAACCGGGGTCGGCTCCAGACTGGCCTCTGGCGCGACGGAGGTGGCTTCATGGCTCATGCGGACCTGGCTCCTGTGCTATGGATGGAGGACGTCCCGGGCCCTGGCAGGAACTCGGCAGCGCACAGTGAAGGCGACACTTGTACGTTGACAGGGCAGGGTCATTCGGACAATGAACCGTGCACCCACGGTTGGCCGACCCGCCTGTCGCTGGAGGGAGAGTACCTGAACCGATCGAGTCCGTGACCTGTATCTACAACAGGGGCTTTCTTGCCACAATGCTCAGGTAGGGGGTATGACAAAGTCGGAGTTCTCAACTGCCGATAGCATTATTACTCCCAAACTACGCGCCAAGAAAGAGCAGATTGATTACTTAATCGTAAGGTTCGACGGGGGGATGCCCCTGACCAGAGAAGGTCCGCACGCGACAGGAGCGGAGCGCTGCACGGAGTGAATCACGGAATTGACAACTCAAAACATCTTCAAAATAGCAAGAAAAGGCATCGCTCGCATCCCGGCCTGAGGGCACCGTCTCTCGCGTCGATTCGTCACGCAAGGGCCGAAAAAAGTTGAACAGTGCACGGCAGAGGGGTAGGATGCTCGGAGCAGTTGGACGTCATTCCCCAGGGGTGTCTCCACATGAGCAAGCTCATTAAAGCAGCAAAGAACCTTTTCAAGCCAAAGCAACTCAAGATCGAATTTGCTCCACCTGACCCGAAGAACGCAGAAGAGGAAGTCGTCTTCGCTGGTCACGGGTCCTACAACCCGGAAGTCGATGGCAACTCCAATGGCGGGAAAGTTCGGCTGCCGCAGAATATCACCCTCTACTTCTGGTGTCGACATGGCGAGGAACTGATCGACACGGTGGGCGCCTACATCGAATCTCACAAGGACATTCGCCAACTGCCCAAACACCTCCTGAAGGTGGTCAAGCAAGGAGGGTACAGCACCGATATTCCCGAAATCGTTCACGGCGGCGAGGAGATCTGGAACTACCGGCTCACCTATCCCTCGGGGCTGAAACTGGGTGCCAAGTCGGCGTCCGGCGGCGCCTCACGCTACACTGGGGCCTCGGGGATCAAGGGCTCGATTTCGCACTCTGAACCGATCGGGGTGATCGGGGATCGCCGGTATGTGGTCCTTCCCCCGATGGATGGCAAGCTGCACATTGCGGAACGCGGGGTGCCGATCATCGCTCTCCTCGCAGCGCACTGGAATATCTGCAACGGCGCGACCATTCACTGGTGTGCGTGCCGAAGCATTCGCACCGATCGTGGCTCTGCTCCGAAGAATCCGAAGATCTGAGCTCTCGGCAGCAGTGGGCGACAATCCTGGCGCCCACTGCTATCGCCCTGCCCGCGCGAATTCTTCCCGCGTGAGCGCATAGACGAGTGCCGGAGTCTCAAACTCCGACAGGGCGATCTGCGCCTCCAGGCGCAGCCCTGCTTTCTCCATCACGCGCAACGAGCCACGATTGGTCACAAAGGCGCAGGCCACGACCCGCGCGGCATCCTCCGTGGTCAGCGCGCGGCGCACCAGAGCTTGCGCCCCTTCGCTGGCATAACCTCGCCCCCAGACCGCTCGCCGAAAGCGATAGCCCAGATCAACATCTCCCGGGCGATAGCCTGCCTCCCTGGCGAAACGATAATCCTGCGCCGGCCGCAGATGGAACCACCCCAGAAACTCATTGCTCGCGCGCTCCAGTGCGGCCCAGTAACCGTAGGCGGGATAACGCTGATAATAGGGGAGGTAGCGTTCGCGAATCAGCGTTTGATAGGGGGCCAACTCGGTCGGCACCGAAAGACCCACGTAGCGAACCACCTCGGGATCACTGTCGAGAGCAAATAGAGTCTCGGCGTCGCTCTCGACAAATTCTCGGAGAATCATCCGTGCGGTGGTGAGCACGATTTTCATCTGACTGTCTCCGCAGTTCCGAGGGAATCAGCAAAAGACAGGGTACAAACTCCTCACAAAGAGAGGAAGGGACACAGGGGTGCCAGTGACTTCACCCTGCTGTGTCCCCCCGACTGTCAGAAAACGAGCGCGTGGGTTCAGGGACGGACCGGCTCAATGCCGATCACGCGCGCCTTGGGAGTGGCCAGGTCCACCTTCACCGTCTGTGTGGTTTCCACCTTGCCGGTGTTCCCTGCTTCATCGACGGCCTCAACGCGCATGTAGAACTCGTAGGGAACATCGTTCTGCAAGCGCCAGACGTAACGCCCCGTGTTCTCCAGGTTCACCGCCCCCGGCACCTGATTCCAGGGCCCCTCCAATTTGGTCGCATAGGAGATCGTGATCGGTTGGCGAGCGAGGTTCTTGTCCTGTGCCGACCATGTGATCGTTAGATTCCCTGTGTCCGCGCCCCGACCAACGACGGTATCGAGAATCTTCACCTGGGGAGGGGTCAGGTCGACCTCGACCCACAACTGGGGAGGATCACCGGGTTGAGGCGGTTTTTCACCCAAACCCACGCCGCTGCGTGCGTGGATCGAAAAGCCATAACGACCTTCCCCCTGAACCTCGACGACAAAGGGAGGAGTCCGGCTCGCTGGCTTGGGATATTTCTGCCAGTTGCGACCATCGCTGGTCATGTAGACATCCACGCTGGACACATCCGAGGGACCCACATCGTCGATGCGATAATTCAGACTGATCTTGGAGCTGTTGATCTTCTTGATCCCGCTGGGGGAGTCCTGGGGCTGGCCCCCGCCGGTGGTGCCCCCCATGGGACGCGCTCCCAGGTCGTTCCCCGGGGTGGCCCGCGTGGAGGCGTTGCCCACGTTCCCCGCCTTGTCCTTGATCTCCAGGCGAATCTCCACCTCCCCGGTCAGACCGGGGTTGAAGGTCATCTGTCCGCTGGCGATGCGCTGAATCCCTCGTGTTTGCCACTCACGCCCGGCGCCACGGTATTCCAGCTTCAGGGTGCCGAAGTCTGGGGTGTCATCACGAATGTCCCATTCCAGGGTGATGGTGCCATCGCGACTGGCGAAGGCGCGCAGATTGACGCGTGGCAGACTGGTATCGACGTAGACTTTCAACCCGGGCTGCACCTGGTCGAGGCTGGCCGGGTAGAGGCGGCGCTCCTGATCGACGGTTTGCACCGCGAACCAGTACGAGCCATCTTCTCTTGCCTCGAAGTTAAAGCCCCGATCCCCGGGATTGGCCTCGGCGATCTGGCGATAATGGCGTCCCTGATCTTCCGAAACGTGCAGAAGCACGCGCTGAATGCGTCGATCTCCTGGATCCACCTGAAAGGGGATGCGGAAGCGCGGTTGCTGGGAATAATAGATGCCATCCGCCGAAACGGTCTGGGCAGAGAGCGGGGAGGGAGGCACCAGCGTCATGATCAGGAAGACGCCGAGCGCCCAGATGCAGCGGTGGTTAGGAGAAAGCAGGGTCATAGTGTCTTTCACCTGCCTCCCACGACAAGGCCCGGAAGGCGTCCTCACGGACGAGACAAGATACCTCGTTCTGACTATCGTCGGGCAAAGTGGGTAGACTTGAAAAAAAGGTGAGCGGAGGACAGGTATCCTCCGCTCATCGGCTGAACTGCGCTCCAGGAGGCTGTGCGCCTCACGCGGTTCCCACCACGGGCAGGACATAAGGCCCCTTGGGAATGACGGCCAGCCGTGCCGAGGGACCATACTCGGCCAGGGCGTCGGCCACCGCCTGCTCGATGGAGACTGCTGGTTCCACATAGCAACGCCGGAGGGTTTCGGCAGGGAGTCCCTCACTGACCACCTTTACCTTGCACCGTTCCACCACCTTGGCCAGTTCCTCCAGTTGCCACTGATCCATGACAAAGTAGTCCTGGCCCAGGATGCGTTTCTTGAACTCCTTCAGATCCGGATTCTCGGCGATGCACTGCTGAAACTCAGGACTGCCCACCCCCTCGGAAAGACTGGCTGCCAGCACAATGGTGCCGCCCTGCTTGACGATCGGCAGCGCGCCGGTTAATCCCTTGACCGCCTGATACATGGTGGTATCCAGGGGGTAGCCGGCACAGCTGGTCACGACCACGTCGACCGGCTCGGGAATGGGCACGGTGACGACGTGCTCCACAAAGCGCACCCCCTCTTCCCACGCCTTGATCATGTCACCCGCGCCCACCCAGGTGATGCGGCGTTGGCCATCCAGACAAACGTTCACGATGAAGTCACAGCCAGCCATCAAGGCGATACGGGTGTTCTCCTCGTGCACCGGGTTTCCGGCGACGATCCCGCAGTCCGCCTTTGGATGTTCCAGAAAACGCGGTCCGTGCCAGATCTTCACTGTTTCCAGGGCGGCGATCCCGGGGCAGATCACCTTGCGTCCCCCGCTGTAGCCCGCCATCAGGTGCGGTTCGATCAACCCGGTGGTGATCTTGAGATCGGCACGCACATAGCGACTATCGAGATAAACCGGAACGCGGTTGGGGGTTTCGCCAAGGTAGTCGTGCTCCGCCAGCACCTTGCCGTGGTGGTTCTCGATGCGATAATTGGCGGCAATCTCGGGACCGACCAGTTCGACCAGTTCGGCCCCTTCGTTGGGTCGATGCAAACCAGTGGCGATCAGGATCAGAATGTCCTGGCGTGCAATCCCCTGCTCCTCCAGAGTGCGCAACAAGGGCGGTAAGATTTGCGTGTTGGGAACCGGTCGCGTGATGTCGCAAATAAGGATGCAGGCATTGCGACGCCCGCGCGCCAGTTCGGCCAGCGCGGGAGTGCCAATCGGGTGGTGCAAGGCGTTGGCGATGGCCTCGGAAGGGTTGGCGAGAGGGGGCGCCGTGCGAATCGCGAGCGGAGGGGCAATCAGGCGGTCCTCGGGAAGATCGACCGAGAGCCCGGTGCGGCCGTAATCAAGTTGAATGCGCATAATAATGATCGTTTGAACAGAAACCAGCGACTCAGGGTGGTGCCACAAAGGCTGCTAAAGGGTATTGTCGTTCTCCGGGGAGTGCTTTTCCAGCGCGGGGAACGATTTTCTTTCGGGCAGCTGCCCCTTGTCTGGGGCGGGAGGGACAATTATCATGATATTTTTGGTGACTCCCGCACGCTGGAAGTGAGAATGTCATGTCGATTGATAAAAGCTTACGGCGCAAGAATTCCCTGCAGCGCTCGCGCAACGTGTTGACGCGCGGGGAGCGCATCAAGGTGCTCCAGGACGATGAGCGCTGGCCGGCGGACCGCAGTCCTTATGGATTGCCAAAGGTTCGCGTGATGAAGATTGCCAAGAAGGCCAAGGCGAAGAAGGAAGAAAAGACCGAGGAAGGAGCCGCCCCGGCCGGAG
Source organism: Planctomycetota bacterium (assembly GCA_029777335.1). Classification (GTDB taxonomy): domain Bacteria; phylum Planctomycetota; class Planctomycetia; order Gemmatales; family Gemmataceae; genus JAKOSN01. Next base: position 29,722 of record JAKOSN010000114.1, read on the forward strand.
CCGCTGCTGCGCCTGCCAAGAAGTAACGCTTTCAGTCATCGCCGGACGCAGCCTGGTGCTTCTCTGCGCCAGGGCTGCGTCCACCGCTCCACTCTCTGCACCTCGATCACGGGCGGGCTGACCGATGCCGATCAAGTTCAAGTGTCCCGGATGTCAGAAGGGGCTGACCGTCAAGGACGAGCTGGCGGGGAAGAAGGCCACCTGTCCGGCGTGCAGGACTCCATTGACCATCCCCGCGCCCGGCTCGAATGCCAACCTTCCAGCGCTCCCCAAGTCCGCGCCCGCGACGGTCAATGGCGGCAAGGGAAAAGTCACCACCGCCGAGAACGATCCCCCCCGGGGAAACGTCGAGGATCTGGCGGCCTCGCTCCTGGCCGAGGTGCCGAACAAGGTGGAAACGCCTCAGTTTGTCGAGTTCACCTGTCCGCTTTGTGATTCTCCCATCAAGGTCGGGATGGATCTCGCGGGGAAGCAGACCCCCTGCCCGGAGTGTCGCCGCATTGTCAAGGTGCCGGTGCCGCAAGCGAAGAAGGAGGCCGACTGGCGCCAGGCGGATCGCTCCCTTCCCTCCGGCGCGCGACAGAATCTTGAACAACCTGCCCCCGAGGGCGCCTGGGGAGTGGGCGGACGCGCCCAGCGCGTCAGCGTCGATGCCCTCGAAGAAGCCGGCGCGCTCCCGGAGCAACGAGAACCGCTCACGGCCAGGAAGATCATCCTGCGCTCGGTGATGGGAGTCTCCGGGGTGGCGTTGCTGGTAATCAGTGTGATGCTGATCCTCAACCTGTTCACCGCCGGCAAGGCGAAGAAACTCCTGGCGGAATCGTTGCAATACACCACGGGCGAGGGCGGGAAGGAACGGCTGGGGGACGAGGCAGCCGCGGCCCTTCTCACAGCAGCTGGCGAATTTCATCTGCGCCGCAATGAACGCGATTGTGTCAAACCTGAGAAGGGCGACGAGGGAGCCTGGAATCAGTTTACCAAGGCGCGGACCCGTCTGGCGGGTTCGCGCGCCTCGGGTGGCGCGGTTAGCCCCGAGAGCGAGCTGGTCCTGTTCGATCTGGCCCTGGCGCAGATCAACCTGGCCGGCGACAAGAAAGCGATTGAGGAGCGCATGCGCCTGGATTGGACGACCACCTCGCGCGAGGTGGCGCAGACGCTGGCGCTGATCAAGAATCCCGAGTTGCGTCGCGAAGCACTCCGACTCACTGCGCGTCGGATCCTCGCCCTGGGACAGCCGAAGATTGCCGCCCTCCTCCCCAGCCAGGTGGTCCCCATGCAAGCGCTGCGGACCACCCGCGAGCCTGGGAGCGCTGCCCCACCACGTCTGAGCAGCGAGGGCCCGGAAGCCCTGGCCGTGGTCGCGCTCGAGTTGTGGAAGGCCAATCAGCAAGACGAGGCCAGGAACCTGCTGGCCCAGATTCAAGCGGTCTATCCCAACGACAAGAAGCTGGAAGGGCAGATGCCGTTGCTGGTGCCGGAAGTGATCGCGCTCTACACCCTGGCCGGCCAGAGTCTGCCGCCCTTGAAGGAGACCCCAGAAACCACCCGTGTCGCAGGAACCGCCCTGGCGCTGGCCTTGCAAGGGAAGGCGGAGGAGGCGCGGACGCTGGCAGGCCGAGTTAACGCCCCGCTCTCTCGCTACGATGCCTTGCTGGCCCTGGCTCTGGGAGCCGGGGACAAGGAGTCCGCCGAGAGCGCATCCAGGCTTGCCACCAACGAACTGGCCAACCAGGCCCTCTCGCCGTGGACCATGCTTGCCCTGGTGCTCACCGATCTGCAAGGAGGCGTTCCCGAAGAAACGACGTTAGCGCTCGCCAACCGCATCCGTGAGCCAGCAGTGCAGGGCTGGGCACAGCTCGCCCTGGTTCGTGATCGGCTGAGCAAGGCGCCGGGCAAGGTTGAGGACAGCGCGATTGGTGTCGTCGAGGCCAAAACACTGGCGCAGGGGCTGGCTCATCTCACCCTGGCTGAGCACAACGTGCGCCACGAGAGCGGAATGACCAGGCAAGTTGAGACCTGGGACGAGGGGTGGAAACCCTTTGGCTATGCCGGGTTGGCCCTGGGTCTCCAGAGCAAGTAACGAGCGCCCTGTTCGCCCGCTTCGGTTTCCCTGGCCGGAAGCTCCACGCGCGACCGCGCGCTCACCTCTCGCCTCACTTCCGTCTCGCAATAATTGCGAAAAACCACTGTTCAAGTCAAGAATTTAGGCATGTCGATTTGACTGCACCGTTTATGCAATCTAGGTTTTCGGTGACAGCGGTTCGGCGGATGCCCGCGGGCGAAATGAGACGTGTGTAATCCCCGCGGTGAGTAATCATCGGATCGCCTCTACATCCTCGTTAAGGGCAAACCCGTCGAGAGGCGGGGACGCAAAGCCATGGACCCTGTCCCCAGCAGGGCCGCCAGGTTACCGAAAGGGTGAGATCCCGCACACCACCGAGAACGTGTCGCCGCGCGTTCACTTTGTCAGCGTTCGATCCACCTATGCCTAATTGTCGAGGTTGCTGAGGCCACCTGGCCACGACCGGGGGGAGGTCGTGCCGCGGACTTCAGAAAGGGGATTCAATCATGCACCAATGGCTCGGCAAAGTGAAACAGTTTCTTGCGGCAGAAGATGGCCCAACCGCAGTTGAATACGCGGTGATGCTGGCTCTGATCATCGTGGTCTGCATCGCGGCCATCGGCACTCTGGGCAGCAATGCCAGCAACACCTTCAGCAACGTCTCGTTGAACACCGCTGCAGGCGTGAGTTCCTCCTGAGAGCAGGCTGGAACCTGAGTCAGGGCATCGGCTGTAACGAAGCAACCCGTTATCGTTGACATAAATGAACGCGGGCTGGAACAGAACAGAAGTGGCAATCGGTTGAGCACCCCGGAATCGTGAAAGGTATCTGAATCATGCGTAAGCTCCAGAACTTTGTGAAGAATTTCCTGCAGGCAGAAGACGGCCCGACCGCGGTTGAATACGCGGTGATGCTGGCCCTGATCATCGTGGTCTGCATCGCGGCCATCAGCGCCCTGGGCAGCAACGCCAGCAACACCTTCAGCTACGTCGGCGACCAGGTCAACACCACCGCCAGCTGAGCCTGATGCCAACGTCGGCCGACAGAGGAATGGTCAAGCAACTGTCGTGCCTCCAACTGTAAACCCTGCTACTTCAGCCAATGGAATGTACGGACCGGGTGACCTTCTTGATTGAGAGACACAAGACCATGCGTAAGCTCCAGAACTTCGTGAAGAATTTCCTGCAGGCAGAAGACGGCCCGACCGCGGTTGAATACGCGGTGATGCTGGCCCTGATCATCGTGGTCTGCATCGCGGCCATCAGCGCCCTGGGCAGCAACGCCAGCAACACCTTCAGCTACGTCGGCGACCAGGTCAACACCACCGCCAGCTGAAACAGCGGGGTGATCTGAGTAAGAGACCGCGGCCTGGTCCCGGTCAGCCGCGAGCCGCGAGACCCGAAGTCTTGCGGCTCGCAGCCTATCGCCACTGCATCAAAACTCCCCGTGTAAGAGGAAGCGATCCCCATGAAGGAAATCCTGAGTCACTGGCCCCTGGCATTTGTCTGTTTGGCCATGGTCGTGGCGGCGGTCATTGATGGTTGGAAATTGAAGGTACCGAACTGGTTGACCTTCCCCCTGATCCTGACCGGCTGGGCTCTGGGGTTAGCACATGATTTCGGTTTGGGCGTTGGACCAGACTCCACGGGTGTGGGAGGCATTCTGGCGGCGCTGGCCGGCACGGCGCTTGGGTTCGTCCTGCTGCTACCCGTCTACTCCATCGGCGGCATGGGCGCGGGCGACGTGAAGATGCAAATGGGATTTGGCGCGTGGGTCGGAGCGTTCTACGGCTCCAAGGAAGGGCTGTGGATCATTGCCTGGGCGTTTGCCATCGGCGTGATCGCCGGGGGCATCATCGCCGTGGGGATGATTCTGGCGCGGGGCGATTACCGACGCAACCTGTCCAATACCCGTGCGATTCTGGGCGACCTGATGAAGGGAAGCATCGAAGGCGCGTCGGACGAAGCAGCCAAGCGCAAACCGCGCATGCATCTGCTTCCGTATGGCATCCCCCTTTGCCTGGGGTTCGTGGGTTACCTGATTTACTACCACGACTTCCTGGGACGTTGAGCGGGAAAGTCTCCAGATCGCGCAAGATGCGTAAAACCCCTGGAAGCCATACAGACGATACGCTCGCTACAACCGCAATAATTGAAGTTACCCCTCGGACCCGGTCGAAATAGCACATGGGAGACGACTGGGACGAAGTAAATGCTCATCCCGTAGATCGGGAAGCACATCTCGGATTCTAGGCGTCTTCCACTCGACGAGACGCACCACTGGAGGAAGCACCTCATGAAGAACAAGACCGCCGTGTTGCTGGTCGTGGCACTGGTGTGTGGCCTTGGGGCCGCCTACCTGACCAGCAAGGTAATCGCCGATCGCGCCAAACCGACCCAGGAAGAACAGGTGAAGGTTCTGGTCGCGAAACAAACCATCCAGCAATACAAGGTGATCCGGGAACCGGAAAAGCTCTTTACCGAGAAATCCTTCCCGAAGTCGGCCGCCCCGAAGGGCTTCATCAGCAACTTTGACGATCTCAAGGATCGTCGTTTAAAGGTTCCGCTTGGACAGGACAAGCCGGTGACGGTGTCCGATTTACTGGACAACAGCGGAAAGGGCGCGAGCCTCTCGGGGTTGATTCCGGATGGCTATCGTGCCGTGGGTATCAAGGTGACCCAGGACACCACGGCGGGCGGCTTTGTGCTGCCGGGCACCAAGGTGGATATCGTCGCCTCGTTGCGTCGCGGCGACAAGTATTCGTCCTCGCAGACGATCCTGCAAGATGTGCTGGTGCTCGCGGTCAACAACCTGTACGAGCGCAACGAAAATCAGCAGTCGGTGGCGGCCCACACTGTCACGGTCGCGGTGAAACCCGAAGATGCCCAGCGCCTCCGCCTGGCGGATCAGGTGAGCGAATTGAGCCTGGCTCTTCGCCCGGAAAATGAAGCGTCCTCGCCTGCTCTGCCGGTCACCCGTTTGAACGACGTGATCAAGCCGGCTCCGGGAACCGAGGAAGAAGATCCGGCGGGCCCCGGCCCCAAGGGGAAGCAACCCGAGACGGTTGCAGGTTTGCCCTTGCCACCGCTGGAACAGAAAAAGCCCGTGGTTGAAGAGGAGAAGTTTGTCAAGCCACAGGCCGAATGGGAAGTCACCATCCGCAGTGGCGAAAAGGTCAAAACGCAGAGTTTCTTCCGCAACAAGAAGGGGGAACTGGTTTCGGGCAGTGATGCCAAGCCAGTGGTGCACAAGGAGGAAAAACCTGTCGAGAAGCCACAGAGCTAAGCGCAGGTTTCAGCAACCCCTTCCACCTCGATCCGCAAAGGAAGAACTCCCTTTGGGGTTCGGGGTGAGAAGGGAAGACAACCAAGAGAGTCACGGCGAAGGGTGTGTCACCAGGCGTGGCACACCCCAACCCGCGTCTAGCCGGGACGGACCCTGGCGGGGGCGGGTCCAAGGTAGCAGTCCAACGGCTCTGGGCAGGAGCATCTCTTGCCGATCCGTGGCCTGCTCCAACCCGGTGTTGAATAGTCCAGGCAGGGGTGCCCGGCACCCGCTTTCCACTTCCGAAGAGGTGAAAGGATGCACCGCACGAATTTTGTGCCATTCTCATCGTTCGCTGCTCAGTCGCCCCCCACGGGTATCCGGTACTCGGCGCGAGGCGGCCGTCGGCGCTGGTGTGCCGTGTTGTGCAGTCTGGTACTAGCCTTCCTGACCGCCGGGTCACTCCGGGCCCAGGAAGAGCAACAGGTCCAGCCACCTCCGCCCGCGCCGACCACGGGGCCCCTGCCCACGATCATGGTCACGATTAACGGCTCGGATTTCCGAGCCATGCCCACGGACAAACGCATCAAGGAAATTAATGTTCGGAATGAAAACATTGCCACGGTCAGTGTGCTCCCCGACCTCAAGACCGCAGTCATCGTCGGGCGCGCCCTGGGACAGACGACTGTCACCCTGACCGACGAGGACAAGAAGACCGACACCTTCAGTGTGGTGGTGGTCCTCTACAATCCTGAGCTTCTCAAACAGGTGATTGCTCAGGTTGCACCAACGGGCAATATCAAGATCCAGCCCGCACAGAACGGGGTGGTTCTCTCTGGAACGGTCGATCGGGCCGAGGAAATCCCGCTCATTGAAAACGCTGTCCGCAGTGTGACCGGTGGCTTCGCTGGGGCGGGTGGCGGCGGCGGTGGTGTTGGTGGTCGTGGTGGAATTCAGATCATCAACGCGATTCGCGTGGGTGGGGTGCAACAGGTTCAGCTCGACGTGGTGGTTGCTCAGGTGTCGCGCAATGAATTGCGCAACATGAATTTCAACTTCCTGTTGAGCACGCAGAATTTCTACCTGGGGCAAACTCTCGGCAATGCCGTGATTCAGCCGACTGGGGTTGGTCTGAATCAGCAGTTGACAATTGGCAACCCGACCTTTGGCATTCCGGGCGGTACCACCAATGTGATGACTGGTGTGATTCACTCGGGCTGGACGCTCCTCACCTTCCTGCAGGCGCTGCGCACTGAAGGGGTGCTGAAGTTGATGGCAGAACCGCGGTTGGTGACAATGAGTGGTCGTCCGGCTTACTTCAACTCTGGTGGGCAGCAGGCCGTCCCCGTCGCCAGTGGTCTTGGAACCGCCGGTGTGAACTTCGTCGATTTTGGAACCACGCTCAGTTTCCTCCCGGTGGTGCTGGGCAATGGCAAGATCCACCTGGAAGTGGCTCCCGAGGTGAGTTCGCTCGACCCAGCTTCCGGCACGGTGGCCAACGGCGTGGTGGTGCCTGGCCGTGCGAGTCAACGGGTCCAGACCACGGTGGAACTGGAAGCGGGGCAGACGTTCGTGATCGGTGGGCTCATTCAGCGTCAGGTGACCGGCTCCACGGTGAAACTGCCCGTGCTGGGTGATCTCCCCTTTGTGGGAACGGCGTTCAGCAGCAAGACGTTCAATGAAGTGGAACAGGAATTGCTCATCCTGGTGACCCCGCACCTGGTCGATGCAGAGGACTGCAGTCAAGTTCCTGGATGTCTTCCTGGATTGGAAACGCGCAGCCCTGACGATTTTGAGCTATTCTTGGAAGGAATCCTGGAAGCACCTCGCGGTTCCCGCTGTGTCTGCCCGGGCAAACACTATGTGCCGGCGTGGAAGAGTGGCCCGACCGCTGGGCAGTTCCCGTGTGGTGACGCCTGTGGGAATGGAGCCTGTGGTAACGGAGTCTGTGGGAGTGGGGAGGGAAACTGCTCCAACTGTTCGGTCGCGGCTCCGGAGATGATGACACCTGCTCCGAAGATGACCTCGGCCACGACGGCCCCTGCGATACCCCAGACCAAGGCGACGCAAGGCGCTCCCACGAGCGGGAGCGACAAAACCTCGCCCGCCGACTTGCCGACCACTCTGGTAGAGCCCGGTAAGCCGGCCCTGCGATAACGAGCGCAGATCCGGGGAGGAGAGCGGTGCGGATCGCTCTCCTCCATGACCGGCCGTCGGGATGCAGACGGCCTTCACAACAAGCCCTGACGTGGAAATCGGTGGTTACACATGCGGGACGTACAACGAGTTGCCATTGTTGACCCTTCCGACGCGACCCGAGAGCCCCTCCGAAACCTCTTGCTCGGGGTGGATTCAATCTGGCTTGAAGCCGAATGCGCCCGGTATGAATTCTTCTTCGATGTAATCCATCAATCGATGCCCGACGTCGCCATCGTGTGCATTGATTCCGATCAAAACAAGGCCATCCAGTTGATCGCCCAGCTTTGTTCGGAATTCCCGGATCTTCCCGTACTCGCTGTGAGTGGCAAGAACGATGGCCAGGCCATCTTGCAAGCCCTGCGCAGCGGAGCCCGGGAATTCTTGACCGCGCCGGTACAGCTGGAAGAACTCCTCACCGCTCTGAACCGCCTCAAACGAATTGTCGGCAACGGGGAAAGCCATCACAGCAATGGGACGGCTCCCATGCAATCGATGGTGTACGCCGTTCTTGGTTCACGCGGAGGAGTGGGGTGCACGAGCATCGCCGTGAATCTGGGAGCCGTGCTCGCGCAGGATCCATCGCGCCAGGTCGCACTGATCGATCTCGACCTCGCTCTGGGAGATGCCGATGTGGCCCTGGATCTGATGGGGGACCACACCCTGGCCGATGTGGCGGTGAATATCGACCGCATCGACATGAATTTTCTCAGGCGTTCCTTGTGCAAGCATTCAACCGGCTTATTTCTTCTGCCCCACCCGGTTCAGCTGGAAGACTGTCAGCTCATTCGCGAGGAACATCTGCAACGCCTGGTCAACCTGCTCCGGGCCAGTTACAGCCACCTGATTCTCGACCTGAGCAAGAGTTTTTCACCGCTGGACATCACTGCTCTGCACGTATCGGACATGATTCTCCTTGTGGCTCAGCTGGATTTGAGCAGTCTGCGCAACGTGGTGCGTATGCAGCTGGCGCTGGCTGCCGACGAGGTCCTTGGTCGCAAGGTACAGATCGTTCTGAATCGCGTTGGCTCCGATAACGATATCAGCCTGAAAAAGGCGGAAGAAATCATTGGAAAGCCGATCTATTACCAGATCGTCAATGATCCACGTGCCATGATTGAGTCGCGGAATGCCGGAGTTCCTCTGTGTCAGCATGCGCCCAGATCCAAGGCCAATCTGAGCATCGTGGGACTCGCGGACACCTTGACAGGGAAGAAGGATACGCAGGGCGGCGCGCGCAAGAAGACTGGCTTTTTCACCACACTGCTGGGTCGCTAAAGCGGGCAGTGAATCGCAATAGGTACACAGCGCTGAATCGAGCCCCGGAGAGAACGCACCCATGTCACGGCTGCAACGAGGATTGAGTGGTTTGAATAGCGGTGGCGTCAGTCGTCTAGCCGGTCCCAGCCAGGTCGGTCTGGAACGACAGGGCACCAAGAGCTTTGAAGAACTGAAGCGCCTGATTCACAGCAAACTGGTCGACAAGCTCGATCTCTCGCGGGTAAGCGATCTGGAAGGAGACACGCTGCGCCGAGAGATTCGCCTGGTGGTCGAACGCCTGTGCGACACCGAAAATCCGCTCCTCAATCGCATGGAGCGCGAGCGGCTCATTGATGAAGTGCTCGATGAAACCTTCGGGTTTGGTCCGCTCGAGGTGTTACTCAAGGATCCCACGATCAGCGATATTCTGATCAACGGACCTCACAAAATTTACGTGGAACGTCGCGGCAAGATGGAGAAGTCGGATGTCAAGTTCCGCGACAACGACCATCTGATGCAGATTATCGATCGCATTGTATCCAAGGTGGGACGGCGCGTCGATGAAACCTCGCCCATGGTGGATGCACGCTTACCGGATGGTTCGCGTTTCAATGCCATCATTCCCCCGCTGGCCCTTGATGGCGCCACGGTTTCCATCCGGCGTTTCGGCTCCAACCCGCTCAAGCTGGAAGACCTGCTGAACTACAAGGCGTTCACCCCCGAGATGGCCATGTTGATGGAAGCGTGCATCAAGGCCCGCTTGAACATTGTCATTAGCGGTGGTACTGGTTGCGGTAAAACCACCCTGCTGAACACGCTCTCCAGCTTCATTCCACACGAGGAACGTGTGGTAACCATCGAGGATGCGGCCGAATTGCAGCTGCAACAGGATCACGTGGTGCGCCTGGAAACGCGCCCAGCGAACATCGAAGGAAAAGGGTCGATCACCTGCCGCGATCTTGTCCGCAACGCGCTGCGTATGCGTCCCGAACGGATCATCATCGGGGAATGTCGTGGGGCGGAATCGCTGGACATGCTGCAAGCCATGAACACCGGGCATGCGGGCTCGATGACCACGCTGCACGCCAACACCCCGCGTGATGCCCAGGCCCGCCTGGAAACGATGATCATGATGGCGGGGATGGAACTCCCCATCAAGGCGATGCGACAACAGATTTCCTCCGCCGTGGATCTGATCGTGCAGGCCAACCGTTTGCAAGGGGGGCCACGCAAGATCACCTCGATCACGGAAGTGATGAACATGGAGCAGGACATGATCATCATGCAGGAAATCTTCCGCTACAAGCAACTAGGTATCGATCAGAACGGACGCGCCTACGGGCAATTTGAGGCCACGGGAGTGCGGCCCACCTTTGTTACTCGCCTGGAAGCCGCTGGCATCAAGTTGCCGTCGAACCTCTTCCAGGAACGCGTGTTGCTCCGCGATTGATTCGACAGCGAGGCGGAAACGCCCTGAGGCACCGCGATGGGTTCCCCCCGGCCCTGGCATTCCGCTGATGGAGGATGCACCTGATGAATCCTGTGATGATTTCCATGCTAGCGTTCCTGGTCGTGTTTGGCCTGATTGGCCTGCTCGCCTTCGTCCTGCGCGACACGACCCCGAAAACCTCGACCCGGCTCGACATGCTCCTGGGGAGCAAGCGACGCAAGGAAGACGAACAGCGGGAGTCGATTCTCAAACAAAGAGCGTTCGAGAGCGATAAAAAATCACTCCTGGAGATACTCACCCCCAAGTTTTTTACTCCGCAAAAATACTTTGAGCAGGCCGATTGTAACCTGGCGCCAAGTACCCTCTTTGGCATTGGCCTGGTCCTGGGTGTCGTGGGCGCCACGATTACCTGGATCACGCCGATTCCCTGGTTTTTCGCTCCAGTAACTGGGGCTACGCTCTTTTTCGTTCCGTTCGTCTGGCTGTGGTGGAAGCGCAAAGCCCGACTGGGGAAATTCGCGGCTCAACTCCCGGATGCACTGGAACTTGTTGCTCGTGCCCTTCGCGCCGGGCACAGCCTTGGGGCGGGCATGCACGTGGTCGCCGAGGAAATGCCTTCGCCCATTGCCGAGGAATTTGGCCGAGTTTTTGAAGAACAGAACTACGGTATCCCGATGGAAGAATCGTTGAAATCACTCGCCGACCGGGTGCCCAACCTCGACCTTCGCTTCTTTGTGACTTCCGTCAACATTCAACGTCAGACCGGTGGCGACCTCGCGGAAATCCTCGACAAGATCGGCTACGTGATTCGGGAACGATATCGCATTCTCGGCCAGGTGAAAGCGCTCACAGGGGAAGGCCGGCTCTCCGGCGTCGTGCTGATCGCTCTGCCCTTTGGCCTGTTTGCGTTCATGCTCCACATCAAACCGGATTATGTCCGGTCGTTGTGGACCAAGGAACTTGGCATCAAGATGAGTATCTTTGCCATTATCGCCCAGATCATCGGAGCCATCGTCATCAAGAAAATTGTGGATATCAAGGTGTAACCAGAACGGTGGCAGACGATTGAGCATTGCGCAGATTTACGGGGAGTGATGCACCATGAGTGATGAATTTCTGACGGCACAACAGGTCCTCCCGTTCCTGGTGTTCGGGGCGATCGTGTTCGGGATCTTCTGGGTGTTGTCGGTCCTGTCCACCCGTAACAGTCGGGCCCAGGATCGGCTGGAACGGATCAGTCGGCCAGCCTCGTTGGCGGAAATCGAGGATCCCAAGCTACAAAAAGCCGAACGGTTCAAGGGAGTCATGGAAACCGCCAAGGTTTTCTCCGCTCCCCTGATGCCGCAATCGGAGCTGGAACAATCCGAGTTAAAAGTCAAACTGGCAAACGCGGGGTTCCGCAGTGAATCCGCGTCGTCGGTGTACCTGGGAATCCGTTTTGCGGTGCTGATCCTGTTCTTCTTTGCTTCGCTGGCAATCTTCCTTCCGCAGTACGGTTTAACTGCAGAAGGATTGAAGAAATCCTCGATGTACATCGTGATGATGTCGGGATTCGGGTTTTATCTTCCGGCAGTGGTGCTCTGGTTTATTCGGAGTAAACGGCAGCAGGAAATCTTCCTGAGTCTCCCCGATGCTTTGGACTTGCTGGTCGTCTGTGTGGAAAGTGGTCTGGGTCTGGATGCGGCCATGCGCAAGGTGTGCGACGAGATGAAGGATCATTGCAAGGTGATCTGCGAGGAATTCTCCCTGGCGAACTTCCAGTTGCAGATGGGCCGCCCGCGTCGTGAAGTGTTGCACGATCTGGGGGTACGCACCGGGGTGGACGATGTACGCAGCCTGGCGGCCATCCTCATCCAGGCCGATCGGTTTGGATCGAGTATTGCGCAGGCGTTGCGGGTTCAGTCCGACTCGATGCGCACCAGGCGGCGTCAACTGGCCGAGGAAAAAGCGGCCAAGTGCGCTGTGCAGCTGATCTTTCCGCTGGTGATGTTCATCTTCCCCGGCATCTTCGTGGTGCTCGTGGGACCGGCGGCGATCAGCATCATGGAAACGATGATGAAGAAGTAACGGATGATCGACGAGTTTCCCCACCGCGTCTCCAGCTCGCCGGGCGGGTGGCATGAGGAGCGAAACTCGAGGATCGATTCATGCAAGGAGCAGAGGGATGAAAGGATTCATCAGGAAGGCGTTTCTGACACTGGGTTGCACCAGTGCGCTGGCCGGATTAGTGGGGTGCGATCATCGCACACACAACTGCTACAACGATCTGGTCGATCCTTGCTACCCAGAGCGCTATGAATGCCAGGCCCGGCGAAATGTCAGGGCGGCGTTCGCCACGCAGGTGAACAACGGCCACGTTCTCGATCAAACGGTGTGGAATTACCACTTTGAACCGGGGACGGACAAACTGACGCAGGGTGGTCAGCTGCACCTGGCGTACCTGGCCCGGCGACGTCCGAGCCCGGATCCCGTGGTCTTCCTGCAGACGGCGCAGGACGTGCCCTTTGATCCCGCCAAGCCGAACGAACTGGCGGAGAAGCGTTTGGACCTGGACAACAAGCGAATTGCTGCGATCGACAAGTACCTGAATGCTCAGGCGGCGGGGCGCGGCGTTGGCTTCCAGGTGCTGGTGCATGATCCGGGTGATCCAAGCATCTCGGGGATCCCGGCAGGGCTCTCGATCACGCAGATGTGGCATTCGAGCAGCGGGACCATTTTCGGCGGAGCTGCCGGAGGGGCCGGAGCCGCCGGCGGCGCGATGGGCGGCGGTGGCGCGGGCGGTGCCCGAGGTGCTGGGGCGACCTCCAGCACCGGAACCGGCACCCAGGGGCCGACCGGAACGGGAACTGGAACGACTCCTGGTGGTGGTGGGCCGGGCGGACCGGGTGGCCAACCGCCCTATTGATCGGTTGAACGAGGCGAAGGAGCCGCTCCCAATGTGGAGCGGCTCCCCTGATCCCCAGAAAATAGTCACGCAACTCGAGAACTGCACCATGTTTCAACACCAGAACACACATAGCATGGAGTGGGATGCTAACGGGGTACCGGAGGCTCCCAGCGCACCGGAGAATTTACAACAAACTGGCCTGACCGCCGCCTTCGTCAACGACCATACGCTCCGTTTGCTTTACACCCGTGGGGCGCTGGTGGGGTTGGATATCTCCAAGTTGACCTGTCTTCCCTTCAAGGTCATCGAGGAAGCCCTGGAGTTCCTCAAACGCGACAAGTGCGTGGAGGTGCTGGGAGGCGATCTCATCGGTCGGGTCAGCTACCGCTACAACCTCACGGAAACCGGGCGGCGGCGCGCTCAGGAAGCGATGAAGTTGTGCGCCTACACCGGCCCTGCTCCGGTGCCTCTGGAAGACTATGTGGAGCAAACCTACCGGCAGGCGGTCACTGCCATCAACATCTCGCCGGAAGCGCTGCGCGCCAGCTTTGGTCATCTGGTGATTAGCGACGCTCTCTTCAATGCCATTGGCCCTGCCATCATCAGCGGAAAATCGGTGTTTATTTACGGGCCTCCTGGAAACGGAAAAACCTCCATCGCGACGGCGGTCGGCGAATTCATGAACGCCAATGGCGGGGAAATTTACGTCCCCTATGCCATCAATCACGAAGGCAATGTGATCACGGTCTATGACCAGGCGGTTCATCAAAAAGCCGATGAATCCAACGATCGATTGGAGGATAATGAAGCCACCATTCGGCGCCTGCTGAACAAGGGCACGGTCGATCCGCGCTGGGTGCGCATTCGGCGACCTGTGATCGTCACCGGCGGTGAACTAAATCTGCACATGCTGGATTTGAAATACAGTGCCGAATCGAATTATTATCAGGCACCGCTGCATGTGAAGGCCAACGGCGGCATCTTCCTGATCGACGACTTTGGGCGCCAGTTGTGCAGCCCCAAGGAATTGCTCAATCGCTGGATCGTCCCGCTGGAAAGCCGGGTCGATTTCCTCTCCCTTGCCTCGGGGCAAAAGTTCCAGGTCCCGTTCGAGCAGCTGACGGTCTTCTCAACCAACCTCGATCCCAAGGACCTGGTCGACGATGCTTTCCTCCGGCGTATGCGTCACAAGGTGGAGATCCCCGCGCCCCAGCGTGATGTCTACGAAAAAATCTTCGGTAACTATGTAAAAAAACTCGGGATGACTCACTGCCCCGAGGCGGTGGACTACCTTTACAAACGTTACTACGACAATGGGCGTGTGCCTCGTGCCAGCGATTGTCGCGATTTGCTGGAGACAGTCCAATCCATTTGCCGATTTCGTAGGATACCCGTGCAACTCACCAGGGATCTGATGGTGGAAGCCTCCGCCAGCTTCATTCCCGAATTCAAATAAGCCGGAGAATTGGCACAGGCGAACGAACCCAGGTCATTGCGGAAGACAGGGGTGAGAGGCGTCTCCTCCCACCCGTGTCTCCGTCGTTATCTCGGAAGCCACTCCTGTGCACTTTCTCCAGTGTACCGAGGGAAAGACAATGGATTGTCGACGCTCTCTCCTGTTCCTCTTGTGCGCGGGCACGCTGCTCGGATGCAACCGTCAATCCACCGTCCAACCGACTGCCACCCCTCCGATGATCGGTGAAGCCCCGGTCGAGAAGGAAAAGGACCATGTGGCGCGACGGGCGCCCAAGCCGTCGACGTGTGTTGCCTTCGGTGATTTCCGGATGCATGCGGCGCAGGAACCAACCCGCACCGAGGCGGAGAAGCAAAAGTTCTACGATGATGCCCGCAAGGCCTATCAGCAGGCGTTGACCCTGGACGAGAAGAATCTTCCAGCGTTGCGCGGTCTGGCCCAGATGTATGCGACAGTGGGAGACCACGAACGCGCGGTTGCCACTTACAAGAAAGCGCTCCAGCATTATCCCAAGGACGCCTCGCTGTGGATGGATCTGGGCATGTGCCACAGCCGCGCCAAGGAATGGAAGCCGGGGTTGGAGGCGATCAGCAAGGCGGTGGCGCTCGACCCCGAGAATCGTCAGTATGGGCATGTGCTGGGCTATGCCCAGGCGCGGGCCGGAGCGTTTGATCAGGCGCTCGCCACCTTCACGCGCCTGGATGGGGAAGCCAAGGCTCACTACAATGTGGGCCGCATGCTTCTGCATCTGCAACAGCCGGCAGCGGCCCGGATTGAACTGGAACGTGCCACGGCGCTCGATCCCAAGCTCGCCCCTGCCCAGGAACTGCTGACGCAGCTCTCCCGGCCGGCAGCCCCAGCTGGCCAGGGTGTGGTGCCGGTAAACTACGAGGCGCCCGACCAGACCAGGTGAGCGCCTCGTCTCCAACCTCCAGCCTGGAATCCGCGACCAGCCACGGCTCCTACAGCCGAGGGGGTGCGGGCCGGTGCGGCGCCTGGAAACCCTGGGCGCCTTTCACCTTGACCTTGCGCTTGTAAACCCGATCGCCACACGTCACAAAGAGGGTGTCGAAGTTCTCTCCGCCCAGGCAGAGGTTGGAAACCTTGCCATTGGGAGTTGGAATGATGCAATTGACACGGCCGGCCTGGTCACAGACCTGAATCCCCATACGCGTGGCCACGTAAAGCCGGCCGTCGCGATCGACGCGCATTCCATCGGCGCCACTATCATCGGCAAAATCCGGCACGTGGAGATGGTAATAGCGCTGCTTGTGCGCCAGTGAACCATCCGCCTGGATCTGGTAGCTGTAGACCCAGTGACTGCGAAAATCGGCCACGTAGAGCAGCGTCTGATCGGGAGACAAAGTCACTCCGTTGCAGAACTTCAACCCCTTATCCACCACGCGTTTTTCCCCTTTGGGGCTGATGTACCACACCTTGCTGGGTTCGCTGCCAGTCCACCCCGGCTCGGTCACATACAGGCTGCCATCGTGGCGCACCACCAGGTCATTGCCACGAAAGCCCTCTGCAACGACGGTTGCTTTTCCTGTGGTATCCCAGGCGAGAATCTGACTGGTGCCCCCCGCGACCGAGTACAGTTTGCCGTCGGGACCAAATGCCTGGCCATCGCCCTTTTTGGAGTCGTTGAGAAACACAGTTACCTTGCCATCCAGTCCGATCTTGTACGTTTTGCTGGCGGGGACATCGTTGAAGTAGACCTCGCCCCGAGCGTTGACCGCAGTTCCCTCGGTGAACTTGTAACCGCTGGCGACCAGTTCCCACTTCTCTCCCGGAAGGAGAATCTCCTTCAGTTGCGCGGAGCCTCCCCCGGCCTTCACGGGAGCTGGCCAATCCTTCCACAACCAGCGCATGGCGTCGGGGAAGATCGCAGTGGCATGTTGACCCGAGTGTCCGCCCTCGCCCCACACGTGGTTCACCTCGTATCCAGCAAAGGTGAGGGCACGTTCCATTTCCTGGTTGGCCATCCACCAATCGCCGCCGTAGATATTCAGATCGTTCTTGCCATCCTGAAGAAAGATCCGGATCGGTTTGGGCTCAAACTTGCGGATGAGGGTGGGATAATTGTTGCCGCCGCGCAGACCGACATAGGTGCCGATGGCGCTGAAGACGCGGCGAAACGCATCGGGCCGCTCCCATGCCGCCGTGAAGGCACAGATCGCCCCACTACTGGAGCCGGCGATGCAACGGTCGTTGCCATCCTTCGACAAACGAATTGGGCGACCGTCCGCCGTCTTCTTTTTCTCCACCTCGGGGAGCAATTCCTCCAGCAGAAAGCGCGCGTAGTTATCCCCCAGACCGTCGTACTCGTAGCTGCGATTGAACCGATCGAGCGCCTGTCCCGAGGGAGCCTTGACACGGCCATGCATGATGAACACCCCGATGACCACCGGCATTTCCTTCTTGTGAATCAACCGGTCAAACACCGCAGGAGCGTTGAACTGAATCCCATCTTGATTGATGTGGACACAGGCGGGCTTGGCGGGATCGTACTGTTTGGGGACATAAACCCAGTAGTCGCGCACCGTGCCAGGGAAGATCTTGCTCTGGCTAAAGGTGTATTTGGTCACCTCGCCCCTGGGAATCGCCTCGTCCGGTTGATTGTCCGCAGCGTGAAGAACAGGAGCAAGGAGTAGCCACGCACCAAGGAAAGCAAGCCAGCGCGCGCGAGGTTGCGGCATGAGAACGTTCCCCGTCAGGAAGGACACACGGATGGAGCAGAGCCACACGACCGGCTCATTCTAGCCCGGTCGACGGGGAATGAACATCACAGGGGTGGGATCTTGTCAAAGAGCACGAGGAGTGGGCACAGAGGGTGCCACTCCTCGTGCTCGATTCTGGGGAGTTAGCGCTGTACGCGCTGGCTCTTTTCGGGGCAACCCGCTGGTTCGAGCGCGTGGCGGACGGTGGTGCAGATTCCCTCGACATCCAGGCCGAGCGAAGTAAGCAGTTCGCTCCGCTCGCCATGTTCGATGAAGCGATCCGGAAGTCCCAGGCGAACGAGGTTGCGCGTGTTCAGCCCCGCACTGTTGGCGGCTTCCAGCAAGGCGCTACCGAACCCGCCCTCCAGGGTGCCTTCTTCGACGGTGACCACCAGTCCGGCTTCCTCGACAGCCTTGAGCAGGGTGGTGCGATCCAGCGGCTTCACAAAGCGGGCGTTGATCACCCCCACGTTGAGACCGTCCTGCCGCAATTGTTCGGCGGCCTTGATACAGCTGGACAGCAGGGTGCCATAGGCCACGAGGATGACATCGTCGCCCCACTCGATCACCTCGGCCTGCCCGAGTTCGATTGGCGCCAGGCCGCGATCGAGTTTCTCCAACGTTGCCTTGGGATAACGCATCGAGGTGGGGCCGGGATGGGTGAGAGCGAAATGGAGCATGGGCGCCACATCGAGTTCGTCGCCGGGAGCCATCACCACAAAATTGGGGAACATCCGCATATAGGCCGTGTCGAACACCCCGTGATGGGTTGGCCCATCCGGCCCGGTCAACCCCGCGCGGTCGAGCGTGAAGGTGACGGGGAGATTCTGCAAGGCGACCTCCTGGAAGAGCTGATCGAACGACCGTTGCAGGAAGGTCGAGTAGATATCGACGATGGGGCGAATGCCGGTCTTGGCCAGGCCAGCGGCGAAGGCGACCGCATGCGATTCACAGATGCCGGTGTCGAAGAAACGCTCGGGAAACTCACTGCGGATCTTCTCCAGTTTGTTCCCCTGGCACATCGCCGCTGTGATCACCGTTACCCGGGGGTTCTCGATCATGGCTGTGTGAATGGCGGAGCTGACCGCGTCGGTGTACGCCTTCGAGCCGCCCTTCTTGAGCGCCAGAATGGTGCGTTGGGGCCCCACCTTTTCAAAGACCGGCGGGGTGTGGAAGGTCACGGGGTCCTTGCACGCCTCGGGGACGCCATTGCCCTTGCGCGTAAGCACATGGAGCAGAATCGGGCCATCCTGTTTCTTGAGGTCTTCCAGCCAGCGACGCAGCGTGGGCAGATCGTGGCCATCGATCGGACCAATATAGCGGAAGCCGAGTTCCTCGAAGAGCATGCCGCCGGTGAGAAAAGCCTTCAACCCATCGCGGGCCTGATCGAGCGCATGATAGGCCATATCTCCTATCATGGGAATCTTGGTCAGGAAGTTGTGCAGGTTCTTCTTGGAGTCGCGGTAGAAGGTGGTCAGCCGCGCCTGATCGAGACAGCGGGCCAGGGCGCCCACGCGCGGACAGATGCTCATCTCGTTATCGTTGAGGATGACGAGGAGTTTCTTGTTGAGACCGCCCGCGTTGTTCATCGCCTCAAAGACGATGCCCGAGGGAAGAGCGCCATCGCCAATGACCGCAACACTATGCCGCGCGCTCTCACCGAGAAGATCATCGCCGACTTTCAATCCCAGGGCGCAGGAAACGCTGCAGCCAGCGTGACCGGTCATGAAGAGATCGTAGTCGCTCTCCTGAGGGTTGGGATAGCCCATCAACCCACCCCGGGTGCGAATGCTGGAAAACTGCGGATAGCGCCCCGTGATCAGCTTGTGCGGATAGATCTGGTGCCCGGTGTCCCAGATCAGGCGATCGTGTTTGAAATCGAAGGTCAGGTGCAGAGCGAGACACAGCTCAACCACACCCAGATTGCTGGCAAAGTGGGCGGGCCGGATACTGAGCACGCGGACGAGTTCTTCCCTCATCTCCTCCGCGAGGTGAGACAATTGCTCGTCGCTAAGCCCCTTGAGGTCGGCTGGCGAGGCAATTGTGGGTAGAATCTTACTCATGTGTATCAAGCTCCTCGTGTTCCGCGGATGGGAACTACCTCCGAGATGTCCGTCCGCGAATCAACGATCACGTTCCAGAACCAGGCGAGGGAGCTGCACCAGAAAGCGGGCAGATTCTCCCAGGGGCGATAAATGGGCGCGGGCCTCGTCGCACAGCCGCTCCGCGCGCTGACGGCTGGCAGTCACTCCAAGAAAACCAGGATAGGTCAACTTGCCCCGATCGGCATCCTTGTTAACCCGTTTGCCCGTTTGCTCCGCCTGCCCCTCGACATCGAGCAGATCATCGGTGATCTGAAAGGCCAGGCCCAGACAGTGCCCATAGTGATCGATCCGGGCCAACCACTCGGGGTCAAGGTCGTGCGGGCGTTCCGCATACGCCGCGAGGACGCCCAGGCGTAACGCGGCCCGGATCAGTGCCCCCGTCTTGCGCGTGTGCAGATACTCCAGATCGTCGAGGCGACGTTGTCCCTGCCCTGGTTGGCGCTCCCAGGCCAGGTCGTCCACCTGTCCCCCGACCATTCCCGCTGCTCCGGCCGCCCGGGCCAGTTCGACACAGCACCGAGCGGCGGTGGGTGCTGGATAACTCTCCGCCAGCACCTGAAAGGCCATCGTGAGCAAGGCATCGCCTGCCAGAATGGCCAGCGCCTCGCCAAACTGCTTGTGGCAGGTCGGGCGTCCGCGGCGCAGGTCGTCGTCATCCATGGCGGGGAGATCGTCGTGGATGAGCGAATAGGTGTGGATCATCTCCACCGCGGTGCCCACGGGGAGGGCCTGGGCGGCGGTTCCTCCACAGGCCTCGCAGGCCAGCAGCGCCAGAAGCGGACGCAACCGTTTGCCCGGAGCGAGCAGACTGTAGCGCATCGCCTCCAGAAGGGAGTCGGGGCAGCCTGGCTGGGGTCGCAGGCTCTCCTGGAGATGCCCCTCGATCTCTTCGCGGTGCCGTTGCAAATGCTCCCGTAGATCCTCGCTCAAGCGTTCTCTCTCCCGTTAACCGGGCAACTGGTCCACGATTAACATGATCTCTGGTTCATCATACAACGAGCAAGGTTGTCTGGTCACAGGGGTTTGCGTCCGCGTCGCGGGGTTTCGCCCTTGGCCGGCGCGGTGGCCTCGTGCTTGAACGGTTGCAGAATCGCCTGGCCTTCCTCACCGAGGCCGGTCAACAGCAGAATCCGTTGCTCGGCCTGGCGCAGCTGTCCCTGACAACGGCGCAGCAGGGCAACTCCCTGTTCGTAGCGGGTCATCGCTTCTTCCAGACCGAGGCTGCCATCTTCCAGCTCGCGGACGATGCGTTCCAGTTCGCCAAGGGCCTCCTCGAAGGAGGGCTCTGGGGCGCCTTCCTTGTTCATGGTAGGGAGATCCACGCGTCAAGTTCCTCCCGGAGTGGAGTTATCGACAATTTCCTCGACGCGACTGATCAGGCGACCCTGGTGGATCAAGGTTTCCATGCGGTCGCCCAGCTGGACCTGGTGCGGGGTGCGAATGATCGTTCGGGTCGCAAGGTTGCGAGATAGACTATAACCCCGCGCCAGGACCTTCAAGGGACTGAGCGTCTCCAGTTGCCCCGCCAGGCCGACCAGGGCTTGCTGGGCGCCGTTCAGACGCAGGCGAACCGCCCGCTGCAGGCGCTCGCTCCATTCATCCAACCGCTGCTCCTCCACTCGGATGCGCTCCAGCGGTTGGCGAAAAGAGCGGCGAGCGGCGAGATCGTCCAGGCGGGTGCGGGCGCGCTCCAGCCGTTGCCGCAGCAACAAGCGCATCTTTCCTTCCATGCTTTCCAGGGCTTCGAGCAACTCGGTGCGTTGCGGAACCACGCGTTCGGCTGCCTCGCTTGGGGTCAAGGCGCGCACATCTGCAACCAGGTCGGCGATGGTCAGGTCGGTTTCGTGCCCCACCCCACTCACCACGGGGATGCGTGAAGCGTGAATCGCGTCGGCCAGGACCTCCTCGTTAAAGGGCCACAGATCCTCCAGGCTGCCGCCGCCGCGACCGACAATCAGAACATCGATCAGCTGAGGTAGGCGGTTGAGCTGAGCGATGGCCTCCGCGATCTTCGCCGCCGCCCCCTCGCCCTGAACCGGGACCGGGCAGACCCAGACCTCCACCGCAGGCCAGCGCCGGTTGAGAATCTCCAGCATATCACGAACCGCCGCCCCGGTGGGACTGGTGACCAGGACGATGCGGCGCGGGAAGCGTGGCAAGGGCTTCTTGCGGCGCGGATCGAAATACCCGCGCAGCAGGAGTTTTTCCTTGAGCTGGCGAAAGGCCAGTTCCAGTGGGCCGATGCCCTTGGGCTGAATTTCTTCCACCTGGAGCTGATATTCGCCGCGCGGCACATAGACGATCAGCCGGCCTCGCGCAATCACCTCCATGCCATCCTGCAGATCAAAGCGCAACCGCAAGGCGACGCCCCGATAAACCACCGTATTGAGAGAACTCTCGCTATCCTTCAGTTTCAAGTAGAGGTGTCCCGAAGAGGGCCGTGCCAGGTTGGACACCTCGCCAGTCACCCAGACTCCGTGGGGATAGGCGAGTTCCAGGAGCGCGCGAATCTGCTGGGTCAACTCGCTGACCCGGAGCGGTTGCGATTCGGTGGGTGGAAAGAGTGTGCTCATGCGTGCAGCCCCCGGCGCGAAGCAATCCTCTGCTCAGGGTACAACAGAACAGTGCATGAGCACAAGCTTCCCTGCCCCGTCATCGCCGCCTCCGTGACTGCTTGCGGTCGTCCGCAGAGACTACTTTATACCGCAAAGCATATCGCCAAGACAAGCGCAAAATGCCCCCGCCCTGGGCGGAGCCGGGTGATTTGCCTTGCTCCGTTGAGGCCGGGAACCTTACTTCTGTGGGGGTTTGAAATACACCACCGGATCGAGCCAGACGGCGTGGCCTCCTTCTTTCAGTCCGCCGGTTACCCTGGCACGCAACTTCAGGGTGTCGACGCCGGTGAGATCGACCAGGAATTCCTCGGACTCCCGCGCCTTCAGGGGCGCGGAAGTGTAGAGCACCTTGCCATCGCCGAGTACCTCGAAGACGATACTTTGAAACGAAACAAGGGTGGACGTGTCCGCTACTCCGACGGCCCCTTTCAGGGCGGTCGCTTTTTTGTCCAGCTTGTAAATGACGCTCGCGGAGCCTTCGCGCGCAGAGGGCGGATGCATGCTCAGCCCTTCGGGGTAGGTGTTGCCGCGGACCACGATCTTCTGGTTTTCCGGGTTGCCCAGCTGTCCCTTCTTGCCAAATTTCCAATCCTTTGGGCCAATCTGCGGATCGATCTCGGAGAGATCGGAGAGATATTTCTTGTGGGCCTCGTCCAGGACCAGCGGCGGGAGAGGAGGGGGCGGCGGCGCGGCGGTCGGTTTGTCTTCCGGGACGATGTACGGATCGATCCAGACGGGGCGCGTCCAGGGGGAGGACTTGTTCTCCGCAGGGCGAACGCGAAGCTCCAGTTCCTTGAAACCGGCCAGGGAAACACGGCATTCCTCATAGTTCCTGGCTCCCTTGATCACGCCGGAACGCCACAACGAGCGACCATCCCCGAGGACCTCAAACGTTACGGGGTGATCCTTCCCGGTGTCATCCAGGCCAACCAGGGTCTGGAAAAGAATGGGCTTGCGCGCCGCCACCTTGTATTTCACCGAGGAACCATGATCGGGCGGCCCCATGCTCAGACCGTGCTTGGCTTCCCAGCCGCCATTGACCTTGATGCGGTCGTTGAAGGGGGTGCCGAGATCGCCCTTTTTGCCGAAGTGCCAGGTTGGAGCTAAGGTGTGCGGATTGATCTCCTGCAAATCGGAGAGATAAACGCGGCTTTCCTCGGGATCGTCGACGGTGAATTTGAGCGGCTCCACGGGGGAATCCTGTTTGGCGGGTCTGGGCGGGAGGGGATCCAGATGAAACCGGCCCCCACCCGGGCCGGGACGAGTGGAAGCGCTGAATAGTCCGAACAGCATCGAACCACCAAGGAGCACCACCCCGCCGATCCCGAGGAACACCCCCACAATCAGCAGCGAAACGGGAAACCGGCGCCGGCTCGGAGCGGGCGCTTCGGTCATCAGCACGGGCTCGCGTCGCTCGGCAGAGGAGCGCCGCTGGCGGGGGGCTGGCGGGGGCGGAGGCGGCGGTGGAACTGGGGTGAGAACCACCGGCTCCAGGGTGATCACATCCGCGTCGCGGGCCAGTAGTGTGGGCAGACGGCGTACCGAGCGCAGCACGGTGGCAAAGTCGACAGGGCGCTCCTCCGGAGTCTCCCCCAGACAGCGCCCCAGCAGGTCGGCGAGCGGTTCGGGAACACTCTGCCAGTGCTTCAGAACTGGCTGGGTGGTGCCAAAGAGCGCATAACAACACGTTTTGCCAAAGCCATAGATGTCCGAGTAAGGCCCAGCGCTGACCCCGGGCAACTTCCCCATCTGCTCGGGGGCCGCGTAATCGAGAGTGCCGGCGATGCTGGTGCCGATCAGGGTCCTGGTGCGGGTGCTGGTGTCGCGCAGCGCGCTCTGGCGTAAGGCCAGGCCAAAATCGATCAGGCGCATTTCCCAGCGGGGCGCCCCGGAGCCGGGCAGGCGCCGCACCAGCAAGTTCCCGGGCTTCACATCGCGATGAAGGATGCTCTTCTGATGCGCCGCCTGGAGCGCCTCGGCCATCTGCTCGGCGAGCGACAGGAGTTCGCGCGGCCCGAGCGTGCCATGTTTCCTGATGTATTCTTCGAGAGTTTCCCCCTCGAAATACTCCATGACCAGGTAGGGACGCGCCTGCCTGGCATCGTCGGTATAGCCACAATCGAGCAGGCGAATGATCGACGGATGGTTCAGTTGCTGGATGGCCTGCGCCTCGGCAAAGAGCTGGTCGACGCGGCGATCCAGTTCGGTATCGAGGAGGGTTTTGACGACCACCTGCGAGCCGGTGTAACGGTGCTTGCACAGGAAGGCGACGCCAAACCCGCCCGCGCCCAGAATGCGCACCGGCTGATACTTGTCCGTGGGGAAGGGGGCGAACTGGCGCGCGTCAAGCTCGATCACCTCGCGCAGGGCGACCAGGGCAGCCTCCCAGTTGCGCTGTTCCAGGGCGGCCCGATAGGCGTTGTAATGCGCGGCGGCCTGCGCCTGGGGATCCTCCACCAGGGTGGCGACCGTGGCAAAATCGCGTTCGGCGGCTTCGTAGGATCCGGCTGCCACCTCCAACTTACCAATGGCATTGAGCAAGGCCGGCAATTGCACGCGCTGCTCGTCGGGCAAGCGACGGTAGCGACCGACCACCTCCTTGATCAGCTGCCGTTCCTGATCATCACGGATCGACAGGCTATCGCGGGGGCGCAGTTCTCCGCTCTGGTTCATTTCCAGCCGACGCTGTAACTCCAGCACGGTTTCATAAAGGGCGCGATTCTGTTTGCCCTGTTCGCGCAGTTCCTGCTGAATGTCGAGAACCGCGCCATGGGTCTCGACCACCACGCTCTGCACTTCCTGCAACAATCCTTCGAGCCGTTGCCCCTGCTCGACAAGGAGGGTTTGCAGCGAGGCGAGGCCACGCGCCTGCTGTTCGCCGAGTTCCTGCATCTGGGCGAAGGTCAGCTGGCGATGGAGAACCTCGTCGTCCTCGATGGCGCGACCCAGGAAGTAGCGCACCGACACCACCAGCAACGAGGGCGTTTCGTGCGGGGCAAGCAGCTGGGCCAGGTGGTGGAGGCGGGCCTCCTTCAGCGCTCCGGTCATATGCTCGACGACCTTCATCTCGGCCTGCAGGAGCTGCTGGGGAGAGTTGAAACGGATGAAGACGTTCGCCTCCTCGGCCAGGCGCTGCGGCGATTCCGTCAGGCGCGTGAGCAACCCAGACTGGCGCGCGGTGCGGAGTTCCTCCAGACAGCGCTGGCGAAACTCCTCGCGGGCCAGCGGCAACTGATCCTGGGGAATGGCCTCCAGAAAGGCCCGGACTTGCTGGCGAAAGGCGCGCTCCTCGCCAGGGGCTAACCCAGTCTTGCAGCGCTCCCAGAACGAATCCCCCGCCAGGGCAATCTCCAGCGCCTTCCAGGCGCGCTCCTGCGCCTGTTCCAGGGCATGCGTCAAGCGCTGACTGTGGTCGCTAAAGCGCTTGACGAGAAGGCCGACCACGGCTGCGCCTGCGGCTTCGGCCGCCGCTCCGCCGACCATGTTGCACGCGCCTGCCACCAAGGGTTTCAAGGCAAGCAGGGAGAGATGTCGCGTAACCGACATGAGCCGATCCTCCGCCAACGGCGCCGGAAGTCTCCTGGAGAGGTTCTTCCTGATGATGAATGCAACGACCGTTCTGAACCATGGTATTTGAACTGTACACAGATTATCATCCAGGTAGTTCGTTCTGACAAGTCAGGGATTGCGAGGCCGGCTCATGGTTTTTGCCACCACCCTGCGCCAGGAGCGCTTTGAGTTCGCCGATCTTCGCACCGTGCTGGCGCGCGCCAGCGAGGAGAAATCGGGCGATCAACTCGCAGGGCTGGCCGCTCGCTCCGAGCGCGAACGCGTGGCGGCCAAGCTGGTGCTTGCCGAGTTACCGCTCGGTATCTTTCTGGAGCAGCCCTTGCTCGATCCCGATGAGGACGAGGTGAGCCGGCTGCTGCTCGACACCCTGGATCGAAAGGCAAGCCAGGGGATCCGTTCTGCGACCGTCGGCGAGTTCCGCGAATTGCTGCTCGACGATGCCTGTACCGCTGAGAACATCGCGCGCCTGCAGAAAGGCATTCTCCCCGAGATGGCCGCGGCGGTCGCACGGCTGATGAGCAACAAGGATCTGGTTCTGGCAGCAAGCAAGATCCGCAATGTCACGCGTTGTCGCAACACCATGGGAGAACGCGGGGTGCTCGGGGTACGCGTGCAGCCCAACCACCCCACCGACGATCTGGGAGGAATCCTCCTGGCCACCCTCGATGGGCTGCTCTACGGCTGCGGAGATGCAGTGATTGGGGTCAACCCGGCGACCGAATCGGTGGACACGGTGGCAACCATCCTGCACGGAGTGGATCGCCTGATCCGGCACCTTGACATTCCGACCCAGGGCTGCTGTCTGGCGCACCTCACCACACAGCTGGCCTGTCTGGCGCGGGGAGCGCCGATCGATCTCCTCTTTCAGTCGATCGCCGGGACCGAGGCAGCCAATCGCAGTTTCGGTATCAACCTCGCTCTGTTGCGCGAGGGGCGGGAACGGGTGCTGGAACACCATCGACAGCGCGAGGTGACCTGGGTGGGTGACAATGTGATGTATTTCGAAACCGGGCAAGGAAGCGCCCTGTCGGCGGAGGCGCATCACGGGATCGATCAACTCACGCTGGAGGCGCGCGCCTATGGAGTGGCGCGCGCCTTCGAGCCCTTTCTGGTCAACAGCGTGGTGGGGTTTATTGGTCCGGAGTATCTCTACGACGAACGGCAGATTGTGCGCGCCGGGTTGGAAGATCATTTCATGGGAAAACTCCTCGGACTGCCGATGGGCGTCGATGTCTGTTACACCAATCACGCTGCGGCAGACCAGAACTCGGCGGACAACCTGTTGATGCTGCTGGCGCTGGCGGGGTGCAACTATTTCATGGGCGTCCCCTGTGCTGACGATGTGATGCTGAACTATCAATCGACGAGTTATCACGACGCGGTTGGGATGCGCCAACTGCTGGGATTGCGTCCCGCGCCCGAGTTTCAGGCGTGGCTGGAAGCCAGCGGGATAGTGCACGCCGATGGGCATCTCCTTGAGGGGAACGGACGCCAACAGTTGCTGGGGCGCCTGGGCGAGGTTCTGGAGGTTGGCTAGGAGGGCAACCGGCATGAGCAAACATCATTCGCGACGCAGCCGCTGGGTGCAGATCAATGCCAAGGAATATCGCTCGACCTTTGGAGTGGTGCGCTACCACGCCGGGGCGTGGGAAGGGGCGGTCCAGTACGAGGAATGGCTGGCGGAGGAAGAGCACCCCGCCTGGGTGGCCCGCACCGCTGCCGCCGGACGTTTCAAGCGCCCGCGCAACGCCATGATCGGTGTCGAGGAGAAGGCTCGGGACACTGCCCGGCGCCTCAAGGAACGCGGGCGTGTTGCCTTTGCGCCGTGAACCGCGGTTTTCTTCCTCGGGTGCGTCCGCCACGGAGAGAATGTCTGCGCAACGCGTGATCCGGGGCGAGCACCTGTCTATCAATAGAGCGTGTAACAACCTTTCCCACCTGGCGATGGATGGAACGCTCATGCGTATTTTTATAACTGGCGGAACTGGCCTGATCGGGACAACGTTGATCCGCAAACTCCACGAACGGAAGGATCAGCCGGTGGTCCTGTCGCGACGTGCTGCCCAGGCGCGTGCGCTGCTGGGGGCCCAGGCCGAGGTGATCGAGGGCGATCCGATGCAGGCAGGGTCGTGGCTGGATGCCCTGCAGCAATGCGACGCCGTCATCAACCTGGCTGGCGAAAATATCTTTGCGCGGCGCTGGAACGACGCCTTCAAGGAACAACTCCGCGCCAGTCGGCTGCAATCGACCAGCAACGTGGTGGCAGCCCTCGCCCGAAATCCCCGCACGGCCAGCGGGGCGCCCAAGGTGCTGGTCAGCGCCTCGGCCATTGGCTACTATGGCGCGCATGGCGACGAGGAACTGACCGAGGAGAGTCCACCCGCCCGGGATTTCATGGGAACGCTCTGTGTTGACTGGGAGCAGGCCGCTTTGCAGGCGCAGGCGCATGGGGTGCGCGTCGCCCTGGTGCGGATTGGCGTGGTGCTCGACAAGCGCGGTGGAGCGCTGGCACAACTGCTCACCCCGTTCAAACTCGGCGTGGGCGGACCGGCGGGGAGCGGTAAACAGTGGATGAGCTGGATCCACCATGCCGACCTCGTGGGGTTACTGCTCTTTGCGCTGGACAATCCCGAGGTGCGCGGTCCGCTCAACGGGACGGCGCCGATGCCGATGACCAACCGGGATTTCTCCAGCGCGCTGGGGCGTGTGCTGCACCGGCCGGCCTTCATGCCAGTTCCGGGTTTTGCACTGAAACTACGCTTTGGCGAGGTGGCCGACGTGGTGCTCAACGGACAGCGCGTGCTGCCCCGGAAAGCACTGGCGCTGGGGTACAAGTTCCAGTATCCAGACGTGGAATCGGCGCTGCAGGACGCGGTTAAATAAGATCGTTTACATCTTTTTTCAAAAAGCAAGGCCGCCAGGGCAAAAGGCTTCCTCACCCTGGCGGCCCGACCGCGTTGCCAGGCACGGTCGGCGCGATCCTTTTCCTCCTTCTCCTCTCTCTGTCCACTGTTTTTCGGGCAAAAAGCACTGAATCGGGTCAGATTACGCAGGCTACGTGAATCATGCATTTTATGAAAATTGCCCAGATTGCCTTTGACTCCGGATCGCAGCTTTTCTACTCTTAAAAAAACATCTTCTTGTTTTTCCCAAAGCACGCAAGCTGTGGGAGGCGCCGATTCTACCAGCGCAGTCAAGGTGCGCCTCCACCAAGAGGGAGGTTAGAGCATGTACAGTGTTGTGCTGGCGACGATGCTGACCACCGGCACCGCCACGCCGTCTTTCTGTCACAAGTATTGCGGTTGTTATTCCAGCTGTCACTCCAGCTGTTTCACGAGCGGCTATGGCTGCTGGGGCTGCTGGGGTGGATGGGGGAACTGGGGTTGCCACGGTTGCTACTCGGGGTGCTACTCGAGTTGCTGCGGCTGCTATTCCAGTTGCTATGGTTGCTTCTCCAGCTGCTGTGGTTGCTATTCTAGCTGCTCGAGCTACTGGAGTTGCTCCAGCTGCAGTTGCTACACGATCGGCACGGGATGCTGGGGGTGCACGGGATGTTATGGCTGCTCGAGTTGCTACGGCTGCACAGGGTGCACCGCCTGCTATGGCGCGGTGATCATCTCGTCGGCGCCGGTGGCGACCCCCGCGGTGGCGAGCACCAAGGCCACGGTGGTTGTGAGCGTGCCCAGCGATGCCACCCTGCTGGTGGACGGGCAGGAAACCAAGGTGCCGGCCAGCCCGCACACCTTCACGACCCCCGCTCTCGAAGAGGGCAAGGACTATTTTTACACGATGAAGGTGGTCGCCAATCGCAATGGCAAGGCGGTGACGGAAGAGCAGCGGGTGGTGGTTCGCGCCGGGCAGACCTCGCGCGTCGAGTTCAACAACCTCGGCAGCACTGGAGCGGCCGCGGCCAAGATCGACATCCATTTGCCCTCCGATGCCAAGCTCTTTGTTGATGGGGTGGCCGTCCAGCACACCGGCAATCGCACCCTGGAAACGCCGAAGCTGGAGCCGGGCCAGACCTACTTCTACACGATGAAGGCGGAGCTGCAGGTGAACGGGCAAACCCAGACCGAAACGCAGCGCGTGGTCGTCGAGGCCGGCAAGAAGGTGAATGTCGAGTTTACCAAGTTGCTGTCGACCCAGGCCGCCAGCCGTTAATTTTCCTCGGCAGCACACCAAGAAGGATCTTCATCGGGGGCAAGTGCTTCAGAGGAAGCGCTCGCCCCCGTGTCGTTTTGGGTTCGCTCGCCCTACAATACGCTCATGAGCGACGCTGTCCCTGTCTCCGGCACAATCCACACCTTCCAGGCCAGCGATGGCTATGTCTGGCATTACCGCCGGTATGCTCCTGCGCGGGAGCAGTCTCCGCGAGCGGTCGTGGTCGGCATCCATGGCATTCAAAGCCATGGGGGATGGTATGAACACTCGTGCCGAATCCTGGCGGCCGCTGGCTTCCTGGTGTTCTTTCTCGATCGGCGCGGCGCCGGGTTGAACACGCTCGCGCGCGGAGACACCCCCAGTTTTCGACGCCTGCTGGACGATCTCGCCGAGTTCCTGCGTTCGCAGCGCCGGTCCGACCAGCCGCTCTTTCTTCTGGCGATCTCGTGGGGAGGGAAGTTAGCGCTGGCGCTGCAACGCCGCCATCCCGGGCTGGTGGAGGGAATGGCCCTTCTCTGCCCGGGATTGTGTCCGCGCATCACCCCTTCGTTCTGGGAAAAACTGCGCATCCTGGGGGCGAGGCTGTTCCGTCCTCGGCGAACCTTCCCGATTCCGCTCAATGATCCAGCGCTGTTCACCGCGTCGCCCCGGTGGCAACAGTTTCTGCGCGAGGATCCACTGAGTCTGCACCTGGCAACGGCGCGCTTTCTTATCGAGAGCGTCCGGCTCGATCTGTACTGTCGCCGGGCACGGCGCCAGGTCCGCATGCCGCTGCTCTTGATGCTGGCAGGGCAGGATCGCATTGTCGACAATGCACGAACGCAGACCTATCTGGAAGCGTGTCCTGTTCCTGTGCTGGAGGTGCGCACGTATCCAGACGCGCATCACACCCTGGAGTTTGAGCCGGACCCGCAAGGGTATCTTGACGACCTGGTGAACTGGCTGAGCCGTCAGGCGGCCGAGACGTCTTCTCTGGAACGGATCTCCCCATGAAGCGCTGGTATGCCTTTACCCAGCTGTTACTCGCCCGCATGAGGGAGTTCTATCGCCAACCGGCGGCTCTCTTCTGGGTGTACGGGTTTCCGCTCTTGCTGGCGGTGGGTCTGGGGATCGCCTTTGCCCGGGGCGAACCGGAAGCACCGCCGATCGATCTGGTGGCGGACCAGGGAAATCCACCGCCGGGGTTGGTGGAGTTTCTGACCCAGGCCGGGCTGGCGGTGCAAAGTCATCCGCTGACCGCGTGCAAGCAGCGCCTGCGCACCGGCAAAAGCTCACTCTATTTACAGGTGGAGGGGAGCGAGTATCACTGCGTCTTTGATCGCACGCGGGCTGACAGCCTGAGCGCATTCCATCAGGTCGATGCCACCCTGATGCGCTGGCAACAATCCGCCACCAATGGCAGCCCTCCGCGAGCGGTGCTGCATGTCGATCCGGTGATCGTCACCGATCCAGGGAGTCGGTACATCGATTTTCTGATCCCGGGACTGATGGGGCTGAACCTTCTGAGCGGAGGCCTGTTCGGGGTGGGGTACGCGCTGGTCGATATGCGCGTGCGCAAGCTCCTCAAGCGCTTGCTGGCCACGCCCATGCACCGAGGCGATTTTCTCGCGGCCATTGTGGTGGCGCGAGTGCTACTCCTGTTGCCCGAGATGGGAGCACTCCTGGCGGTGGCTCACTACGGATTCAAGGTGCCGATCGTGGGAAGCCTGGTGACAGTGGCGTTCATCCTCCTGGTGGCGGCCCTGACGTTCGATGGCATGGGACTGCTCCTGGCCTGTCGCACCGAGAAGCCCGAGACGATTGGCGGCCTGATCAATCTGATCATGTTGCCGATGTGGTTGCTCTCGGGGACCTTTTTCTCCTCGAAGCGGTATCCCGATGCGATGCAGCCACTCATTCAAGCGCTGCCGCTGACCCAGGTCAACGATGCCCTGCGCGAGGTGCTACTGGAAGGGCAGACGTTGACGCAGGTCGCGTGGCGCCTGGGAATCCTGGCGGTCTGGGGTGGGGCAAGTTATCTCCTGGCACTGAAGCTCTTTCGCTGGCATTGAGTGCCGCAAGCCGGAAAAACCAGAAGAATGAGAAAAGGAATTCTTGACAGTACAATTGGATTGACCTAGGCTCGCATACGGGGGAGAGGAGGTCGTGCCCCCCTCCTGGCGCGACCACTTTGATTCTGAGGCGCTTGACCCATGATGATGGATGACCGCCCTACTCCGCGCATCCTGATCGTGGATGATAATCCTCAAATCACCCGCCTCCTTCACACCTTATTACATCGTGAAGGTTACGAGATCCTTGAGGCGTCCGACGGACGCGTGGGGCTGGAACAGGCCCGCACGCATCTCCCCGATCTCATCTTTCTTGATCTGGGTTTACCCTCCCTGGATGGCTATGAGGTTTGCCGGCAGTTAAAGGACTCGCCGTTGACCCGGTTCATCCCTGTTGTCATCCTCACCGGCCACAGTGGGTTTGAGAACCGCCTGCACGCCTGGGAATTCGGCGCCGATGAGTTCCTTGCCAAGCCGTTCCACGCCACTGAGGTGCTCACGCGCTGTCGCTCTCTGTTGCGCATCAAACGGCTCATTGAAGAACGCGACTCGGCCGAGGCGGTCGTCTTTGCCCTGGCCCGCGCCGTCGAGGCGAAGAGTCCCTACACGCATGGCCACGCGGAACGAGTTACCAACTATGCGCTGATGCTCGCGGATGCCGTCCAGGTGACCCGGGAGGAGCGGGAGATTCTCCGCAAGGGAGCCTTGCTGCACGATATTGGCAAGATCAGCGTGCCGGATGATATCCTCAACAAACCAGGCGCGCTCACGCCGCAGGAACTGGCGATCGTGCGCGAACATCCGGCCCAGGGAGCGCACATTGTTGAACCGCTCCATTCCATGCGTGTCGCGTTGCCGTTGATTCGCTGGCATCACGAGCGGCTGGATGGTCGGGGTTATCCGGACGGCCTGAGCGGAGAGGAGATTCCGCTGCTGGTGCGCATCCTGTCGGTCGCCGATGTTTACGACGCGATGTCGAGCGATCGTCCCTATCGAGATGGCATGTCCCGCGAACGCTGTCTGGAGTTGCTCACTGCCGACGCCGCCGGCGGCGGGTTGGACCCGGACCTGGTCGCCTGTTTCCGCGCCTTGCAAATTCCGCCGCGCGTCGCGCACGCCTTCGAAACGATTGTCCCCGCCACGATCTAGAGGAGCGGTCCTTCGGGCGTCTCCACCTTCTGCAACGCCAACCGGGCGGCCTCGCGCACCCAGCTGTGCGAGTCGCTGATTGCCTCCTGCAAGGCCGGGATGGCGGACCGCGCGGCCGGCCCGATCGCCCCCAGGATCTCGGCGGCCGCCTGGCGCACCTGTCGATCTGGGTCGCGTAATGCCTCCAGCAAAATGGGGATGGCGATCGGCCCAATGCGCACCAGGGCAGCGCGCGCTGCCTGACGGGCTCCTTCCAGGGGACTCTTCAACTGCTCCACCAGGGTGGGAATCAGTGTGCTGGTGCACGGTGCGGTGGGCCAGTTCGGATCGATCAGATCGAGCGCCTCGGCGACCGCCTGGCGCACTCCTTCCTGCTCGTCACACAGGAGATCAACCAGGGCTGGAACCGCCGCGCTGGCCCCCGAGCCAAGCAAGCCCAGGGTGGTGGCGGCCGACTGGCGCAGACGCCGATCGTCGTTCAGGACATGGACCAGTGCAGGGACCGCCACGGACGCCACCGCAGGACCCAACCGGCCAAGAACGATTAGCACGCTGCGTCGCAACAGATGGCTCCAGTCCTCCATGATCAGTTCTTCGTGCCAGACGATGTTGTTGAGCATCTGACGCGGATCGTCGCCAAAGCGCTCGGGGATGGTGCCAATCTGCGTGAGGAACTCCGCCCAGCGACGAAGTTGCCCGACGAACCCCTCGGCGCGGATTTGATCGGAAAGGGCCTCCACGAGCGGGGCGGCGGCTTCCGGGCCGAGTTGGACCAGGGAAGCGACGGCGGCTTCGCGGACCGCCTCGACGCGATCGGGAAGAACCCGCAACAGCGCGGGGACCGCGACTTCCAGGTGCGGTTGAATCCGACCCAGCGCCTGCGCACAGGCAAGCCGTACCCCATCGCTCCAGTCCGCCAGTCCGCCTACCAGGGCGACGTCGGCCTGCTGGGCGGTGGGGCCCAGTTCGCCCAGCGCCTCGGCCGCCGCCTGGCTCACGTGGGGATGCGGGCTGCTGATCAGGCGTGCCAGAGCCGCGGGAACCGCCTCTCCCCGCGGACGGATGCGCCCCAGGGTGCGCGCAATCTGCACCTGGCGTAAATCGCGCTTCTCGTCGCGGAGCGCTTCCAGCATGGCGGAAACAGCGGGGGCGCCGATCCGCTCGAGGATGGCACTGGCCACCTGGGCCACCGTGGTGACGCGATCGGCCAGGGCGTCGATCAACGCGGGGACCGCCTCCAGCGTGCGGGGATTGGTCGCCCAGTGGGGATCGATGCGCAGCAGGGCCTGCGCCACGCCCTGACGCACCACCTGGTGGGCATCGGCCAGGGCCCGCACCAGCGCAGGGAGAGCAGACGCCGCCGCGGGACCACATTCCGCGAGGGTCAGGGCAGCATTCAGGCGCTCCTGATGATCCCGATGCGACAGATTGCGAACGAGCGGAGCCAGTTCGGATTCAGGTTCGGAGTGCATGGCTGTCACCGGGGGCTGGACAGAAGGGAAAGGGCGCGTTCACGTCTGGGAGCGATCGAGCCACTTCTCCAGAACGGGGATCTCGCTCTGAAAAAACTGGTCGAGCAACACTTCGGGGCGGTCGGCCGTCAGGATCACACCATGATGCTGCGGTTTGAGAAAGCGCTCCGTAACCGTGTGTGTGAGAAAGGCGAGGAGATGATCGAAATAGCCACAGACATTGAGCAGTCCACACGGTTTGCGATGGATCCCCAGTTGCACCCAGGTGACCACCTCAAAGAACTCTTCCAGGGTGCCGACTCCGCCGGGCATGGCGATAAAGGCATCAGCAAGGGTGGCCATGAGGGCCTTGCGTTCGTGCATGGAGGGAACGACACGCAGATCCGGGAGTTCGGTATACCCGACTTCCTTGCGTAACAGGGCCTCGGGAATCACGCCGATGACCTCTCCCCCACCCTCGTGAACGGTGCGCGCGACGACGCCCATCAGCCCGATATTGCCCCCGCCATAAACGAGCCCCAGCCCGCGCTGCACCAGGACGCGCCCGAGCGCTTCGGCGGCCGCGGAATATTCCGGGCGTCCCCCCACACTGGAACCACAGAAGACACAGATCCGCCGCAGATGCATACTCATACGCCCCGCCACCCCCCAGGAAAAAGGGATTCTGTTACGATACAGAACCCACGCTCCCCCGGCACCCGTGCTTCCAGCACTCTGCGTGCAGGGGTCGACTGGGACCACTGTCGGAATCGCCACGCGAGAATCCAAAACCGCAGGCCCGCGTCGGGGTGCGCTGCGAGGCGGACAGAGCCGAGATCGACCCGGCGACGTGCGGATTTTCAGAAGAAACGTGTTCGTTTCCGCACCTCACACATTCTCAACGACATGTCGCCGCAACCATCTTGCAGGACAGCATTTTAGGATTCATCGGAGGGATGTCCGTGTGACGGTCCTGCCCAGGAAGTCCACCGATCCGCGCGCGGAACCCCGGACGTTTCCCGGCTCCACGTAGCCAGCCTCGTCTTCCGCGAACGCCTCCTCGACGGTTACCATTGGCAGGAAGAGGTGCAGTGGGTCGTCCAGGAGGGCTGTGAAGCCGTACCTCTGGGAGAACGCCTTTGCCTGTTCATCGCTAACAGCCACCTCAACGGCGTGAACCCCCAGTTGTTCGGCCAGCGACAGGCACCGCCTCAGGGCATCGGTCGTGAGGAAGCCGCCCAGCCGCTGCGCCTGCACGGATTGGTCCACGGTCAGGCGGGCAAGCAAGATGACTGGCACCGGGTGACGAGGCACCGAGGAAGCCCTGAGCGACTGGAACCGGCATGCGTTCGACTGGCCCAACGACGTAGACAATGGCGCCCAGAAACGACAGATGGCGAAGGTGTTATGGTGTATCTTCTGACCAACCCGATGGTAGCCACTCCAGAAATGGCTTCCTCTGTGGAGCATCGTATCAGTTCCTCGGCGTCCACAGGATCGTTAGGCAATTCCCCGCACACCAACCGTGCTCATGAGCACAGTCCAGCGTGTCGCAGACAGTCGTTCTGCTCTCCTGATGCCAATTTTCAACTGTTCGACCTGTCTGTCGGTCAAGTTTCCTCATCGGCACACCTTTTGCTCTCTGAATAGGAGATGAGATCCTCATCATACTGGTTGTTGGAGGCAGCGATCAAAGACCAGTCCCCCACCAGAAGGAAACCGCACTAGGATAGAGGCATCCAAGAGGAAAGGGTGGTGGATTATGATCATGTACGTTTATGATCGGCGCTGGCCAACGCGGACGCCCATGCGTCCCAAATATCCTGAAGACGAAGTGGAATCTTTCTATGTCGAACCGGAGCACACGATTGCCACGATCGCCGTGTTCATCAAACAACGAGCGAAGGGACGCAAAATCACCCTTCTCCATCTATTCGGGCACGGCGAGCCAGGAATTCTCTACCTTGGGAAGGGACTCACCAAGAAATCAGCTCACTACCTACGCCCTATCCGAGATCTGATGGCCCCCGATGGACACGTCGAACTCCACGGGTGTAATGTCGCCTCCGCAACACCAACGAAACTTATCGACAAGTATACCTGTACACCGGGATCAGATGCCCCGTATAGTGTTGGACGTCAGTTTCTCAAAGCAATCGCTCAAGCAATCAACAAGCCTGTCACGGCAGGAATCGAATGTCAGCGTGACAATGTGATGACCAGCTTCGAGGGGAAAAAGGTAACTGTAAAACCGTAGCTCACTCTGCTGCCGCACAAGTGAACGAGGGGAAGCAGATCCGATCGCTGTCTCTGGATCCGATCGTCCGTGATTCAGCGGCAAACAAGCGCTAAATCGATGGAATCTTTGAGGCTACCGAACAAATCCTGTGTGGTCAGTTTCGGCAAAGGGGTGGTTGTTATCGTTCTGCAGGGCGAACCCGTGGGGCAGGTTGGTGAAAACGCCAGCGTAGAGAGTTTTCGGGAAGATACCCAAGATTGGCCTACCACTTCATGGCATTCAACTTCTGATCTCTACCTTTCTGTGATTCCTGGTTACCGCATGTCCATTGTCTCCTGAGCTCAGTCCTCCGTTGTTTTCCTCGGCCGCCCCGTCGGCGCTTGGACTCATTCTCCGCTTCTGCAACAGAGTCTGACGGAGGGCAAAGGTAGCAGGAGTAATGCGACGCCGCAACGGTCCCCAGAGGCCCACACGAGTGAGTACTGTCCCGAGGGAGGAAGAACCGGGTGTTGTCCTCGTGACCATCAACCGCAAGACCGAGGGATCCTTCCTCACCGAATGCGCTCGCGCTGGAGAGGCTCGCGTCTTTGCGGTGGAGAAGGTCGGCACTCCCGAGAGCCGCTACCATGTGGGGCTCGTTTGCGGTGACAGCCGGGCGTCTTCCTGCCCGTGCAAAGCAGTCCTGCACGGGAACGACATCAGGGGCACGAGTTGCAAGCACGTCGCAGCGATGAGCAGTCTAAAGCACCAATAGGAGGCAAGACTCATGCCCCCAAGCATGGATCTTGCCTCCTACTCTGCTTGTAATGCAGTATCCCTTCGAGAGGACACGGGAGCAGGTGAAGGGAGCGGACGTTGCGATCTACCGAAGTCGGATTGTGTTCAAGAGTCTCGTTGAGCAAGCGAG
>JAKOSN010000115.1 GCA_029777335.1 Planctomycetota bacterium
CGGCTCCATGTAGGAGAGTTCGACCGCCTTGTCGATACGACCTGGCCGGGTGCTGATAAACTCGACTGTGCCGTCAGGGAGCCGGCGCGGTTGGCCCAGAGCCGGATCCACCTTGCTCACATCGTTGGTCGTGATGATGGTGAAAACCCCTTCGGAGCGTTCAACCCCATCCAGACAGTTGAGTAAACAGTCAAACGAGAGCATCCCGCTCATGAAGCCGCGCCCGGCTTCTCGGTCGTCGCCCTCATCCTCGTTGTTGTCGTTCCCCTTGCCCTTTTTGCGGCGCCCGAAACCGCCAAAGTGAGGACGGGCGACGTTCTCGCGCAGATGGAAGACGTTATCGATATCTTCAATCAACGCGACACAGGGCGTGGAGGCCTGCATCTCCGACCACGCCTGAATCAACTCGTTGTTGGTCATTTCGGCGAGGTTGAAGACATACAACGGCATGTCCAGTTCCTCGGCGAAAGCGCGTGCCAGGGCTGTTTTTCCCGTGCCGGGCGGACCAAAGCAGAGCCAGCCCCGTTTCCACGGGATGCCGCGCTCCTGATACCAGGCCTTGCTGTTGCGCCACAGGCAAATCTCCCGGATCAGATCCTTGATACGGCGTGGGAAGATCAGGTCTTCCAGGGGACTGCGCCGGGAAGACATCTGCTTGCCCAGTTCGCTGGGCAGGTGCTTCAGCAACCGGAAGCGGCGCTGGTGATACCAGGCCAGCGTGGAGGAACCCGTCGACGAGCTGTTGCTCCCACGCGTGTTCGAGGAGGTGGGAATGTGCTTGATGAAGAAGCGCCGCTGACGATTTTTGTGCGCCAGGTCGACATCCCACAAGGCGGTGTTGCGCGCCTCGCAGGCCGCCTTGATGAGGTCTTCCGCATTCAGGGTGCCCCGCACAAAGGTGAGGGCGCAGAACCCGCGATCCTGGTTGCTGTTGGTCGTGGTCGTTGACCCGCTCGTGCTCTGTTGCGGCCGATTGCCCAGCGAGTAGTAAAACGGGATCCACCCATTCCAGAAGATGATGCTCCGCCGCCCGAGCAATTCAAAGGGAATCAGTCCAAACTTGCCATCGACGGTGTACTCGTTGTACGAGCCATACATCTTGTCATACGACGACGAGCGCGGATACTCCCGGACGAGATAATCGACCAGGGCATTTTGCGTGTGCTCGTCCTGAATGACCACCTGCTGGATACACAGGTTAATGAGGCGCCAGCAGACCAGCTGAATCCGGGACCAGCAACTTGCCACCACGCCCAGAAGGGCGCCACCAGCGATCAGACGAGATAGATCCATGAAGCTTCCTCTTGTTGTAGCCCCTCATCGCACGCGCGGATGTTCCTGGGGCTTGGTTTTCAGACACCAGTCCCCCGCTGGAGGTTCGGCTTGCGCAGCAGAGCGTTCCCCGAGCGAGAGACCGCGGCGTGCGGACTGGAGACGGTGACATCAAGAAGACAGCATCTTCCGACTGGAACCAGCAAGGCGACGAGCGAGGATGATCTCGAATGGTTCGTGTGTGTGAGTAGAACCCCTTACTGCGCGACCCAGCAGAGCTGCCGAGCGCGCAGAAGGTGGAGGAGTCGTTCTCGTCCCGTACGAAAAAACCTCAAAGCATATTATCCGGGCACAGAAGGTTCTTCAAGGGACCCGCTGCTATCCCTCGTTGGGCATCCCGCATCGAGATAACTTTGCAGCAAAATCTGCGCTGCCACCCGATCACGGCGTTCACGGCGACGCTTGTGTGTCAACCCCGCAGCCCAGAGCGCAGCCTCGGCCTGGACCGTGGTGAAGCGTTCATCCCAGAAAACCACCTCCAGGCCAGTCACTCCCTTGAGCCAGGCGCCAAACTGGCGTGCTTCCACGGCTTTTTCGCCTTCGCGCCCATCCAGGTGCAAGGGAAGACCGATGACCAGTCCGCCAATCTCCTCGCGCTCCACCAGCGCGCGGAAGTAAAGCGCATCTTGCTCCGGGGTGCGTCGGGTGCAGGTTTCCAGGGGAAAGGCAAAGCGGCGTTCTGGATCACTGACCGCCAGCCCCACGCGCACTCGGCCTGGATCGACTCCCAGCAATCGCGTTTTCACAGGTATTTTTCCAATCCCTTTTTCTTGAGTAATTCCACCATCTGCTTCACCGTTCCTTCCTCGCGCTTGTCGGCAACGAGGGTGACATCCCCATCCTGGATGATCAGTAAATGATCGATGCCGATGGTCGCGATCAGATGGCCGGGTTCGCTCACAATCACACAATCGTGCGTGTGGATCCCCGCATGGGTCGCCTGCACGGTATTGCCGTCGGCGTCCTGTGGATTCATCCGTTCCAGGGCCAGCCAGCTGCCGACATCATCCCAGCGATAGGGCGTCTCCACCACCAGCACCTCAGGCGCCTGTTCCATGACGGCGTAATCGATGCTCGTCTTCTCCATGGTGGGATATTCTCGCTGCAGAACGGCCTGACGCTCAGGGGTCGGCCAGGCAGCGGCGATGCGTTGGACCGCCTCGTAGAGCGCGGGGCGCTGCTGCGCCAGGGCGCCCAGAATGGTGCCAGCTTTCCACACAAAGATGCCGCTATTCCAGTAGTACGCGCCGGTGCTCAGAAAATTTTCCGCCAATTCGGCGTTCGGCTTCTCGCGAAAGCCCTCGACCCGATAGACGGTGATCCCCTGGCGCTGGGCTAACACCTGGCCCCGATGGATGTAGCCATACCCCGTCGCCGGAAATGTGGGAGGAATGCCAAAGGTGATCAGCGCCGAGGGATGCTCATTCGCCATTTGCTCCGCGACCTGGGCCGCCCGGACAAATTCGCGGGTTGGTTCGATCACATGATCGGCCGGGGTAACGATCATGACGGCGTCGGGATCCTGCTGCGCGATCAACGCGGCGCCCAGCCCGATGCACGGCGCCGTATCGCGCCCACACGGTTCGCCAATAATCCGGTCCTCGGTTAACACCGGAAGTTGCTGGCTCGTTTCGCGCCGATAGGCCTCGCCGGTGATAA
>JAKOSN010000116.1 GCA_029777335.1 Planctomycetota bacterium
GCACTATCCCTTGAACGGGCACGCCGCCTTCCTTCAGCAGGGCAATCTGTTCACTTACCACCCGCGCTGCTGTTTTCTTGCCAGCGTTCAGGTAGGTCTGTTCGAGCTTTTTAAGATCCGCAATAAGATTGTCTCGGCGTGCCGCGAGAGCCTGGTCGGCTTTCTCCTGGATCTCCCGTGCATCCCGTTCGTACTTCTCGATGAGTTCCTTCGCTTCCGTTGGAGGGTCTCCCACACTCTGGTTGGACCAGACCACCACAGAAGCGGCCAGAACCGCGCAGAGCAGAGGGGTGGCCAGCCACAGAGACTTCTTCATTGGACGACTCCAGGTGAGGGGATTGGCCAACGCCAGAAAGGTCATGGATAGTGGAGGCGTTGACTCCTTTAATCACGATGAAGATAGTCGCCCGCTGCCCGTGCTGTCAATGAAAATCAGTTCTCGAATTCACCCCCCGCCCGCGCTCAACTTGTCTTTCTCCTGGGCCACGGCGACAATAGAGAGCCGTTGTGCCAACAACCGAGTCGCGCTGGCAGGCACCGGAGAGGCACGCGGTCGAGGGGAGCGTACCTATCCGGTACATCGAGGAGCAAGTTGATGCGTGATCGCGACGACGAGGAGGACTGGGACGAGGAAGAAGACACCATTTCCTGTCCCTACTGTCAGCGAACGATTCACGAGGATTCCGTTCGTTGTCCGCACTGCGAACAATATCTTTCCACGGAAGACAGTTCGCCTGCGCGCAAGCCGTGGTGGATCCTGGTTGGTGCGCTTCTCTGTCTTTATGCGGTCTATCGCTGGATCGTCGGGTAGAGGCTCTCGTTTTGGTGCCGGCACGCCAGGAAGTGTGAGCTTTTCCCTTCCCGGAACACTTTTTCCCTGCCATGATGGAGACAGAGACCCAAACGCGCGCAGCTGGTGAGGGGCTCGATGGATTATCTCATCGATGGATACAATCTGCTTCATCATGTCGGACTGTTACAAGGGAAGGTCGGGCCGCAGAAGCTGGAGCGCGCGCGCATGGCTCTCCTGGGGCGGGTGAGCGGATTTTACAAGGATCAAGCCGCCCACGTGACAGTTGTCTTCGATGCCAACCATGCCCCTGCGGATGTTGCCCCGGAACAGGTTTACCTTGGCGTTCATGTCTACTTTGCCGTGCACGAAGAGGCGGACGATGTCATCGAGCGGCTGATTCGCCGGTCCTCCGCGCCGCAGAATCTGACGGTGGTTTCCAATGATCGGCGGCTGCGCGATGCGGCCCGCCGTCGTCATTGCCCCCTCCTTGAATGCGTTGATTTCTGGGAGATGCTGGAGAAACGGCCCTTGCCGGAAGCCTCGGCACTCCCGCGCGAGAGCAA
Organism: Planctomycetota bacterium; assembly: GCA_029777335.1. Lineage (GTDB taxonomy): Bacteria > Planctomycetota > Planctomycetia > Gemmatales > Gemmataceae > JAKOSN01. Next base: position 1,357 of record JAKOSN010000116.1, read on the forward strand.
GCCCGAGCAGCTTTCGGAGCGCGAGTTGCAACACTGGATGCGCGAGTTTGCGGATCTACAAGATGAGAATGACGAGTGGATGCTCTGACACTCATCGCGAGAAGCTCATCGCCGCATGCAGGGCCCGGCGCATGGTTCCCACGTCGGGATAGCGTTGTTTGGGATCGGGGTGCAAGCCCCGGTGAATCGCCTGGGCCAGCGCCACGGGAATCTCCGGGCGACGCTGCTGAATCGGCACGGGTTCGCGTTCGAGAATGCAGAGGAACTGTTCGTAGTGCTCCTCGGGGAGATCGTGCACATACTTCCCCGTAAGCAAATTGTACAGGGCGGCGCTGGCGGAGTACTGGTCGGAGGCCGGCGTCACTCCGCGAAAGTTGAGAATCTGCTCGGGGGCCATGAAGGCAGGCGTGCCGCCAATATCTCCCGTTAACGTCAGCCCGCTCAGCGGGGAGTTGTGATAGATGCGCGCCAGGCCAAAATCGATCACGCGCACCTGCTCCACTCCCTCGGACTGCACCACCATCAGATTGGAAGGCTTGATGTCGCGGTGCACAATCTGTTCCTTGTGGGCATATTCCAGGGCGTCGAGGAGTTGATCGATCAGATGAACCGCGCGCGCTGGCGCCAGCGGACCCTCTCGTTCCAGGAGGCGTCGCCCGTCCCAGCCGGGGACATGGTCCATGGCGAAGTAGAACAGATCGTTCACCTCGCCCACTTCCAGGACCGACACGATATTGGGATGGCGCAACCCTTGCAGAATCTGCGATTCCCGCAAAAACCGTTCGCGCTGCCGCACCGTCCCGGCGTAGGCGGGCAACAACGTCTTCAGCGCCACCCGCTGCCCATCGCTGCGCCGCAGGGCCAGATACACCACTCCCATCCCCCCCTTGCCGAGCGGGCGGACCAGGAGATAACCCGGCACCGGCTGGGTGAGTTGATTCACCTGCAAAAGACACTCGCGACAGAGCGGAAAGAGGGCGGCGGCGGGATCGGGTGTCACCGTGCTGTCTTCCGCGCTGGCCAGCGCCTCGTCACAGGCGGAACAGCGGCGGATATCCCCGAGAAGTCGATGGCCTGCGGGAACTCCTTGGGCCTCGGGTTGAATAAAGGTCGAGAGACGCACCTCGCCAGTGTCCAGTTCCTCCGACTCGTCCGCCTCCAGAATGCGGATCTGAAGTTTGTGCTTGCCGATGCGAATGCGATCCCCGTCCTGCAGTTCCCTGCGCTCGACGCGTTCCCCATTCACATGGGTGCCGTTGTTGCTTCCCAGATCGACCAACCGACACGAGGGGGGATTGATTTCCAGCAGGCAGTGCACGCGCGAACAAAACCGGTCGTGGCGCAACCGCAGATGGGCCATGCTGGAACGGCCGACGAGAAACGTATCGTGGCCGACAAAGGTGAACTCGCGCCCCTTGTGTGGACCGTTCAGCAGCGTGACCGAGATGCGCATCAAACCCCACTCCCCAGGCGTCGAGTAGAGCACCCTGTACACCGATCGTAACAAGAGAGAGAGCAAGTCTCAAGCGTGCCGTGGCGCGAAACTGTTTGTGTCGAACGAGATGGCTTTTATAATGGTTACAGAGACTTTTCAGGGAGTGGGCTCCTGCCAGAGAGGATCCGTCCATGGCCAGCACCCTCGGCACGGTCAAGCAGAATCCCAGTGGGCGCTACGAAACCTTTGTCGAGGAACAACTGGCGCGCGCGCAACGACGCATCCGCACCCTCGATCTGGCCACGTCCATTCTGGGGTTAATGGCCGGAACCCTCGCCTACGCCGTCGGGATGGCCCTTCTCGATAATGCCTTGGGCCTCTCACAGGGGGTGCTGCGCAGCGCGCTGATTGTCTACCTGCTGGGTGCGCTTGCCTACACCGCCCTGGTGATCGTGCGCCCCCTCTTCTGGCGCATCAATCCGTATTACGCCGCCAAGAAGGTGGAGGAAACGATTCCCCAGGCCAAGAATAGCGTGGTCAACTGGCTCGATCTACGCGATGAAACGTTGCCCGCCGCCATTCGCACCTCGCTGGGGCATCGCGCCGCCAGGGATCTCTCCCAGGCGGATATCGATCGCGCTGTCAGTGCTCGTCGCGTGGGCTGGATGAGCGGAGCCACCCTTGGACTTCTGCTCGCGCTTCTGGTGCTTTTCTTCCTCTTTGGTCCGCGCAAACTCTTTTCGCTCCTCGATCGCTCCTTCACCTTCGGCAGCGCAGCCATTGCCACCCAGACTCAGTTGCAAATTCTCGAACCCGTTGGCGGTGACACCGTTGTGTCCTCGGGCCAGGCCGTCCCCATCAAGGTGCTCGTCGAGGGCCGGGTTCCCGAGCCCAATCAGCCCGATGCGCTGAAACTCCTCTTCCGGCACAGCGAGGGGGATCCCTACCAGGAACGCCTTCTGGAGAAGGAGACGCATCGCGAATGGTCCGCCACCGTCTCCGCCTACGAGGTCAAGACAGGCTTCTGGTACAAGGTGGTGGGAGGGGATGCCAGCACTCCGGAACATCGCGTGGAAGTGCGCGCTGCCCCCCTGATTGATCTCGACCGCTTCCTGGTCAGCTACCACCCGCGCGCGTATCTCTGTCGCAAGGTGGATCGTTTGCAACGTGGTGAGCGCAAGATCGAGGATATGCGTGGCACCACGGTGACTCTGGAAGTGCCCACCAACCGCAAATTGAAGGATGCTCGTCTGCAGCTGACCACGGTGAGCGGCAAACGCTCCTCGATTCCGGCGCTGGTCGACGCCGCCGATCCGCAGACTTTTCGAGTGTCGTTTGTGCTTGAAGAGAACGGCCAGTACACGTTGCACTTCACCTCCATGGAGGATGAATCGTACAGCGACCTCTTCCCGCATCCCGTGGTGGCGCGCGTCGATCGTACGCCCCAGGTCGAGATTCGCAAGCCGGCCCCGGAAACGCTCCCGGCCAACGGTCTGATGCAACTGGAAGGGATCGCCTGGGACGATGTGGGGGTGTGCTCGTTAACGTTGAACATGCACATTGTGGGCGGGGCCGAACTGAAGTCCAAACCCTATCGCTCCGAGGCGGAGTTGCGCCTTGCCGATGGCGGCTATCCGGTCGTTCTGGAGTACAAGGATTTTGTCGATCTGGCCAGAGTCCGAGATGCCAGTGATCGCCCGGTGGAACTTCAGGTGGGCATGGTGCTGGAGTACTGGCTGGAAGCCCGGGACAGTTGCGATTATCCCCAGCCCAACGTCGGCCAGAGCAAGCGTCATCGCGTGACCATCATTGATCGCGAGATGGATCCGCAGAAGCAGCAAGACGACCGCACCCAGGCGCAAAAGGAGCAACAGGAGCACCAGGCCCAGCAGGATCAGAAACTCCAGCAGGAAAGCAACGAACGCAAGCAGGAACAGAAACGCCAGGAGCAGGAAGCCCAGAAACAGAAGGACGAACAGAAGAAGGGGCAACAGGGGAAGGAGCCCAAGAAACCCGATCAGCAGCAGGGCCAGGGCGGAAAGGAGAACAGCCCCGAGCCGTCCAAGGACAAAAGCGAGTCACGCGACAAGAACAACAAGGATAAATCGGAAAAGGACAAGCACGATTCGGAACGGAAGCCCGAGGGGAACAAGGATCGCGACGACAAGGACAAAAACAACAAGGACAGGTCCGAGAAAGACAGGAGTAACAAGGACAGGGGCCAGGAGCAACCGTCGAATCAGCCGAAAGACAAGGGGCGGAACGAGAAGGAGCCTGAATCCGGCAAGACGGGGCAGCAAGGGAGCGATGCCGGCAAGTCCGAACAGCAGAAGAAAGAGGAACAGGAACTTCGCGACAAGGCCGAGCGTTTGAAGGATGCCCTGGAGAAACATCGCCAGGAAGAGGCCAACCAGGAGCGAAGCAAGGGGAAGGATGATCCGGCCAGGGCGGCGAAGTCCACCGGCAAGGACGACGGCAAGAATGGCTCGGAACAGAAAGACCCTGCGCAACTGAACCAGGGCGGCCAGCAGAACGGGGCGGAGCGGCAACCGAAGGCGGGCCAGGGGAAGGATCAGCAGGGGGAGAAGTCTCAGCCGGACCAGGCGCAGGGGAAGGAAGCGGGCAAGCCCCAGGAGGGGAAGAAACAGGGCGAGGGGAAGGAGCGGGGCAAGGATCAGGGGGGGCAACCCCAGCAACCTCAGGGTGCTGAGAAGAGTAAGCCCAACGACAATCAGGGAAACAACGGCGGTCAACCCGAACCGAAACAGGCGCAGGGGAAGGAACAGGGCGAGAAGAAGGAGGGGGCCGGCCAGAAGCAGGAAACCGCTCGCAACGAACGCGGGGCCGGCAAACCCCAGCCCAGGGGTGAACCAGGCCAGAAAGATCCGGGCCAGGAGAAGAAAGAGTCCAACGGCGGACAACCCGGTCAGCAACAACCGGGGCAGGGGAAGGAGCAAGGGAAGGAACCGGGGCGGAATCAGGGCGACAAGTCTGAGCGCACTGCCCAGGGGAAGTCCGAGCAAGCGCCCCAGGAACGCGGCTCCAGCAAGGAAACCGGGAAGCAAGAGACGGCCCGGGGCGACACCAAGCCTGCTCCACGCGAGAACGATCCGAGTCGGAGCGGCGGGCAGCAGCGCGGCCAGGAGAAACCCACCCAGGGGGAGAAAACCCAGGGGCAGAGTTCCGCCAAGAACGACGGCAAGGGAGGGAAGCAGGGCGAAAAAACGGCCGGCAACGGCGGGCAAACTCCGAGCGGACAGAAGCCTGGCGACGAGGCCGCGGACAACAGCCAGGGACGCGAAGGAACCAAAAAGGAGGTTGAGGATCTTCTCCGTGATCTGAAGAGCGACGATCCCAAAAAACGCGAGGAA
>JAKOSN010000117.1 GCA_029777335.1 Planctomycetota bacterium
CACCCCGGTCAGCGCATCGGGCTGGATGGCCAGGCCAGTGCGCTCCTCGAAGCCATAAAGATCCTCGGCTTTCACCAGGTCGACAGAATCGGGGAGATTTCCATCGAGAAAGGCTGTCAACCCGCGCGGCGTAAGGTATCCAGCCACCGGTTTGGCATCCGCGCCTCCCTTGTGCCATAGCGGCATCCAGGGAACATTCCAGCCGGGTAGCTTCTTGGGATCGAGTGGAGACAGCCGACAAAGTGGCTCCCCGTCGCGACACAGTATTACCGGGGCGGGCACCAGCGGTTCGACCGTTTCACCCACCACCCGCGCCAACCAGGGACCGCGCATACGTGTTCGCAACACCCATTCCGGGCAGTCCAATTGACGCAGAGCATCCTCAATGGGGATTCCCTGGCGGCGCAACCCTGAGAGTTTGGAAAGATCCACAAAGCGGCTGACGAGGTGCGTCCGCAGTGCTCCCGCCAGTGTCCGTGGTTGAGGGAGGCCGCTTTCGCCCCGGGTGGCCGCCGTGAAAGGACGCCCATCGCGAAAGAAGAGGGTGTCCAGGGGATCCAGTCGCAATCCATACCAGGCAGTCATCACTCATCCCTCCCCCGTGCCAGGAAAGACGCCGACTGACAGAGGGTGACAAACGCCTCGCGTGTGCGCGCTCCCTCCATCCAGCGCTGTGTATACTCTCGCCACAGCCCCTCCACTTGCTGGATAAACTCCTCGCTCTGTACTTCCATGCGCCTGAGCAACCGCCGCAACTCACTGACAAAGGGTCCCTCGGGAAGAGGACCAAGGGTGGGGAGTTCGGCACGCAGCCGGTAACTCCAGCGATCCGAGACGCCACGCTGGAACCAACCGACCAGTGCCTGCAGAGGCTCCACCTGGTCCCACCCCACCGTGGCGAAACTATCCTCCCCCGAGCGTCGCACCACCCGCAGACCAAGGGCATTTCGTCCGGCATTCTTGGCCGCTTTCTCCGCTTGCCGTGCGGCTTGCAGGGCTCTGCGCAGGTCTTCCTTGTAGTGAACAACGGCCAACCCAGCACTCAACGTTGCTCGTGAACCCATCAACATGCGCGAGGCACTCTTGGTGTCCACGGCCCAATCCTGGCGATAGGTGTCGTTCAGCTCACGAGCACAAGCGAGAGCGGTCGTGGTGGGTAACAGCGCCAGCACATCATCCCCGCCGGCATAGATCAATACTCCGTGGTGTTTCTTGACGATCGCAGGAGCAAAATGCAGCGCGAAGTTGGTCAGCGCCTCGCTCAGGGCTGCATGGAGCGAAGGACCAAACGGACGCCGCGCGTTCAGCCCCGCTTCGGTGCCGCCGAGTTGCTCAAAGTAGCAGACCAGTCTGGGATGCAACATCTCCTTGACGGGGCGAGCGTTTCTGCCGCGTAGCCAGTCGCCCATCCTGTCGCCGTCAATCATCAAAATGGCGTAATAAGCCGGTGGTTTCGTCGAACGGCGAGCTTCCTCGAGGCGCTTCCAGAGTGCGGCCGGGATCGCCTTTTCGCCGTCCTTGATCCCCTGCTCACGCAGCGACCAGTGCAGCCACTGCCCACTCCAGTCGGAATATTCGTCGGGCGCGATGTTGACTTGCTCCGATC
>JAKOSN010000118.1 GCA_029777335.1 Planctomycetota bacterium
CACGCACTGCATTCCTTTGGGTCGCTGGGAACTGAACACCGATGGAAGGTTTCTTCTTCTGGTCCAAATGGGAGCCACCACCAAACCGTATGAGGTGCTGGATCTTGCCGGGGGTGTTCGGATTGGGGGTGGCACGATCTCCGGCGAGGAGGGGCGAGACTATCTCGCCAACGGAAATGTCACCCTGTCTCCCGAAGGCCGACGTGTCGCTGCCGTGGGAGGCGCCTACGGTGCTTCTGGGAGTCGAATTGTCCGCATTCTGGATGTCGCTTCTGGCACAATCCTGGCCACACTTGGACACCCCGGGAACTGTGTTGCCCCCACCTGGTTCCCCGATGGGAACACACTAGCTGTGGGGCAGGTAGATAGCAGCGAGGTTCATCTTTGGAAGGTATCCGGCTCGGAAGTGCGCCGCCTGGAGATCCTGACCGATCTGCGGGGAGGCGATCCTCATTCGGCGGTGAGCCGAGGAGGGCAATTGCTGGCGATTACCTCTGGATGGCAGGGGGGCACGCTATTCTGGCACCCTTATGGTGAGAAACCAATCCTGCGCATCCCAGACGCGCCGCAGTTTACTTCCGTCGTCTCAGACGGTCGCCTCGCCAGTTTCTCTTACGAAGGAGAGAATGTTCACCTGCTGGCGGCAGAGCCCAGTCCAGTCCTCCAGGTCCTTCTTCGCAATCCAGCACATGGCAAACCGACCAGGTGGCGCGGTGCGTCCGTACATCGCGAGGGACGGTTACTGGCGGTCGGTAGCGACAATGGCGTGTCGCTCTTTGACCTCGCCACTGGCTGGAACGTGGCTCAGCTTCCGGTGGGTGATGCAACCTTCCCCAGCTTCATCGCCGAAACGGGTGAACTTCTCACTTATGGTGAGGAAGGCGCCTGGCTTTGGCCCGTGAAAACGCACCCCGAAGATGCTTCCCGCGTCCAGGTTGGACCCCCACGACGTTTACCCAGTCCGTCAGGAGTGAGCGATGTCGAGATTGCTACCGATCGACGTGGTGAGGTCATCGCCCTGGCAGCTTTTTCCAGCGCCTATGTCATTTATCAGCGTGGGGAACGAGTGGAGAAGATCGGGGCACTCCCGGACTGTCGCAACATTGCTCTCTCTCCCGACGGCAAGTGGCTGACCACAGGAGGACACTGGGGCGGAGCCGTGCATCTGTGGGAACTGCCAGGAGGCAAGTTGTTGAACACGCTACGTCCGTGGATCAATGGCGGCACAGGAGGCCACGCCTGGTTCAGTGCCGATGGACAGTGGTTAACATCGCCAGGCACACCTTCCAACTTGCTCCACGTGGGAGGGAAGTGGGAAACACATCCACGTCCTGGCTGGAGTTCGCTGAGTGTCAATCCCTTCTCGCCCGATGGACGCCTCCTGATTCTCCCCACAGCGGCGGGAAAGGTCCAGTTGCATGAGGCACAGTCAGGCAGACGCCTGGCCACGTTGGAACTACCCGATCTGGCCCGAATGTGGACCGCGACTTTTACCCCCGACGGTCGGCGGCTTGTCCTGACATCCGACGATATGCTCCGAACCTA
>JAKOSN010000119.1 GCA_029777335.1 Planctomycetota bacterium
ATGCTGGCGTCCTCGGCCACCTTGCCCAGCTGGGTCACGGTCTGGGTCAGCAAGGTGGTGAGCAACCCCAGCAGCATCGCCCCGAGAATGATCGGCCACCCGCTGATGCGCTGGGTGAGCAGAAAGGCCAGCGCAATCCCGGGGAGGACACTGTGGCTGATGGCATCGCCCAGGAGACTGAGACGACGCAGCACCAGATAGCACCCCAGCAAGGCACAGCTGACGTTGCACAGGATGGCCACGGCCAATGTCCAGCCCGCATCCTGCCAGGTGAAGGGGACGGCCGGCGCGAGACTCATCGGTTGTTCTCCGCCTCGAGTTCCTCCAGCGTGAGCGTTCCCAGGCGCAGGCGCTGGCGGAAAGCTCGTTCGCTGAGGGTGCGCGCCACCAAACCGCGGCGCGGGGCGAACAGACTCGACAGACCAAAGAGGAACGTCCCCACGAGGACAATCACTGGCCCGGCCGGCATGTAGGCGTAGCGCGTGCTGATCAGCGCACCCACCACCGCCATGATTTCGCCGACCGCGATCGCCAGGAGCAGCATCACCCCCAAACGCTCTGTCCAGAAGCGCGCGGTCGCCGCGGGGATGATCAGCAACGCGGCGATCATCACCACCCCCACGGTGGACAGCCCGACAACCACCGTCAGGGCCAGCAGCGTCATCAGCAACAGATCCAGGCGAAAAACCGGCCACCCCTGAGCCTGGGCAAACCCGTGATCGAAGGTGTGGAGCTTGAATTCCTTGTAGAGCAGACCAACCGCACACAGACACAGCACGAAGATGCTGCCAATCAGATAGAGATCCTCGCGCAACATCCCGGCAGTCTTACCCAGGATGTAGGAGTCGAGCCCGGCCGTCCCGCCCGAGACGCGATCCTGCACCAGGCGGCTCAGCACCATTCCCGCTCCGAAAAAGACACTAAGGACAATGCCGATGGCGGCGTCGGCCTTGATGCGGGTCCAGTGCTGCACGGCCGCGATGATGGTGATCCCCAGCACCCCGGTCGCCAGCGCACCAAGCAGGAGAAACGGCAGACTGCGCGCGCCGACCAGGAGAAATGCCAGACAGACCCCGGGGAGAGCCGCATGTGCCAGGGCATCACCAGTGAGTGCGCGGCGCCGCAGCACGGCGAAGGTGCCGATCAGCCCGGCGTTGGCCCCAATCAGGCTCGTTCCCCCCAGGACAATCCAGTCGTTGTAGGTCATCATGGGGTGCGCTCTCCGGCGCTGACCGCCTCGGCAGCCTCGTCGAGGACCGCCAGGCGTCCCCCGTAGGTGGTGCGCAGATGGGCGGGGGTGAACGTGGTGGCGGTCGGTCCATGTGCCACCAGGCGCGTGTTAAGCAGGATCAGATAATCGAAATACTGGGTGACGGTCCGCAGATCGTGGTGCACCACCAGCACCGTCTTCCCCTGTTCGCCGAGTTCCCGCAGCAGCGAGAAGATCGTTGCCTCGGTCGCGGCATCGACACCGGCCATCGGCTCATCCATGAAGTAGATGTCCGCTTCCTGCACCAGGGCACGGGCGAGGAAGGTGCGCTGTTGCTGGCCTCCGGAGAGATGCCCGATCTGACGATCTTCGAGTCCTTCCAGCCCCACTCGCGCCAGACTGCGTCGCGCCTGGTCACGTTCGCGCGACCCGGGGCGCCGAAACCACCCCAACCGGCCGTAAGTACCCATGAGAACCACGTCGAGCACGCTCACCGGAAAGTCCCAATCGACACTCTCACGCTGCGGGACATAGCCGATGCGCCGGCGCTGCCGGGAGACCGGTTCGCCCAGAATCTGCACCTGTCCGCTCGCCAGCGGCACCAGGCCCAGAATCGCCTTGATGAGGGTACTTTTGCCAGCGCCGTTGGGACCAACAATCCCGGCCACGCACGGCTGCGTGAGCGTTAGATCGATGTCCCACAACACCGGCCGATGATGATAGGCGACCGTGACATCGTGCACATCGAGGATGGAAGCCATGACGGAACCGCCCTTACTTCAACGCCTGGACGATGGTCTTGACATTGTGTCGGACCATGCCGGGGTAGGTGCCTTCCGGAGTACCCTCTTGCCCCATCGCATCGGAGAAGAGTTCGCCGCCGATCTGCACCTCGTGACCGCCGGCACGACACCCCTGCACCAGCGCCTCCACATTGCGCGGCGCCACACTCGATTCCACAAAGACCGCCTTGATCTTGCGTTGGTTCAGAAACTCCACCAGCTGGTTGATCTCCCGCAGGCCAGCGTCGCTCTCGGTACTCACCCCCTGGATGCCGCGCACCTCGATTTCATAAGCGCGACCGAAGTAGTGGAAGGCATCGTGCGCTGTCACCAGCACGCGACGCTCCCGGGGCACCGTCGCAAGTTCTTTCTTGATCTCGTCGTGCAGCTGCAGGAGTTCGTGCTGGTAGGCATCGCCCCGTTCGCGATAGGCGCTGGCATGGGGCGGATCATAGCGTTGCAAGGCCTCGCTGATCACCCCGGCCACCTTGCTCCACAACGACACATCGAACCAGACATGGGGATCGTAGGTCTGGCCCAGCTGGATCACCTGGTCGGCGGGGAGATACTCCGCCACTCCGAAGGTCGGTTTCTCCTGGGCCATGCGCGCCAGCAGATCGCTCATCTTCCCTTCCAGATGCAACCCCGAATAGAAGATGATATCGGCCGCACTCAACTGGGAGACATCGCCCGTGGAAACCTTGTAGGTGTGCGGATCCACTCCGGCGCGCATCAGTTGCGTCACCTGCACCTGGTCGCCGCCAATGCGCTGCACCAGATCCGCGACCATCCCAGTGGTGCACACCACCTTGATCGGTCCATTGCCCCTGAACGTCTGGCTGACGGTCAACGTCTTCCCCGGCGCATGGTCAGGTTCAACTGGGCTGGAGGTACCGCTACAGCCGGCCAGCAAAACGAGAGGAAGGAGAGCCAGGAGGCTCATCCGGCGAGGATACATGGGAGGCACGGAATCTCTCCGCAGTTCTATTAGGCAAGACTAAGATCCAGAGTCATCATAGAAGCACGGAAGAGTTAGGTCAAGCGAATTGCCAGCCAGAACCCCAGAGAAGGGGGCCAGTTGACCAGGTGGCGAGATCCATTCAGGCCGCGAGATTGGGAGAAGCCTGAAACAGCCAGCGCTCCAGAAAGCTGAGAAGGCGTTCGCGATAGGGCGCTCCGCCCACTTCGAGCACATTGCCATGACCAGCACCGGGGACAAGATAGAGTTCTCCCGGTCCCTGGCGGCGGTTGAACATCCGTTCGGCCTCTGCCGGGGGAGCGTGGGCGTCATCGGTCCCGGTCAACAGGAGCAAGGGCGCCGGCGCCAGATCGGCAATCCAGTTGATCGGCGAGAGCTGATCCACGGTGGCTTCCAGGAGCCATTCGCACACCTTGACCAGATCGGGGGTGAGCGCCCGCAGGATGGGCGGATGCGGGCGCCCCTTGAGCCGATTGAGCCAGGCACTGACGATATCCTGGTAAACACTCTCCAGAATGACCGCGTGACAGAAGCGCGTATGCGCAGCGGCATAACAGAGGGCGGCCGCCCCCATCGACATCCCGAGAGCGGCATGCGGTTGATGCGGCCAGCGTGCGCGGATCAGCTGCAGCACGGCGGCCACATCGCGCCCCTCGTGATAGCCAAAACTGCTCCGCCGCCCCTGGCTATCCCCGTGCGCGCGATGATCAAAGGCGACACACCGATAGCCCGCTTCCACGAGCAAGGCAGTGCGCGTCAGAGTTTGTTCGCGATTGTGGCGGATCCCGTGAAACAGCGCGACGGTCCCGCGCGGCCGGGGGGGGGTGACAATCCAACCCTGCAGACGATAGCGATCCTCGGTCAGCAGGCTGGCGGGTTCCCAGGTCAGCCCCAGCGCATCCGGAGTGCGGCGAATCTTGCGATAACTGCGTGAGGTCAACCAGCGCGAAATGGACTGCGTCAGCAAGAGATGTCCCGGACGCGTCGCTGTGAGTGCTCGCAGGCTCCAATCAGCGAGGCGCATGGTTAAGGGATGGACCTGGGACATGTTGGACGCTCCTTGCCGTCACCCTGCCCAGCGAGGTCGGAGTCCCAACCGCTTCGCTGGACGGGCGATTCTTGTACAACAAGGGCGCGGTTGCAAACAAGACGAACTTCGCCTTGCGCGTTGCTCTGGAGAAGAAAGGCAAGTTGGGAAGTGTCATTGCCCTGTCAGGGCGGCTGCAGCCAGCCAGGAAGTGCGCTGGGGAGTTGTTCGACAAAGGCGCTGCGCGGCAGCACGAGATCGCACCCAGCCGCGCGTGCGGCTTTCAACCCCGCCGCGTCGACGTGAGAGCCGTACCCAACCACGCGCGGCATGGGGGTGCAGGCGGAGTGCAGCGCGGCTAACAGCTCGGATAACTGCAATCCCGGGAAGGCGAGATCGAGCAAGAGGCACGTCGGCTGCAACGTCCGGGCCTCGGCGACGAGGTCGGCCACCGAGCGACAGCCGCGCACGCTCAGGCCGTGCGCCTGCCCGGTCCCGGTGATGCGGCTGGTGAAGATCAGATCGTCGGAGAGAACGAGTCCCAACGGGGGCATCAGCGACCTCGCTCAACTCAGGTGGCCCAGTTGCTGGTAGAGATAAAGGACGGTCCACGCCTTGGCATCAATGGGGAGGTCCGGGTGTTCGCACAACCGGCACACCTCGGCATGATCGAGAAGGATCACCTCGATGATCTCCGACCCTTCCAGGGCCTGGGCACGCGGCTGAGGCGGAAGGGCGACATCGACAAAGACCAGGTACGCGGACTCATCGGTCATCCCGGTTGAGGAATACAGAACCGGACTGATCTTCTTGATCCGCACCAGTTCGAGGCCAGTCTCCTCGTGCAGTTCCCGGCGCACGGTGTCCTCGATCGATTCGCCCTCTTCGAGCAGGCCGGCGGGGAGCCCGTAGTTGAATCCGCGAATCGGCACCCGGAATTCCTTCTGCAGTACCAGACGAGGCGGTTGCGCGGGGACGTGCAGGATGGGGACGATGACCACGGCGTCGGCGCGCTGGTGGGGCTGATCCGGCTCCTTGCGTGAGGCATAAACCCAGCGGCCATGATGTGCCTGATGCTGGAAGTGGCAGGCGTAGAGATTGAGCCAGCGCTCATTGGTGAGTTTTTCGACCTTCAATATCTCCATGGATACTCCCGGGGCCTCAGATCGCTTCGGGGCCGCGTTCGCCCGTGCGGATGCGGATGCAGTCTTCCAGCGGCAACACGAAGATCTTGCCGTCGCCGATGCGGCCCTCCGGTCCGGTGCGGCCCGCCTCCATGATGGCGTTGACCGTGGGCTCGACGAAATCCTCGTTGACGGCGATCTGCAGCTGGACCTTGCGCAGCAGTTGCACCGTCAGTTCATGGCCGCGATACACTTCGGAGTGGCCCTTTTGCCGGCCGAACCCCTGCACATCGATGATCGTCAAGCGAAAGACCTCGACCTTGTTGAGGGCTTCCTTGACGGCTTCGAGCTTCGACGGCTGGATGATGGCAAGGATCAATTTCATGGTCGGTCACGAGAGTTCGGTGATTCGGATCTTCGCGAGCAACTCATCCAGGGAGTCGCCTGCACGGGGAGATTCCCTGTCAGTGCTGTTTTTTGAGGAGCGCTCCAGGGTTTCGTTCTGCGTCAGGATGTACGCAAAGGCGAGCAGTTTCCTGGCCTGCTGTCGTTCGTCCAGTTCCGTGGTCGTTTCAATCTGTCCAAGGACGGCTTCACGCAGCAGGCGCATGCTGGACGTGATCGCCCGAGCGAAGCATTTCTTCGCTTGCCTGGCATCATCCGCGACGGCGGAGTAATAGTGGCCCAGTTCAATCCACACTTCTGGCGACTCGGGGGCCAGTTCCGTCGCTCGCTTCAACGCCCGGAGTACATCCTTCAGGGAGTGTGGCTGTGGCTCGTCCTGCATCTGAACCAGGCTCGCCCACAACACGAGCAGGTGCGGATTGTCTGGCCACTGTTCCAACATCTGGTTTGCACGTGCCAGGGCCTGCGCGGGATCCCCCTCCGTCCACGCGCGCTGGAGCGCGGCGAGTTCATTTTTGAACGAGGCTCTGGTCTTCATGAGTCCCGCCTCCGTAGTTTCTTGCGTAACCGTTCGGCTTGCTCGATCAGTTTTTTCATCTGTCGAGCCTTGCGATCCGGCGGTTTGGCCCCAGCAAGGCGCTTGATTTCACGGTAAGTCTTGTCGCCGTAGTCGGTGTGGTAAGAGGCCGATCGTTTCAACATCCCCGGGATCAGATCTTTTGCCAGCAGATCGTCTTGCGGCATGGACGTTCACCGCGAGCCAGGCACGATCGTTCCGCCATGACCGAGACTCCTCGGTTACAGGATAATCGGCGAACTGCATCGTGGACCACGCCTGGAACCAATTCTTCCTATCCGGCAACACTCCCTCATCATACGCGGGTTGGACGTGCAACGTCCGCCCAAAAAGTTCGCGTCGAATCGGGTCTTGCTCCACCATCAGCCCGCCCCAGGCAACGATCCGCTCATGGAGGAGGTGCGGAGCGCTGGGCGGAGCGACGATTTTCCCGTCCTGAATCCCCAGGTCCATCACCACACCGTCGCGCCGATGGGCGAGCGCGGCGCGGAGACCCTGTGCACATTCCAAAAACCCCATGAGAGATCCGCCACTGGAGAGATCCTGTCTCGGCACGACGGGGAGCATCAAGCACCCCGGTTCTCTTGCGCAGCGCGCTGAATGGTGAGCATCTGCCCCGGGATCAGGCACGGGTGCCGTGCTCGTAGTGGTAGCGTTCCAGGGCACCGGTGGTGAAGTGCTGCTGATATTCCAGGGTGAAGTGCTGTTCGCGGCGCGGCTCAAAAGCACCGTGCAGGATGGCCCAGTCGTACACCGAGAGATCGAGCGGAAAACGCATGAGGGTACCACTCACGCGGCGTGTGGCGATCCAGAATTCGGCCCGTTCGCGGCTGGAGAAGATCGCCATGGGCAGCAGCCCCCCTCCGCTGAACACCCAGACCGCATCGATTTCGTTCTCCATCGTTGTTGGCCGCCCTTCCCTTACGAAACCGGACTCGCGGTCGCCGCCTCTTCGGGGTAGTAGATGGGAGTGGTGCTGTAGGGGACCACGCGGCCGGTGCCGGTCCGCTCGTGGTAGAGTAAAACCCCACCGACCGCCGCCGTGATCAGCGCCACGGATCCAACCAGCGGAAGAAACCCAAAGAGCATGACCGCCGCCCCCAATCCCAGCGTTTGCAACCGATGCTGTTTGCGAAAGGACTGTTTCTCCTCGCGCCGCAGCCCGCGCAACCCCAGCGGCAAATCGAGGTACTCGCCGCCGAGCACGAGCCAGTCGCAATAGAGAGTCGCCACCACGGCAACGATCGTTCCCAGCACCGGAAACAGATGCAAGGCAAGAAACCCCACGTTGATTCCCAGCAAGGTAAAGGCATCGCGAACGGAGTCGCGCGCCGTGGCCAGGAAGGACAGTTCGCGCAACTCGCTCGCGGGGGTGCCCAGTTGAAGTTCGACCTGCCGCGCCAGCCGTTCATAGAAGATTCCACACAGGATCCCTTCCAGGATTGTCCACGCCACCAGCGCCGCGGCGAGCGCCGCCACCAGCACCAGGATTCCGGCGAGCACTTCCAGAATCGCCCACCCCCAACCAGGCGGATACTGGTCATGCAGCCAGACAAGCAAGCTCCCCGCGCCAACCAGGAGCAACGCCAGGATGAAAGCAGTCAGCAGGAGATTCAACACCAGGGGAATGACGGCATAACGCCACAGGGAGGGTTGTTCGCACAGGTAGAGAAAGCCGCGCCAGACGGCGGTGAATCCCTGGCGAAAGGAATCACGCCAGCCCAGCGGAGGCGGAGTTTGCCGTACGGACACCGCCGGCGCCACCGCAGGCGCAATCGTCGGCACCGCTTCGAGGTCTGCCTGGGCCGAGAGGGTTCCACTCCGCGGCGCCCGCCAACGCTGCACCAGCATCCGGAACGGAGCAAGCACGAGCGCACTCAGCAACCCCATCGCCACCAGGATCGCCCCCGTTCCCAGCTGAAGCCAGACATTGCTCGCCATCAGCCCCCAGAAATCCTGCGCGCGGGCGAACGAGACTTCCTCGGCCGGCGCGGGAATCCCGAGGAGAACCCCGACATAAAGAACGAGATTAACGAGAGGCAAAATCCAGAACAGATGACGCTTTTTGCTGCCCCACAAGGCTGCCACCACCCCCGCCACCAGATCAATCGCGACATAAGGAAGCAAAAACATCCCAAACAGCAGGATCAGTGCCAGGACCGACATGACGCTCCCGGCAAAGGAATCGAGCGCGAAATCCGCGGTATGACCTGCTCCGGGCAGCAAGTTTTTGGTGAAAAAGTGTGAGGCGAACAGCCAGGGCGTCATGGATCGGCAGTCCTCCAGAACGGCGCACAGGGTCAGGCAGTCTTGCACGGGTTGAACTCGCTCCACGCTCACTTCCCGTTGTATTGTACCCAGCGTGCAATGCTATCCTGATCCTCTTCGTTGGGAAGCGGGGATTCTTTCTGCTGGCTTGCCCCTGCGGCACGGTGGATTCCTCGTTGGCGCTGCGTCGGTCTCGGGGTACGATCGACGGGGAGAGACGGAAAGCTGTATCAATCTGGATGACCTGTCTGTCTGCCGCTGACGTCACACGGAACGAAACCTTGCCGAGAAGGCAAGGGCGCGAAGGCACGGCGAGTCGGCGCAGCATACACGGTCTGAACGGCGGCGGTTTCCTTCTGGGGCAGATTTCCTCGTCTCGGCGCTGGCGGGCTCTCGCGATGGGTGCCATACTTCCGCAGAAACCGTGATCGCTCGCAACCGCTCTCGCGCCGATCGTGTGAGGGTGCTTTTGCAACTCCATCTCGTAGCCGCTTGATGTTCCATCGAGCAAGGGTGAAAACAACCATGAGGTATCTTCCTCTACTGCCATCGCTGGCCGCTCGACGCCGAGCGGTCTTTTGGCTGGGGGCCCTGGGCATCTTTGTTGTGCTCGGGGTGCTCGGCGTTGGGTCCGCGCAGGCGCAACCGCTCGAACCCGACCCTGTTGTCAAGTTAAGAGATCTGGTTGCCTATCCACCTGTGGACAGCACCGATCAAGCGCTCGATAAGTACAAGAAAGAACTGGAAGACCAGACCAAGAAATTGCTCACCCTCGGGGAAAAGGCGCGCGGGTTGATTCTCCCGGAATGGCGCAATGAACGGGGCGCCGACGGCAAACTCCGCCCGCAGAGCGCCCGCCAGATCGAGGTGCACAACGCCCTGGCCAAGGCGTTTGGAGACGAGGTCAAGGCCGTGGCGCAACGGGGCACCTCGGGGCAGCAGATCGCGGTCGCCAACCTGATCGTCGAACTGGCGCTCGTCAACCGCATCCCCGAACAAAGCGCACAACTTGCGCACGATGTGGCTGCCGATCAGACCGACGCGCTCATCACCCTGAGCAAATCCAAGGCCCCCCTGGTGCAGCAGGCAGCCGCGCGCGCGCTCTGCAAAATCGAGGGGAAGTGGGATGCCACCGTCCCTGCGCTCAAGAATCTTTTGCTTGGCGATCCCAACGTGGAAACCCGCCGCGAGGTGGCTCGACTCATCAACCGAACCATCGATGACCGCTCCCCCTCGCGTTCGGGTGGACAGGTCATCATCACCGATCGCGCCGCACGCCTGAAGGAGTTTATCTCGGCCGCCAACCAGGTGGTCCCCGTGCTGGCGGAAGCAGTTGGCGACAAGGACAAGGAGGTGCGCTACTACAGCCTCAAGGCGCTGCGTGGGATTGCCGAGGCGATTTACACCAACCTGAAGGTCGGCGGCGAGGCCAAGCGCCCACAATGGGTGGTCGACCTGATCGAAGCGATGGCCGTACACATGAAACGATTCAACGCGGCCATCCTCGATCCCGATCTGGGGGTTCGTCTGGCGGCGCGCGGATTGGTGGAAGACCTGGCCTTCACGCGTGAACGCACGCAAATCGGCTTCAAGCCGGTGCCGCTTACCGACACGCTGAGCAAGGGACTGGAAACACTGATCCCCACGCTGGAAAAGGCCCTGAAGGATAGTAATGTCCGCGGCCGGCTCACGGCTCTCGATGCTCTGGAAGGGCTGGAACGCTATGCGGAAAAGGCCGCGCCGGCGGTCGTGCCGTTGCTCAGGGATCCGGATCGCTTTGTCCGCTGGGAAGCGGCGCGCGTGCTGGGTCGCATCAATCCGCAACCGGTGCCCGGTGCCATCGAGGGGCTGGTCGCCTTGCTGAACGAATCGGATACCGACATTCAACGCGCGGCGGCCACCACGCTGGGCATTTATGGGCCCGCGGCGGCCAGCGCTGCCGAGGCGCTGGCGGAACACAGTCGGCGGGGGGATGTCGAGGTGCGGATCGCGGCGATGCAAACCCTGGAACAACTTGGGAAGGAAGCCGCCAAGGTTCTTCCCATCGTTGCGGCCAACCTCGATCTGAAGGAACCGCGCTACTATGTGGATCGCCGTGGCTGGCCCGATGCGACCAACCGTTCAGAGATGGTCGATAGCCCCGCCAAGGTGCGTCAACAGGCAGCCTTGACCCTGGGACGCTTTGGCAACCTGGCACGCCCCACCAAGGCGGCCCTGGAAAAGGCCCTGACCGACCCGGATGACATGGTTCGCTTCTACGCGGCCGAGGCTCTGCTCAACATCAAGGACAACTAACCCTGGCGGCTCGCGGAGCGTTGCTTGTGCGCTCCGCGAGCCCCTGTCGTTTACAGCTTCAAATCAATTCGCGCCACAAAGAGTTGTTGCCGGTCCCCACGATCCGCGAAGTCGTCCAGCAACGTCTTCAATTTCGGTGTCACCTTGTGATTCCCCAGTTGCACCGCAATTCCCACCCGAACAGTCACCCGCTTGTCAAAATCGATCTGCCCAGTGCGGGCCAGCCAGATCGTCATCTGCTGATATCCCTGCGGATAGATGGAAATTGAGTTGCTGCTCGGATCGATGCGCGCGTAGACCGTGGCGGGATAAATGCGCGGCGACCAGTTCGGATTGCCGTTAAAGTGACGCGGATCGATCTTTTCACTCGACAGCCAGTAGAAATGATTGTCGGTGGGGCGCATCGTCTGGAACATATCGCCCAGGTTGCCGGTGCCAAAGCGTCCCATTTGCGTGAGCGGAAAGAAACGCTTCTTGCGATTCATCCAGTCGATCATCGGCGCCAGCTCGGCCTTGAACCAGTCGTTGGACCGTCCCTTGTACTGGACATACATCACCGGATAGCCGTGCGGCACCCACTTCTCAAACTGTTCGCGCACGCGGACCGCCACCTCGCCGACCTGATCGCCCCCGACCACGTAAAACGGCAGATACTGAGCATTCGGCCAGTAGAGCTTGGAGAACCACTGCGGCGAACTCCCCATCGGCAACACCCCGGCAAAGAGATCCGGGTGTGACAACCCCACGTCAAACGCCATCGTCGCTCCCTCACCGTAGCCGAAGAGGAAAACACGATCGGAATCAACCTGGTAGTGCCGGCGCAGGTCGAGCAACATGTCGAGAACGACGGCGTGCTCACGGGTACTGTAGCCATACCCTTCCTTGTCCTGGCGTTGCCATTCGGGCGCCACCAGGATGTAGCCGTGCTGATTGGCCAGTTCGCTCCACTGATCGAGCATCTTGCGCGCCGACTCGCCGGCCTGGTGCAACACGATCAACACGGGATAGGCACGCGTATGGCGGTACTCCAGCGGGAGTTGCAGGTGATAGGTGGCGTTGCCCGCGGTTCGTTTCATCACCGCAGGGCCAATTTGTTCGTCGGCCTCGACCGGGGGAAGGAAGGCGATCAGCTGAGCCATTTCGTCGACACTCACGGTCTGCTTGGCGGCTTCATAAGCGGTGAGGAGCGCCTGGCGATCATTGGGGCGGGCGCGTGCATATTCCAGGACCAACTGCCGCGCTTTCCAAAGTTTGCGTGCCGTGGCCACCTTGCTCTCGGCCGAGGCATTGCCGAGCATCCAGGCCGTCGTCGCCAGCGACAGAACTTCCGTGGCCGTCAGGTCCGCCTTCCCCTTCATCTTCAGCTGACGTTCCGCCTGGCGCGCCTGGGCAAGGAACGTCTCGAAGCGATCCAGGATCTCAAAACTCAGTTCCTCGCGCAACGCTTTGAAGACTTCCTCGAAGAAGTCGCGATCCTCAGTGGTTTCCAGGCGGCCAAACCAGGTGGTCAACTGCGTGCCCAGTTCCTTGAGTTTGTCCGCGTTGCTGTTCAGCTTGTCGCGCCAGGTGCTGAGATCGGTGGACATGCGGGGGGTGGCATACTTTTCGGGAAGATCGCCCAGGTGTTCGTGGACCCAGCGATAGCGCCCGGCTGCCATCGCCTGCGTGAGTTTTTCATGGAATAGTTGCGTTTGCAGCTTACGCAGGATTTCTCGTTCGGCATCGACCTTCACCTTTTCTTTGGGATAGTCGCGGAGGATGCGGTCGAGTTCCTGCTCGGCGTGGTCATACCACCCAGCGCGAAGGAAGAACTTGTAATAACGGAAGCGCCGTCCCAGGCGCGCCTCGGGCGCGAGATCGGGCGGTTCCTGAAAATCGGGGTGCTTGGCGAGCAAGGTCCGCACCGTGTCCAGCCCCAACTCCCGGGTGAGGTAGTAGGCGTTCCAGCGATAGTTGGTGGTGCAATCCATGCGGGCGAAGTAGGAATTCAACACGGTCAGATGCTGATTCACACTCACGTTGCTGGTCAGACTGCGATACTTGACGTTGCGATCCCACTTCTCGCTAAAATCGCCCGTTTCAAGAATTTCCATCACGGGCGGAAGACGACGAGCCTTGGGAAAGTAGATGGCACGCGGGGAAACGACGGTATCGTCGACGGGGATGTACATCGAGTCAATCTGCTGAATCTGGGCCGGCGGGAAGAAATGCCGTCGGGCTCCGTCATCCACATAAAAGAAGCCGCGCGGGACGACGAACGATTCATTGCTGACCGCGTCGACAACTTCCTGATTTTCGCGGCGCACCTTCCCCTGGATAATAAAACCGTCCTTGAGGATAACAACATCCGCGCACGCAGGCGCCGGAAGGAGCAGGCCGAGGGCGAAGAGGACAAGCGCCCATGCGCGCACTCGACCGCTGCTGGTCACAATGCCGTTCATCGAGGTGCTCCCAATTCGTGCAGGCAGAAGAGGCACCGGCCGCCTGAGGGGCCCTGAACTCGTTCCCCGACCTGGCTGCGCGAGCCAGGCACTTCTGTTCCATTTTCGCCGGATCCGGAGCGCCGTCAAGGAAGAGTTGAATGCAAGTGCCGAAGCGGGCAGAATAGAGGCGCACGGTTCCATTTGTTCGCGTTGTGAGAGCGCATCCCATGCCGATTCGCTTCCGCTGTGCCTACTGTAACCAGCTGATGGGCATTGCTCGTCGGAAAGCCGGGACGGTGGTGCGCTGTCCGACGTGTTCGGGACAGGTGGTCGTCCCCAACCCGGAACTGGACGCACCGGGGGGCAATCCTCCGCCTCTCTTCGAACGCAGCGATTTTGACAAGATGCTTGAGCAATCGCCCGTGATCGACCATCCGGTACTTCCTCCCGCCGGTGCCAACCCAGAGATCCCGCCCGCGCCGCACGGCGCCTGGGGAACGCACCCCGAGCCTGCCTTCCCCGCCGAGAAACTCCATCCCGTGCCAGCGCTCCCGCCGCCCTCGGCTCCAGGGGTTTTCCTCTCCCCCACACGGGTTACGCTGATCGTCGTGGTAGTAATCTTGCTGATCGCAGTCGCTTTCGGAGGGGGACTTCTGGTCGGGAAGTTTCTGCTGAGTTGACTCACGAGGTGGGAGGATGACAGCGGCGTCGTTGGCGTAGTCGCCCCAGCGCCTGGTTCATCGCTGGGAGATCGACGGGGGCCGTCTGAATCACAACCAGACAGCAATTCCCCAGCCACAGATGCGCGCAACCCTCCTCGTTGCGCGTGATCCAGGGATCTCCCGTAAAGCGCAGATCGAGGATGGAGGGGCGTACCCCGCGCAATCGTTGCTTTTCACGGGGCGGACACGAAGCGGAGGGATACACCGGGGCGGGGTGATGGGCGTCCACAAGACGAAGCGCGAACATGGGTGTTGCCCTCCGGAAATGGCCGTGGGAAACCCTGGCTCCAGAAGACAGCTTCTGAAGGCACAGTTCAAGCTCTGCGAATGTGATGCCGGACAGCGAGAAATTGCATCTTGTGACGAGAAGTTGCGCAAGTTCGCGCTCAAGTCGCGTTCATGTGGACTGTTGTGAAAGATTAACGCGCGCGTTGGGAGGGGGTTTTGGTTAGAGAGTGCTGTCGAGAGATGCTACACCCTGCGGCATCACGCTACAGGGGGAGAAAAAGTCTGGACCGGCCAGCTGCGAGGACGCTGCCAACCCCGCACACCGGACCGGTCCAGAGCAGTCGCACACACCGCTTGACGTGGGATGGCAGATTCATGGAATCCCACCCTCTACGTAGCGCCTGTGAGCGAACGTGCTGGTCTTCTACCACCACATCTTTATGATGCGCGCCCCAACCGAATTATTGTGTCGGGCAGAGAATTCCTCCTCACCTCGCCTGGAAGCACCCGGGCGAGGTCGAGGACGAACGAGTTGCCTGGGGATCTAAAAAGCGCAAGAGACGCGGAGAGAAGGCTTTCTGAAGCCTTCTCTCCGCGTCCGCTGTGGACAGGAAAGGCCCCTCCCGGATTCGAACCGGGGGTCGCGGATTTGCAATCCGCTGCCTTGGCCGCTTGGCGAAGGGGCCCGCGAGAACAACCCTGTTATCGGCATTGCAGGGATCTCCCTTGAATCCTGTCGGGAGAGAACCCGTGTTTCCCCCTCGCGCCTCATCGTGAGCTTTCATCAAGCGCCCGGCTGAGGTAAACTGAAGAAGCTGGGACCACTTCTCAACTTTTGGGGTGGGAACAAAGACTCATGGCCAGCAAGCCCGAGGTGTCGCAGCAGTTTGGTCGCTATCGGATTCTGCGCCAGCTTGGCGTGACGGGGTTGGGATCCGTCTACCTCGCGGAGGATCCGGTGCTGCAACGCTGCGTCACCATCAAGATCCCCCATCCCGATCTGGCCGCCGATCCGCGCAGCCGACGGCGCTTTCTGCGCGAGGCACGCTTCGCCGCCGAGTTGCGTCATCCCAACCTCTGTTCCGTTTACGACTACGGCGAAATCGAGGGCACTCCCTTTCTCACCATGCCCTACCTGGAAGGGATGTTGCTTTCGCACTGCCTCGAACCCGATCAACCCTGGGATCCTCTCCAGGCGGTCCAGCTTGTGGTGGACATCGCACGAGCGGTCGCGATCCTGCATCAGCACGGGCGCATTCATTGCGATCTGCAACCTTCCACCATTTTGATCCGGCCCGATGGACAGCCTGTGCTGATTGACTTCGGTCTGTCCCGTTCGCTGAGCGATCCCGATACGCTGGTCACCGCGCTGGAACAGGTGCCCGGTTCGCAGGCGTATCTGTCGCCCGAGCAGATCGAAGGGCCGACCGATCAGCTGGGGCCGGCCACCGACGTCTACAGCCTGGGAGTGATTCTCTATCAACTCTTAACGGGTCACCTTCCCTTTGAGGCGAGCGGACTTGCGATCTTTGGCAAGATTCTCGAAGGCGAGGTGCCAGCCCCGCAGACCCGTCGTGCCGGGATCGATGCAACCCTGAACCTCCTCTGTCTGCAAGCGATGGCTCGGCGCATCGAGCAGCGCTTCCCCACGATGGAGGCGTTCGCCGAGGCGCTGGATGGTTACCTGCTTGGGAAGGAAGCCGAGGAGCCCTCGGCGCCCGAGAGCAAGGTGCAAACGCTGGGCCTGACACCGCCGACGATGCGCCACGGCGCCCAGTCCACCAACGAACAGGAACCCATCCTGTTGCCCTTGCCGCCACCAGTGACGTTGCCCACGGCTCCCGCGCTGGAGGATGTGCCGATCGAAAAAACGGGGCGACCCCATACCTCACCCACGATGCCTCAGCTGACCATGCCCCAGATGGAGATGCCCGTTGCTGAGTTGCCCGAGGCAGCTACCCCACCGAAAACACAACCGCCGCAACCCTTTCCTCTTCCGGCGCAGCAACCCACGGCAGCGACCGCCGCGTTTCCCGCCGGTGCGATTCCTCCACCCAGCGCCGTCGCTCCGGGCTTCACCCCACCCACGGTCCCCGCGGGCGCCCCGGCAGTCCAGGTACCTCCCCTGGTCACCGGCTGGCCGGGAGCAGCTCCGATGCCTACGCCTCCAACCGTCCCGGCTGTTCCGGTGCCCTCGGCCGCGTTCCCCGTCCCGCAGATTTCTCCTCCTTACGCGCTGGAACAACCAGCGCTCTACCCGGTGCCTTCGCACGGACCTGTTCCGCCGGTGGTGGTGCCCCCGGGTCCCTCGACGCCCCCTGGCCCCCGGCCACAGGCGCTCCTCATTGTGCTCGCAGTGACCGCCGCCGTGGGCGTTCTGATCGCCACCGTGGCCGTCGTCGTGTCTCTTCTGCGGCCTTCCCCCACCACGCCGGTGGCCAGCGGGACCGAGAAGACCGGCCAGTCGGCTGCCACCGCTCCGACCACCACCAGCCCCACCACCACCGGACGAACGGAGCCCACGGGCCGCACCTCGACCGGGCGAACCCAGCCTCCTCCGGTGGCGAAACTGGAATTGCTGCCGCTTGCCCCAGTCAAAGCTCTCAATGGCACTAAACAGATCATCTCAGTCAAGATCTTACGCGACAACCTTGCCCTCCCGGTGGACATCCGCGTGCAGGGAGAGAACGAGGCCGTTCGCCTGACCGGCACCCGGCTGGAAGAGAAACAGACCGAGGGACAGTTAGCCCTGGAAGTCGCTCCAGGGGCCGAACCGCGGGAGTGGACATTCCGCATCGAGGCCAGGGGGGGCACGCTGACTCCACCCGCCCAGCTGTTGAAGGTGCAGGTGGAGCGCACCACGGTCACGGTACGCGAACGAACCAGTGTGCGCGCCCATGGCGCTCCGATCTGGAATGTCACCTTCAGCCCCGACGGCAAACTCCTGGCGACGGGTGGGGCGGATCGCCTGATTCGACTCTGGGACGTCGCCGGCGGACAGGTGCGACGCCAGTTCCCCGGGCACGACAGCGATGTCACCGCCCTGGCTATCAGCCGCGATGGCAAAATCCTGGCTTCGGGGAGCAAGGATGAAACCGTCCGCCTCTGGGATGTGGTCCAGGGCAAACCACGCTTTGTCCTGGCTGGCCACGATGGCGAGGTCAGCGCGGTTGCGCTCAGCCCCGATGGCAAACTGCTCGCCTCCGGGGGAGCAGATCGCGTCCTCGCGCTGTGGGAGGTCGCCAGCGGCAAGTTGCTCAAGACGCTCCCAGGGCACACCGGGCGCATCACCACGCTCTCGTTCAGCCCGGACGGCGCCTGGCTCGCCTCGGGGAGTATGGATACCAGCGTCAAGCTCTGGGATGTGCGCAATCGCCAGTATCGCGCGACCTTTCAGGGGCACACCAGCGCCGTGACCTCCGTGGCGTTCGCCAGCGACAACCTCACCATCGCCTCGGGAAGCGTGGATCGCACCGTCAAACTCTGGGACATTTTCCACCGCAAGGAACTGAATGCCTTGCTGGGGCACACGCGCCCCGTGGTCACGGTGAAATTCAGCGCCGATGGCCGCTACCTGGCCAGTGGCAGCAACAACGGCATGGTCAAACTCTGGAATGTGAAGACCGGCAAGGAAGACGCCTCGTTCCAGGAGAAGAGCGAGCATGTGTGTGACTGGGCCTTCAGCCCGGATGGCAAATTGCTGGCGTGCGGAACACGCGATGGCGAGGTGATGCTTCGAGATATGACCGGCCAGCGTGATTTCTCCACTCCCTGGAAGCAAATTCCGGGAGCCATCGAGGGAGTGCAATTCCCCGAGCAGGGTGCCTTTCTGGCCAGCGCCGGTGTCGACGAGGTGGTGCGCGTCTGGCCGCTGGCGCAGATGCAGGACCCGATTGAGCTGCGCGGGCACGACGATGCGGTTTCGCCGGTCGTTTTCAGCCCCGATGGCAAGTGGCTGGCCTCCGGGAGCAAGGATCGCACGGTGAAGCTCTGGGATCTGAGCACCCGCAAGGTCGTGGCGACCTTCGAGGGACATCCTGGCTTTGTCTATTCGCTCGCGTTCAGTCCCGATGGCAAGTGGCTGGCGTCGGGGAGCGGCTATTTCGATGAGGAGGAGCGTCTTTATCTCTGGGGCGAGATTCGACTGTGGAACATGGAGACGCGAAAATTACAGCTCTCCCTCAGGAAGCACACCGGCGCCGTGCTCTCCCTGGCGTTCAGCCCCGACGGCAAGTTGCTGGCCTCGGCCAGTTCGGATCGATCGGTGCGGTTGTGGAACATGCCGTCGGGAACCGAGCACCAGCAACTCGATGGCCACCTCGGGCTGGTGCGTTGTATCGCCTTCAGCCCCGATGGCAAATTGCTCGCCTCAGGAAGCTGGGATCCGTTCAAGCACGCCGACGGCGATGTGAAACTCTGGGACGTGGCAACGGGAAAGCTGATTCATCACCTGATCGGGCACAGCCGGCTGGTGAAGACGGTCGCCTTCCACCCCGATGGGCGCATCCTTGCCTCGGGGGGAGACGACAAGATCATCAAACTCTGGGATGTGGGCACTGGCCATGAGCATCTCGCCCTGACCGCCCACAATGGAGCGGTCAACTCCATTGCCTTCAGCGCCGATCGCAAGTTGATGGCGTCCGGCTCCGACGACGGCGTTCTGAAGGTGTGGGAACTCACGATTGGCACCACGCTTTCGCCCTGGCCTCTCGTCAATCCCTGAGACACCCCGCGCAACACTCTCTCCTTTGAGGAGATCTGCTGGCCAATGATTGCACTCCTGCTGATCGCTCATGGCAGTCGCAACCCCGAGGCGAATGCCGACCTCCACCACGTGGCTGCGGCGCTCCGGCAGCGCGGCTATCCCCTGGTCGAACCCTCGTTCCTGGAGTTGGCTGTGCCCACCATCGACGAGGGGGGAGCGGTCTGTGTCGCCCAGGGAGCACGCCGGGTGGTGCTCGTGCCCTACTTCCTGTCGGCAGGGGTGCATGTCGGTCGTGATCTGGCCGAGGCCCAGCAGCGCCTGGCCACACACTACCCCGAGGTCGAGTTTCTCCTCGCCGAACCGCTGGGCCGCCATCCCCTGTTGCTCGACGTGGTGGCCGAACGAGTGCGGCAATCCCTGGAGGGAGGCTCGCCACGGTGAACGGTATCAACCGCGATCCCTTCGGCGCCTGGACACGCAAAAAGTGTGTCTTCTGGGCCCTGCTCCTGGTCGCTCTCGGGGTGCTCGATCAGGGGGAGCTCTTCCAGAGTTTTCGCATCCGCCAACTCCGCCTGATCGACTTCTTTCAGGAATGGGCCTCGGCGCGCAACTGGCGCGCGGGCGAGCCGGTTTATCGCGACCAGCGCGAAACCCTCCCGCTCTATCTTGGCGTGACCGTCGATCCGAACAATCAGCTGGTGATCCGTTACAACGCTCACCCTCCCTCCTCGGTGTTGCTGGGATTGCCGTTGTGCGGACTTTCACTGGCCGAGGCTTTTCTGGTCTGGAATCTCCTCTCGTTGCTGGCGCTGGCGGCCAGCATCTGGCTTCTGGTGCGCGAGCTGCAACTGGTCTTCTCCCCCTGGGCGTTGTTGCCGCTGGGGTGTTTGCTCTTCATGTGCAACCCCCTGCGTCAGCAGATCAACCAGGGGCAGCTGAACGGTTTGCTCCTGCTGCTGCTGACCGCCACCTGGGTCGCCGAGCGCAACGAGCGTTATGCCTGGGCGGGGGTGTTTCTCGCCGTGGCGACCGCCTTCAAGCTCTTTCCCGGGTTTCTCTTTTTCCTCTTCGCCCTGCGCCGCCGCTGGTCCCTCCTGCTGGCAGGAACGCTGACCCTGGGGGCGATCACCGCCCTGACCCTGCTGATCCTGGGATGGGAGCCGTATCGCGATTATGTCCAGCTGGTGATGCCACAGATGACACGCTACCGCGACTGGTGGCTCAATGCGTCGGCCTTCGGTTTCTGGGCCAAGTTGCTCGATGGCAGTTCCGGCCATGTGGAACCGCTCAGTTACCGTTCGCCCGCTTTCTGGCTCTTCGCCGTGCTCACCGTTGCCCTGTTGCTCCGGGTGCTCTATGTGGTGCAGTGGTATGAGGAGACGCGCGAAGATCGCGATTTGACCTACGCCCTCGCCATCCCTGCGATGCTGTTGATGTGCCCGTTGACCTGGGATCATTCGCTTCTCCTCATGCTCCTCCCCTTGACGTTGTGGTGGGTGCGCTTGCCGTCGGAGGGTCCGCTCCGGGTCACGTTCATCTTCCTGGCGGCGATGCTCTGTTTGAATCCCAAGTACCTGTGGGATGCGCTTATTGGTGCGGAAGATCGGGGCGTGGTGGCAGCCCCCTGGCAGACGGTGCTCCTGCTCTCGCTCTGGTTTTATGTGCTGGTGGGGTTGTTTATTCTGGGTGTGCGGATGGCTCTACTGGAGAAGGTCCGCCGCGCGCTGGAGCCCGTGCTGCCCCCCCCTCAGGAGTAAGCAGCCATGCGCATCGCTTTCGATCTGGACGATACGCTGATTCCCGCGGGGCGCGAGACGTTTCCCACCGAGGATCCGCCTTCCTGGCTGGGTCGGCGGCTGGCTCCGGAACGACTGCGTGCGGGCAGCGCCGCCTTGCTGCGTGGGTTGGCTCAACGGGGTTGTGACCTGTGGATCTACACCACCTCGCTTCGTAGCCCTTTTCACATCCGGCTTCTCTTCCTTTCCTACGGAATCTGGATTCAGGGCGTGGTCAACGAGGAGCGGCATCGACGCTGGCTCCAAAGCCAGGGAGGTCGGTTCGCCTGCTCCAAGTATCCCCCCGCATTTGGCATCGAAATACTGATCGACGATTCCGAGGGAGTGCGTGAAGAAGGGCAGCACTATCACTTCCGGGTGATTCGTGTGGCTCCCGAAGACATTAACTGGACACAAAAGATCCTCGAAGTGGTCAACAGGTCGCTGGTCCACCCGCTGGGGCTGCCCACCCCGCCCTTATGAATCAACTCCCGGGACGGTGCACGGCTTCCTCGACGACGAGCGTTTCCAGAACTCCCGTTTTCAGATCGAGAATCGCGCAGGTTTTGGGGTTGGCCCGATGGAGTGCCCCCGGATTGATCACGCGCGTCGGTCCCACCTGCTGATCGGCCCGTCGGTGCGTGTGGCCGTGAAAGAGATAATCGAAGTGGGCGGCATTCACCAGGTCCTGCAGGAGCCCGACCTTGTCGCCATGCACAAAGGCAAGTTTGGCCCCCTCCAGGTCCAGATGGCCAAAGGGTTCGTGCAGCGTGGCGCCAATGCCATGGATCGCCTGTTGCAGGGCCAGCCGATCCGAATCGCAATTCCCCAGGACAAAGTGCGCCGTGAAGCCGCGAAAGAGCCAGATCACCTCGCTGTCCTCGATGTCGCCACAGTGCAGGACGAAGTTCACCTTGCGTTCCTGAAACATCTGCAAGGCACGTTCCACGAGTGGATAGCGGTTGTGTGTATCGCTGACAATTCCGATCTGCATCGTTCACCATCCTGCCTCGGCGTTCCCTGCCAGCGCCTTCACCAGGGCCTCGACAAAGAAATGGTCTCCCCACGCGACCGATTCATCCACGCCCAGCCCCTTGTGGTAATGGTAGACCCCATGCATCAGGATTCCTTCCCACTCGGGGCGCTGGCGTGGGACAAAAGCGTCGCTGCACAGCGTTTGCAAGAGCGTGAGCGCTCCCTGGCGATAGCGTTCCTGCTGCATCGGGTCGCGAACCGCCTCGGCGAGATCCCACAATCCGCTGGCGGTGATGGCGCCGGCCGAGCTATCCCACAGGTGCGGAACGTTTGCCGGGAGATCGAAATCCCACCAGGGGACGAGGCCTTCGGGAGCACGGCGCAGATAACAGTCGGCACAGCGCTGAGCAGTGGCGAGAAATTCCTCCTCGCCGCTGAGGCGATGGGCGGCGGTGAACCCGTAGATCGCCCACGCCAGACCGCGTGTCCAGGTACTGGCCGCAGTCCAGCCCTGATGAGTGCTCTCGTGCAGAAACGCGCCGGTGTCGGGGTCGAAGATCCCCTCGTGCGCGGTGCCTCCCTCGGGACGCACCAGGGTGCGCGCCGTGGTGCGGCAATGTTCCAGCGCAATTTGACGCAGTGAGTCGTCGCCCGTGGCATTGGCCGCCCAGAAGATGAGGCCCACGTTCATCATGATATCAATGAACAGCGACTGCGGACCGATGAACGAGGCGAGATACCCGCCCTTCTGCCGTCGCAGGGCCAGGGTGCGCCCGGCCTGGATGAGCACCTCGCGCAGCTGTGCCTCGCCCGTGAGCCGATATTCACGAAGATAGGTCGAGAAAAAGAGAAAGCCGAGATCGTGCACCGTGCGATCGTATTGTCGCGGCTCCAGGCGCCGGGTGTAGGCCCGTGCGGGGGCCAGCCAGCGTTCGTCGCGCGTGGTTTTGTACAGCAACCAGAGAATCCCCGGGAAAAAACCCTCGCACCAGTGCGTCCAGCGTTCCCCCTCGCGATTCCACTTTCCAGCGACGGTGTACATCGGCAGATAATTCGGATACTGCGCGAGAATCCGCTGCGACTGCGCGGCGACGAAACCGAGCGTCTCCTGAAAAAGCGGCACGAGTGTGGGGCGATCGAGAAGCGGTCGGCTCACAGGCGGATTCCTCGCTCAGGGTGAGGCCGCCGGGCGGCCTGGTGAAAGATCGATCCGTAACCCTTCCTCCCATTGATGATAGCCAAGTCGGGCATAGAACGGCACGAGTTGTGGAAAGCAGTTGAGGATGGCCTTGTAACACCCTGCGGCGCGCGCCACCTCGGTGAGATGTTTCACCATCGCTGTCCCAATCCCGCGATGCCGCATCGTCTGATGCACCACCACATCCTCGATATGGCCAACCAGTCCGCCTTGGTGGATGAACTTTTTCTCGATCAGGAGGGTGGCGGTCCCGACCACCACGTCGTTGACAAGGGCGACACAGGTCCGTCGGCCTGGCGCCAGGTGAATCTCGCGGAACACCTCCCGTCCCTGAGCCACGGTCAGGTTGACGGCACTCAGCCCTGCCAACGTCTCCAGAAACGCTTCGGTGACATCGCTTTCAAGCATTTCGCGAATGACCAGATCCATGGGCACTCCCGGGTGAGGGACAAGACCACTCGTCGTTCAGAGACAATCGTTATCCTTTTTTTACGACCGCAGCGGATATTCAGGTAGGCCAACTGTGGTTTGCGGAAAAATCGACCACAAGTTATAGTTGCGTGCGTACTCATCCAACTTCGGTCCGAGGAAGGGACCGTGAGGCCACAACACGAGGGAGGGTGCCCATGTGTGGCATCGTTGGTTATGTGGGGACTCAGGACGCCGAGCCGATCCTGGTCGAAGGGTTGCGACGTCTGGAATACCGTGGCTACGATAGCGCGGGGCTGGTCACAATCAGCAACCGGCGCTTGCATCTGCGTAAACAGGCAGGGCGCATTCAGGATCTGGCCCGGGTGCTGCGTGATCGGCCCGCCCCAGGAGACCTCGGCATCAGCCACACGCGCTGGGCCACGCACGGGCCCGCCAACGACATCAACGCCCATCCGCATCTTGGGGGCGACGGCACGCTGGCGGTCGTCCACAACGGCGTGATCGAAAATTACGCGCCTCTGCGCCGGCAACTTGAACGCGACGGCTACGTTTTCAAGAGCGACACCGATACCGAGGTGATCGCGCATCTGATCGATCAGAACCTGCGCAAGAGCGAACCGCGCGAAACGCCCAGCGACTGGGTGGAATGGACCAGCCACGACCTGGTGGAAGCAGTCAGCACCACGCTGGCCCAGCTCAAGGGAACGTATGGGCTGGCCGTGGTCAGCGCCCGTTATCCCGACATGATCGTGGGCGCGCGCCTGGGGAGTCCGCTGGTGGTTGGCGTCGGCGAAACCGGGCATTTCCTGGCCAGCGATCCCAGCGCGCTGGTGGGGATGGCCGACAAGGTGGTCTATCTGCAGGACTATCAGCTGTGTGTGTTGACCCGCAACGGCTGGCACATTCTGGATCAGGATCGCGGGCGGGTCGAGGTGGCGCTGGAAACAATCCAGTGGCAGGAATCGCAGACCGACAAGGGCAACTTTGAGCACTACATGCTCAAGGAGATCTACGAACAGCCCGAGGCCCTGGAAAACGCCCTGCGCGGCCGGCTCAACGATGCCGATGCCAGCGCCCACTTTGGCGGGCTCAACCTCGACACCCAGCAGATTCGTCGGGCCGATCGCATCATTCTGACCGCCTGTGGCACCAGCTACAATGCCGGTCTGGTAGGTGAATATCTCATCGAGGAGTTTGCGCGCATCCCGGTCGAGGTGGAGTACGCCTCGGAGTTCCGCTACCGCAATCCGCCGATTGATCGCAACACCATCGTGCTGGCGATCACCCAGTCGGGCGAGACCGCCGACACGCTGGCGGCCCTGCGGGAGTCCAAGCGCAAGGGGCATCCGACGCTGGCGCTGTGCAACGTGGTCGGCAGTTCGATCGCCCGCGAGGCCGATGGCGGGGTGTATCTCCATGCGGGGCCGGAGATCGGGGTCGCCAGCACCAAGGCGTTCACCAATCAGGTGGCGGTCCTGACCATGCTCGCCCTCTATCTGGGCCGCATGCGTCACCTGTCGAGTTTGCAGGGGACCGCCATGGTCCGTGATCTGCGGGCGCTCCCCGATGCCGTCCGCCGGACACTCGGCTGTCACGAGACGGTGCGACGCATCGCCGAGCGTTACTGTCAGGTGAACAATTTCCTCTATCTGGGTCGGCAATATCACTATCCGGTGGCGCTGGAAGGCGCGCTCAAGCTCAAGGAAATCAGCTACATCCACGCCGAGGGTTATCCCGCGGCCGAGATGAAGCATGGCCCCATTGCCCTGGTCGACGAGGAGACCCCCTCGGTCTTTCTCATGCCGCGCGGCCCGATCTTCGACAAGGTGATGAGCAACCTGGAAGAAGTCAAGGCGCGCGGGGGGCCGGTGATTGCGATTGCCTGCGAGGGCGATGAGGAAGTGGCCGCCCGCGCCGACGAGGTGATTTACGTCCCCGAGGTGCCCGAATATCTGCAGCCGATCATCTCGGTGGTTCCGCTGCAGTTGCTCGCCTATCACATCGCCCTGTTGCGCGGCTGCGATGTGGATAAGCCGCGCAACCTCGCCAAGAGCGTGACCGTGGAATAACGACCCTCCGCCAACGAACAGACGCTGAGCCCAGCGTCTGTTCGTTGTTTTCCCACTCGCTCAGCGCCGGCGCGTGGCCAGCAACAGCAAGCGCGGCGAACCGAGGCGATACGGCTCCAGTTGCGCCGACCCGTACCCCGTCACCTCCCCGAACCCCGCCTCGTTCAGCATCTGGCACAGTTCACAGTAGCTGTAGATGCGCTGCGTTCCCGAGCGTGTTTCCACCTTTCCGGCTCTCACAAAGGTGTATTCAGTGTCCAGGCGGGAATGAACGATATCGTGTCGATTGTGAATGAGCAGATGAATATCGCCGAACTGATACCAGCGACGTTCCTGAAAGGCGGGGAGGATGCTCTCGGCGGCACAGCCATAGTCGATCAGAAAGCGTCCGCCCGGCTGCAGCACTCGGGCGACGGCGCGGACAAAGTCGCGATTGCCGGCATCATCGAGATAGCCAAAGCTGTTGCCGCAGCAGAAGACGCCTTCAAACGCCGCTTCCCACGGCAGATCGCGCATCTCGCGTTGTTCCCAGGCGATCTTGAGATTGCGTTTGATCGAGCCGACTTTGGCCTCGGCGATGTTTTCCTCGGCAATGTCCACTCCGGTGAGTTGATGCCCGCGCCCCGCCAGTTCCAGGGCCAGTCGACCGCCGCCACAGGGGACATCGAGCAATCGGGTGGCATGGGTGAGTTTGAAGAGTTTCTCGATCAGATCCACTTCCAGGCGAGTTTGCTCGGGGGTGACTGCCTGGCGCCACAGATCGAGTGCCACGCCCTGAAAGAAGCCGCGCCACCAATCGACCGGAATCGTCATGTCGAGGTTCCATCGTGGGTGCAAGAAGTCTGAACCGCATCTGGTGCGGACAGTCGCGCTGGGGAAGGGGTTCGCGCCGGTTGCCTGAATCTCCTCCGTGTGTCCATAATAGGGATTCCCGGGCATGCGAGGACAGGAACGATGATTGCCTGCGTGGATGTGGACTATCGCGAGAGTGAGGCGGTGGCGGCCTGTGTGCTCTTCGACGACTGGCAGTCCGCCGAGGCCAGTGGGACGCGGATTGAACGCATCGCTCCGGTGGCCCCCTATGAACCCGGCCAGTTCTACCGCCGCGAATTGCCCTGTCTGCTGCGCGTGCTGGAGTCGGTCCGCGCCGAGGTGACGACGGTGCTCGTGGATGGCTACGTCTGGCTGAAGGACGAGACGACGCCGGGGCTGGGCGGGCATCTCTAC
>JAKOSN010000120.1 GCA_029777335.1 Planctomycetota bacterium
AGTGGCATCTGGGACTTGGAAAGGGGATGATCGATTGGAACAAGGAGATCAAGCCCAGTCCAAACGAGGTTGGTTTTGATTACCATTTTATCATTCCGGCGACGGGTGATCGCACTCCCTGTGTGTTCGTGGAGAATCGCCACGTGGTGGGGTTGGACCCCCGTGATCCGATTCAGGTGAGCTATGGCAAGAAGGTGGGGAGTGATCCCACGGGGAAGGACAATCCCGAACTGCTGACGGTGCAGAAGCCCAGCCACGGTCATGATCAGACGATTATCAACGGGATCAGTCGCATCGGGTACATGAGTGGAGGGAAGGCGGCGCGCTGGGTGGATGAGAACATCGCCGACACCATCACAGGCAAGGCGGTCAAATTCATCGAAGGGCACAAGGATCAGCCGTTCTTCCTCTACTTTGCTACACACGATATCCATGTGCCGCGTGTTCCGCACAAGCGTTTCCGGGGGACGAGCCAGTGTGGGATCCGTGGCGATGCCATTCAGCAACTCGATTCTTGCGTGGGCCAGATCTTGGAGACCCTGGACCGGCTGAAACTCGCCGACAACACCCTGGTGATCTTTACCAGCGATAACGGCCCGGTGGTGGACGATGGCTACCAGGATGGTGCCGTGAAGGATCTGAACGGCCATACCCCGGCGGGACCCTTACGCGGCGGAAAGTACAGTCTGTTCGAGGGAGGGCATCGCGTCCCCTTCCTGGTGCGCTGGCCGGCGAAGGTGAAACCCGCCGTTTCTGACAAGTTGGTCTGCCAGGTGGATCTCTTCGCGTCCCTTGCTCACCTCGTTGGGCAAAAACTGGGTGACGACGAGGCGCCGGACAGCTTCGATCTCCTGCCCGCGTTGCTGGGAGCCGCGGAGGCGAGGGATCGTCCCTACCTGGTGAACGCCGCCAATGGGCAGGCCATCCGCAAGGGCAAGTGGAAGTATATCCCTTCGGGCAAGGGACCGGCGCGCTTGCAGAACACCAACATTGAATCCGGGGTGGCCAGCACTGGACGTCTTTATGATCTGTCGACCGACCTGGGCGAGCGAACCGATGTGGCGAACCAGCACCCCGCGCTTGTCAAGGACCTGGATGCCCTGCTCCAGAAGGTGAAGGGAGCGAAACGCAGTCGGCCTTGACGGGTTGACCGCTCAGTGGCGCCGGAAAGCCAGCGGCGGTTCCCGAAGACAATCCGCCCGCTGCTGGCTTTCCTGGTGAACACGATTGACACTGCGATGTCGGTATGCGATAACCACTTTGGCAAGATGGTGAGTTTTTTCTGTCAGGTTTTTCCGTTTGGCGCATAGTCCTCCGGCGAGTCTCTTTCCTTGCTGGACTTTTCTGCGGAGGGTAGGATGCGTCGACAACGTGGTTCAATGGCTGGTTCGCCTCGGCACGGCTCGGATCGGGTTCATGGAGAACACCCCTGCCAGTTTGCTCGAGCGCTTGCGTTCTCCCGGCGAACAGCAAGCGTGGGAGCGTTTTGTGTTGCTTTATTCCCCGCTCCTGTGTTACTGGGTGCGCAAGATCGGCGCTCCTCCCAATGAAGTCGCGGACCTCGTGCAGGAGATCTTCACCATCCTGGTGCAGAAACTCCCCGAGTTTCGCTACGATCCGGGGAAACGGTTTCGCGGTTGGTTGTGGACCATCACGCTGAACAAGTGTCGCGAACGGTGCCGCCGGCTTCCTCCCTATCCGGCTGGGGATCTTCTCCCCGACCCGACCGTGCCGGACGGAACCGAAACGATCGACGAGGCCGAGTATCAGCGCTATCTGATGAAACGAGCGCTGCAGTTGATGCAGACAGAGTTCCAGCCGACCACATGGCAAGTTTTCTGGGAATGTGTGATTGTGGGGCGTTCGGCAGCCGAGGTCAGCCGTCAATTTGGCCTGACTGTCGACGCGGTCTACGCCGCCAAATCCCGGGTGCTTCGCTGTTTGCGTCAGGAACTGGCGGATTTGTTGGAGTGAGTCCAACTTGACGAGACATGACATGGGAGCGGTATCCCTTTGCCCAGATCGCGGAGAGCTGCAGGAGTATCTTCTGGGTGCAGTCTCGGACGTGCGCGCGACCGCCCTGGAGAAACACCTAGCGGAGTGTCCTTCCTGTTTGGAGACGGTGGAGACGCTGGGGGCAGAGGATCCCTTTGTGTGCGCGCTCCGGGAAGGAGCGAGTGGTGCCGATCTCCAAGACGTGGATTCCGAGCTACTGGAGCGGCTCTGCAACCTTCCGCCTACCCTCCCTCCCACCCTCACGGATCCCCCTTTCGAGGTGGGGAATCTCCTTCTCCCTGCGGTGTCTGCCGATGAAATCGGCTGCATGGGTCCTTACCGTGTGCTTCGGGTGCTTGGAGCCGGGGGCATGGGAGTGGTCTGTCTGGCACGACACGCACGGCTCAAGCGTTTGGTGGCTCTCAAACTGCTGCGTGTGGGGCGCGGCGCGACCGCCGAGCGGATGGCGCGTTTTCGCCGCGAGGCCGAGGTGGTTGCACGGTTGACGCATCCGAACATCGTGAGCCTTTTTGAGGCCGGCGAGGAGAACGACTGTCCCTTTCTGGCGATGGAGTATGTGGACGGGGTAAGTCTCGCCCGGCGGCTCGCCGAGAATCTGCCAGGACCACGGCAGGCGGCGGAGTTGGTGGAAACGATCGCTCGGGCGATGGATTTCGCCCATCAGCAGGGGGTGATTCATCGCGATCTCAAGCCAGCCAACATTCTGCTGACCGCGAGTGGCGTCCCAAAGGTGTCGGATTTTGGTCTGGCGAAACACTTCGATGACGATCCCTCGTCCACCACCTACGAGACACAGAGCGGCGCCATTCTGGGAACACCGGCCTACATGGCACCAGAGCAGGCGAGCGGATCGATCAACACCGTGGGGGCAGCCAGTGACATCCATGCGCTGGGTGTGATTCTCTATGAATGTCTGACCGGGCGTCCGCCCTTCAAGGCGGCCAGCGCCCTGGAAACACTTCAGTTGATCCGCGAGCAGGATCCTGTTCCTCCGCGCCGTTTGCAACCGCATCTCCCGCGTGATCTGCAGACGATCTGTCTGAAATGTCTGGCGAAAGCTCCTTCTGGTCGCTACGCCAGTGCCGGCGAGTTGGCAGACGACTTACGCCGGTTTCTGGACAACCGACCGATCCAGGCGCGCCCCGCCCCCTGGTACGAGCGGCTGATCAAGGCAGCGCGCCGCCGACCGGCCCTGGCCACGCTGGGAGTGATGAGCGTCCTGGCCGTGGTCGCGTTGGTGGGCGGGCTGGCAGCACATAACGAATCGCTCCAGCGCGCAGTGGATCGAGCCGAGGCGGGGGAGGAGCGCGCTCGGCGTCAGGAGCTGCGCGCCGACGCCGGGTATCGCAAGGCCCGCACTGCACTGCAACGGATGCTGGCCCGCCTCAAGGATGGCCGCATGGCAGAGACTCCCCGGCTCAAGGAACTGCAACGCCAACAGCTGGAAGACGCCCTGGCTTACTATCAGGGGGTGCTCGCCGAACTGGATCGAAACGATCCCGCCGTGCGCGGCGATGTGGCGGAGGCTTACGAGGAGACTGCTTTTCTGCAGATGTCACTCGGCCGAAGAGCGGAGGCTGCCAGCAACTTTGAGCACGCAGTCCAGATCTGGGAAACGCTGTTGAAAGAAACGCCAACGGAGAAGTGGTATCGCGCCCACCTCGCGAATTGCCTCACCGGAATTCCGCATAGCCGCTATCCGGTGGGCAAGCATCCTCCGGAGGCGGAGAACTATTATCGCCAGGCGCTTCAACTGCGCCAGGAACTGGTGGACCAGGAGCCCAGGAACCCCGAATGGCTGAAAGCCCTGGCCGAGGCACACAACAACCTGGGGGTGCATTGGATCGACCGAGACGGAGCGAGGGTTGCGGGAGAATACCAGAAGGCAGCCGAGATCTGGGAAAAGCTCTTTCATGATCATCCGCAGGAAGCAGCTTATGCCCGCGGCGGAGCCGAAACGCTGAACAACCTGGGGGTGCTCTACACCTTCGAGCGGAAACGCGAACTGGCCGAGACGACGTTTCGTCGGGCCGACGCGTTGCTCCGAAAACTGACTCCGGCCGATGCCGCCAAAACGGAGAATGTGCTGGCCCGGGCGAACGTCGATCAGAGCTGGGGGAATTTCTATCGGATGAACGGTCAGACCCGAGAAGCGCTGGAACGCTTTGCCAGAGCCCAGGATCACCTCGAACCCATCCTGCGCCAGGAACCGCAACTGGAGCGGGCGCGCATCCTGCTGAGCAACTCCTACGGTGCACGGGCGCTTACCCTGATGGATGCCAGGCGCTTCCGAGAGGCGGCCAACGCCTGGGGCCATCTGGCGGAGGTCTCCGAGCAGCATCGGATGTCGGCCCTGCTCGGGAAGGCCTCGTGTCTGGTGCAGGCGGGTTCGCACCGGGATGCCGTGAGCACTGCCGAGGCTCTCGTGGCCCGGCCGGGAGTTCCCCCCGATGCCTACTACAACGCCGCCTGTGTGCTGGCGCTCGCCTCCGTGGCGATCGGGAAGGACACGACCATGGCACAGTCGGACCGAACCATGCGGAGTGAACAGCTAGCCGTCCGCGCCATGGATCTGCTGATCCGTGCGGAGATGGCGGGCTTCTTCAAGGATTCGGGGAACCGCAAGGCGCTTCAGGAGGATCCCGACCTCGCCGGGATCCGCACGCGTTCCGACTACAAACAACTCCTCAGCCGCATCAGCACAGGCAACTAAGGCTTGCCGGAACAGCCAGTTGCGCCAGAAATGAAAAATTTCGTACAATCGGAAATTTTTCTGTCAGGAATGCTTCACTCCGCGCATAGCCTCAAACGGATAACTTGATCGACTTTCCTGATCGGAACCTGTGGGTATCCACTAGGCCAGAGACCGTCCGTGCACGACCATGGACTGTCAGCGATCAACAAAGAGGGTTGCACGCGATGACGCCTCGATTCTGGAAGCGGTGGAGTGGGCAGGGAACACAGCGGAAAACCGAGGCGCGCAGAAGCCTCGCTCGGTATGCGCGTCCCTGGTTCGAGGTGCTCGAAGATCGCGTGATGCTCGATGCCAACCTTCCGCCGGCGATTGTGGTGGGGCGAACGCTCTCCGCCTACACCGTGCCAGACGTGCACAACCACGAGATTGCGATCACCTACACCGTCTATAACGAGCAGGCGAATCCGGTCACCGGGGTGTTGCTGACCGATAGCCTATTGCCCGGGGTGACATTCAAGAGCGCCACACAGTTGCCGGATCGCGATGGGCAAAATCTGGCCTGGAGCCTGGGAACGATTGACGGCTACAGCCGCGCCAGTGTGACATTGACGGTGTCACTCCCCGAATCAACCCCGTTGCAGATCGATACAGGTGCTCATGCGTTTGCCACGCTCAATGCCGGCATGGTGACGGATGACACGCCGGCGGCGGCGCTGCGCCCAGGCGCCGTGGCGCCGGAACTTCTGTCCTCGACCCCGGACGCCAACACCACGGATCCGTTCATCCAGGAAAAGGCAGCGGCGCTGGACTACGATCCGCAAAAGATCTTCGCTTTCCTGCACGACGAGGTCGGGTATGAGTCGTACGTTGGCTCATTGCGCGGGGCGCGTGGCACCCTGTGGTCGAGCGCCGGCAACGCCCTGGACGTGGCGAGCCTGGGTGTGTCGCTGATGCGCGCGTCGGGCATCCCGGCGCAGTACCAGGCGGGCACGCTCTCGCTGAGCCAGGCACAGGAACTGATCCTGTCGATGTTCCCCGCGAGCTATCAGACGGTCGGCTACATCCCCGCCGGAACAGAGGTCGCCGACCCTGCCAACGATCCGCAACTGCTATCGGAAACAGAGAGCCACTACTGGTTCCAGTTCGATGCCGGGAGCGGCATGCAGGACGCCGATCCCCTGATGGCCGGAGCGACGATTGGCCAGACATTCACAACGGCGACCGGCACCTTCAGCGAGGTCGCAGACAACCTGCGGCAGAAAACCGAGGTCAAGCTGATCGCGGAATTGTACTACCCTGGATTTGCAGGGGTGATCAGTGCGCTGAACAGCCTGAGTGGGGCGACGGGGATTCCAGGGACATCGCAGCAAGTCGTTCTGGACCAGACATTCAACGATGTGGACCTGGTGGGACGCCCGCTGACGATCGGGCATTTTGTTGATCTGACATCGGTTCCGGCAGCATTTTCTCCTGTGGTGAATACGTACAGCCCTTACATTGAAGTCGGTGATGTAGCTTTCCCGGATCCGAGCCAAGATCAAATCATCCGTGGGACTTCGTACCAGGAGATTCTGACTGGATTGCCATTTGGTGAGCAAATAATCACAGGTGTCTTTCTAGACATTTCACTAAGCGGAATGCAGCAGCCTTTAAAAACCTATGCGCATACTCTGCTCGATCGAATTGGATATGCAACACGCGAAGGGGCAGGTTCGCATGTTACTCTGGCAGTCGATCCGACAGGTTCCCCAGCGATTAGTAATTTTGATCTAATATCAATTAACTTATTTCCGAGTCAATTCAATCCGAGGTCACTTGCAGCGGATATTCACATGTTGCAAGCAGTGGAGAATCAGCGGAGAGTGCTGGCGGAGTTCATGTCGTCAGTGGAATCAGCCGCCGAAAAAGCAGCTTATAATGAACAGGTGAATGCTCTCGCAAGAGACTTTCTCGTTCTAAGCGAACGAGCGCAGTTGGACGTTACTGCATCTATTTCTGATGCATACACACGAGAATTTGCGCGCCTTTCTCGGGTGAGAGCATACTTCGACACTCCGCGTATTGCGATAGCCACGACTACTTTGGACAATGGTTTAACGCCATCGTCGGTAGTTTTGAATCGAAAAATGGATCTGATCAAGGATGATATACGAGTTCTGCTGCCAGCTGGTCAGGGTGCCAATGCCTTGCTCGGTTTCAACGGGGCACGAGGCATCGCAGATAATGCAGCAGAAACCGAAGCACTTAGTCTGTTAACCCAACAAGAAGACCCCTCGCCGACCAGTACTCTGAGCATTTTTAAGGAAGCTATAGATCAAGGGGTTAAAATCATAACAGTCCTCGATGTGGCAGATGTCGCAACGCTTCAGATATCGGATGACGCCAAGGCGCGCATAAGCGACGCTGTCATCCAAGGACGGATTGTCTTCGTGCCAGAGCAGGCCGTATTAGTGGATGGCAAGCCGGCGATTGGCTGGTACGAGGTAAAACCATTAACTGGGGAATTGATTGGGGTGCTCGAAAATGGGGATCACGGTTCGAATCTTCCGAAAGCCGGAGCAGGAATAGCCGAAGAGACTGCTGTTCAGCAACTGGCGAGATACTTAGAAAGAGAATTATTTCGAGACGGTGCGTTTGCTCAAGGGTTTGCCTTGGGAACCTTTGTTATCTTAATTATTCGATTCAACCCCTGGTACTTTGGTACTGGTCTCCCAAGTGCTGACGTTTCTACTGCAAGTTTAAAAGTACTAGCGTTAGGATTCCAGACGAGCGGGATTCTAGAGAAAGTTGTGGAGTCTGCACAACTCGCTCTGTTTAAGGCATACGTTGAGCGACCTTTTACGTTTCTCCCAGACAGTCCACAATCAATGCTCATTCGCGCGGAGGCCGGATTTCAACTCGCTATCGCTGTGGGCTTGACGGCCATAGCTAAAGACCCACCACTTCCCCTGGGGACTATTGCAAGTCCAGCAACGATCGGGCTACCGCTGTCTTGCATAGGGTCAGGTGATATTGGCCAGCAGTCCACGCTACCCTCAGGAGTCATCAATGCTATCATTGAGTCTACAAGGAACTCTGTGACCGGATCGATGAGCTCCATATGGAACTCGAAGGTAGTGACCAATTTTCTAGCTGACCGATTCGCCCTAGAAAACGGAGAAGTAACTTCGAATCGAGGGGAGGTCGGTCAGGGTATCATAACGTTGAAGAACACAACGAACGTTGCGCTCACAATCGCAGGAGAGAATAACTACTC
Organism: Planctomycetota bacterium; assembly: GCA_029777335.1. GTDB lineage: Bacteria > Planctomycetota > Planctomycetia > Gemmatales > Gemmataceae > JAKOSN01. The sequence continues at coordinate 7,968 of JAKOSN010000120.1, forward strand.
GATCCAGGGGGTTGGTTCTCTTTCTTTCTACGGCTCAGCGGAGAACAATCTTGGTGTCAGTGGCAACTGGGACAATTACACAGCGACCGTTACTGGCGACGTCTCCATCACTCTCACGACCGACAGCCTCAGGCTGAACGGCGAGTTGCTCCCTGCTGGAACGTACACCATCACCACGTCCGCGGCGACGCTCAGTGGAAGCGGTCAGACCTCCTCCCCGAACTTTTCTGGGGCGGTGGCGATTTCGGCGACGGACAGCACCATCAGCCTTGGGGCTGGGAGTGGCGCTCTGAGTGTCGGTGGCAAGGCGCTCGATCCCAGCAACGGCGTTACTCTCTCGGGATATAACGGGAGTATCAGCGTCGTGGCGGGGGGAGGAAGTGATCTCGATGCCGTCACGCTGAACGGAAACGCTGCCAACGTGCTGACCGTCTCGGCAACGCCCAGCGCATTCACCACCGATCAGAACACACCCATCACGATTCAAACCAACATTAATACCAGCTTCGCGGACACCTACACCCTGACCGCCCAGGCACCGACAGGCTGGACAGTTTCAATCGACGACAAGGGGAAGGTTACTGCCACTCCCGCGCCAGGACTCCAGAGTGGAGTCTTTCCAATTCAAATCGTTGCTCAATCGACGATCCACCCGGAACTGGTCGCCCAAACGACGGTCAACGTCACCATTACGCCCACGCTTCCGGGGATCACGCTGGCGGTCAATCCGGATCCGCTCTTCACCGTGCCGTATCAAGGAGCGCAACTGCCGACCGCGTTCCAGGCGGTGATCCACAACGACGGCCCGAGCGCCGATACGTTCAACCTTACCTTCTCCGACGTGCCGCAGGGGTTCACCATCCTGCGCAGCAGTGAGAGCGTCACCATCCCGGCAGGGGAAACCGGCATTGTCGGTGTGTATCTCCAGCCGGATGGCATCCACCAACTGCCCCCGCCCGGCACCGATGCCTCCTTCACCGTGACCGCGACCAGTGCCAGCGATCCGGGCATCACCAGGACGACCTCTGTTTCCTTCGTCGTCCCCGAGGTGCATGGTGTAACGGTCACCAGCACGCCAATCGCACTGAACACCACTCCGGGAGAATCCGTCACGGCCACGCTCACCTTGACCGATGTGGGCAACGTTCCCGAAACGGTCAACCTGAGCACCACGCTCCCCTCTGGGCTCACCGGGAGCACACTGTCTCCAGTGAGCCTTGCCGTCGGACAGACGGTAACGCAAACAATCACCCTGACACCCACTGAAAGCGCCGTCCTCAACAGCACCATGAATACGACGGTGACGGCATCGTACGGGCCCGTCGCTTCGCCGGTGACACAAACGGTCCAGATTCCTGTGCGCCTGGTGGTTCCGGGCGCCGATGCCCTCGCCAACCTGTCGGTGAGTGCGCAGCGGCTTGGAAACACCGATCTGGCGAACCGTCTCAGTGATCTCGCCACGGCGGTGACCAATCTCGTTCAGCATCCAGAGAGTGCCATCTACCGGAGCCAGGCACTGGGCAATATCGATTCGACTCGCAGCATGCTGGCCAGTGATCCCTTCCAGAATGTGTTTTCCCCCGGACTCGCCGAGGCAAGAGCGGGGTTGGAAGCTGCGAACTCCAGCGCAGAGATCTACGAGGCTGTCCGCCGCTTGGGCACCGCTCTGGACACACTCGACACCACGCTGGCCGACGAGATCGCGCATCGCTTTACCCTGAGCCTGTCCTCCAACTCCGCCGTGGTTCAGCCCGGTGTTTCCAGTGACTTCGACATCAACTTGCAGAACACCGGAGCAAGTACCACGACCTATGATCTCAGCGTCTCCGGATTGCCTGCCAATGTGATTGCAACGTTCAGCCAGACATCCATCACCCTCAATCCCGGGGAGTACCTCCCGAACGGCCCCAACCGCCTCACTCTGAGCCTCACCGAAACAGGGAACAGTCTCGTTCCCCTTGGCTTCACAGTGACCGCCACGGCACACGACGCTCCAGAGATTACGCGCGCCGTGACAGGCGAACTTACGCTGCGCTCCACGTTTGTCGCCGTCACCGAGGTGGACCCAAATCCCACCTTCACCGATCCAGGCGGCCTGGTGCATGTCTCGGCGAAGGTTCTGAACGTGGTGAACCAGGTCCAACAGGCCCTGGTGTCCTACACCGTGGTCGATGCCACAGGGCATACGGTTTACACGTCCTCAGGGGTACCCATCACGCTCGGGTTGCAGGCGTCCCTGGCGACCGTGGACCTTGGGACACTGAACACCACCGGCTTCGCCAGGGGAAGTTATACCCTTGACGTGACCGTTGCGGATGAATCAGGGACGCCGTTGCCTGGAAGCATCGGAACAGGGACTCTGCTCATTGGCTCGCCCGTGACGGCCAGTCTCACCGTCAGCCCCGCAACACTCCCCCCGGGCAATGGAGTGGTCACCAACACGCTCCAGGTCAGCAGCCAACTCCTGGGGGCCGAGCCGTTGACGCTCGATGGGCAGGTGCAAACCACTGCGGTCAGTTCGACCGTCGCCATTTATGGCCACCTGGCCTACGTGGCGGGCAACCATGGGATCGATATTGTCGATATCAGCGTCCCCTCCAATCCCAGGGTGCTCAGCACATTTGGCAAGGACCTGATCTCGGCGAACCGCCCCACGATCGTCCGTGTGGACGGGACGAGGCTGATCGTCGGCACCCCGACCAACAATGGCCAGCTGAGTGTGCTGATCTACTCCGTCGCGACCGATCCGCTCAATCCGGAGTTGCTGGGTTCAAAAACCTTCAACTACGCGTTCCTTCAGGATCTGATTGTCCAGGGGAACACGGTTCTGGTGATGACGGCAGCGACCTTCAACGGCGTCCAGCACGGGACCGTCCTATCGATCGACATCTCTTACCCCTATGCTCCGCAATTGACGAGTGTGCTCTTCAATAACGAGGGACCAGCGGCGGGAGGGGATACCTTCCAACTTGGTGGCACATTTGTTAATAACAGGATCGCTTATATCGCCAGTACCACCGCGACCGGAAACGACTTCCAGACGGGTGTCGGCCGCGTGCTGGTGGTCGATTACTCCAACCCCGCGAAACTATCGCTGCTTGGTGAAGTGGACATCCCTGCCACTCTCCAGGTCAAGGACATCGTCATTCAGGGGAATCGGGCACTGGTGGTGGGGAGCACCCACGGCCCGGGGATGACGAGAAATCTCACTCTCTCGGTGCTGGATATCAGCGATCCGTCGCACCCCAAATTGCTCGGAACCACGCTGGTTACCCCGGGTGTTTTGCCGACGGACTTTATCCAGGTGTCCGCCGAATCGCTCGAGAACGGTCTGTTTGCGGTGGGGCAGGCGCTGGTCAACGACAACCCCGTGCTTTACCTGGTGGATGCCCGGGATCCCAGTAACATAGTCGTGACGAGTACCTCTGTCCCCGCGGTGTTCAATGACATGGCGGTCGTGGGGAACCGTCTGTACGCAACCAGTGCTGCAGGGTTGGGAATCTACACCGTCAATACCGTCCTTCCTCCCCCATTGACCCTCGCCGGGACCGCCTCCACAGCCAACCCCGGGGATGAGGTGGCCGTTTATGGTTCCCTGGCGTATGTGGCGACCAACAAGGATATCAACATCGTTGATGTCAGCGATCCAACCGATCCGACGGTGGTGGGGAGCTTTGGCTCCAATGTGCTCACGACCAACACCTATAATATCGATCAGGTAACGGGCCACTACCTCCTGGTGGCGTCGGGATTCACTGTCAACGCCGGCAACTTTCATCTGCTCATTTACGATCTGACCGATGCGCTTCACCCCGCGCTGGTCAGCAACACCGCGATCAACTATCCCTTCTATCGCGGCATGGCAATTCAGGGGAATACCGTCTACTTCCCGATCGCCTCGATCACCTTCGACAACTTCTCCCACCAGATCTCCGCGCAGAATGGGGACGTTGTTGCTGTGGATATCAGCGATCCTACCACCCCACAGGTCGCCGATGTGCTCTTGAACCCGGCGTCCGGGTTGGGGGGGCAGTACAACGTCAATGGCGCTGCCGTGGTCAATGATCAGGTGGCGTACGCTGTGAGTACAACCTCCACCGGAGGGGATACCCAGAAGGGTGTTGGCCGCGTGCTGGTTATCAACACCACCGATCCCACCAACCTCTCCCTCTTTGGTACGCTGGACATTCCGGGGACGGTGCAGTTGCAGGGCATCGCCATTCAGGGTAATCGCGCCCTGGTGGTGGGGAGTTCGGGTGGCTGGCAGAGCCCATTCACCCCAGGGGTGAATGATGGACTCTCTGGTCACACCACCTTGACGGTCCTGGATATCACCAACCCGCAAATGCCCCAGATTCTCGGCTCTACCCTGGTCACCGAGAACCAGTATCCCCTTGGTTCCCCGACGATCAAGATGGATGTTCTCGATCTGGGGAACGGCCTCTTTGCCGCGAGTAATAACAGCCTGGAAGGGAAGACAACGATTCTGCTCGTTGATGTCAGTGATCCAGATAACATCCAGACTGGCTCCGTACAAACGGCCTCCCTGGTGCAAGGAATCACCGTTTCGGATGGATTCCTCTACGCCGCGACCCAGGACGGGCTCTCGATCTATCACATCGGGTCGGTACTCGGCATTCCGGTGACGGCGTCGGTCCAGATCCCCAAAAACACGGGCGTCGACGTGGTGGCGAACTCCTTCAACGATCCGCCCACGCAGATCATCAGCGGGACTGACTTTGACACCCTCATCTGGAAGCGTAGCCTGGGCTATGGCTCCACCGCACTGACCTTCACCTGGCAGGAGGCGTTAACCAACCTCCAACCCGGGGAAGCACGCCCCACGACAGGCGCCGGGACAGTTACCTTCGTGAGTCAAGG
>JAKOSN010000121.1 GCA_029777335.1 Planctomycetota bacterium
ACGCGCGTGTTCACCGTGCGCGGGGAGAGAAACTCGCCACGTTCCACCTTGGCGAGTAACGCGCCCACATGGTTTTCGACAAAGGGAGCCAGCCCGGTCAGGAGTGTGTACAGCGTTGCTCCCAGGCTGTAGACATCGCTCCAGGGGCCGATCGCGTCCAGCTTGCCCGCGGCCTGCTCCGGGCTCATGTAGGCCGGCGTTCCCAGGGTTTTCCCGGTCTGGGTTAGCGATGATTCGCCGGAAGGGCGCACCACGCTCTCGGTCCGCTCCACCTCGGCCTGCCCGACCACCTTGGCCAGGCCCCAATCGACGACCAACGTTTCGCCGTACTTGCCCAGCATGATATTGCCCGGCTTGAGATCGCGATGGAGAACCCCTCGGCTGTGCGCATAGGCGATTGCCTCGCAGACATCGACAAATCGGCCGAGCAACTGGCGCAGGGCGTAGGTGCGCTCGGAATCCGTGCGGCCCTTGAATTCTTGCGCGTGGAAGGCGGCGATCGCTCCCTTCAAACTGTCTCCCTTGATGAAGCGCATTACATAGAAAGGGCGGCCATCGGCATAGGTGCCCAGCCCGTAGACCGGGACAATCCCCGGATGCTCAAGCGCGCCGGTGACCTCGGCTTCGAGCAAAAAACGCGCGCGGCTTTCCGGCTGGTGGGCATGACACTCCTGGATTTCCTTGAGGGCCACTTCACGTTTGAGTTCGGTATCCCGAGCGACAAACACCTCGCCCAACCCTCCCTTGGCGTGAGGCCGCAGGATCCGGTAGCGCGTTTCCGGGTTGGCTCCAGGGTGCAGATCCTCCGGGATTGTGGTGTGGAAGGCTGCCCCGGAGGAGACGTGGACCAGGCTCGCCTGCACGTCGCTATCGTCGAGTTGCTCCAGTTCGACGCGCACTGACGAACGCACCGAACTGAGCGCGAGCAGGCTTTCCTGGGGATCGTTGTGGTGCTGTTTCAGGTGCTCCGCCACCAGCGCCTCGAGCAACTCCAACCGTTCCGGGCTCAGATGCCCCTGTTGCTGCAGGATCTGTCCGAGGGGAGTGGTTTTCGCGAGAACCCAGGCGTGCATGGCGCCGACCAGCGCCTCACGCGAGACGAAATCCATTTGCAGGGCGAGAATCCCGAAGAGTAAATTGCGATCGCAACTGGGCTGAGACATGGCGAATACTCGTAAAGGCAAACGCGAGTCGTGCGCCGTCGGCGGTTCTGGATTGTCATGCGACTGGCAGTCTACCCGACGCCGAGAGACAATGCCAGTCTCTGCGTACGGCGATTCTACCCAACCAACGGATAAGGCAGGTATCGCAGGGCGTGATGGATGGCGTCTGGCGCAACCTCCCCGCGCGCTCGGCTGTGCGGTTGACAAGCCTTCGGAGCGGTGATAACTTCAAACGAGGGTTTTTCATCTGATTGTGATAGGCATCATGGCTGACGAATTGACGTCGGAACGCGAGGCCGAGATTCTCGAAGAGTGCCAGCGCGCCATCGGTTATCGCTTCCGTCAACCAGAATTGTTGCGAGCCTCGTTGACCCATGCCTCGGGGGCAAACACCCGTCTTGCCTCCAATGAACGTATGGAGTTCCTGGGAGATTCCATCCTGGGGTTGATTTGCTGCGAACAACTCTATTTGCGCTTCCCCGACTATCAAGAAGGCGATTTGACCAAGATCAAATCCGACGTGGTGAGTCGGCGCAGTTGCGCACGCTTCAGTGAACAACTCCATCTCGGGGAGTTTGTTTTTCTGGGGCGGGGGATGAGTGTGGATGGAGTTGTCCCCCCGAGCATCCTGGCAGATGTCTTTGAATCGCTGGTAGCCGCGGTCTATCTGGATGGCGGACTCGAACCGGCGCGCACCTTTGTGCTGCGTTACCTCGGGCCAGAGATCGAGGAGGTCGCCGAGAGCGCCAGTGGACGCAACTTCAAATCGCTGCTGCAACAGGTGGCGCAGCGTGAGTATAATGCCACTCCGCAATATCTGCTGCTCGACGAGAAAGGCCCCGACCACAGCAAGTGCTTCAAGATTGCGGCGGTGATCGGTCGGCATCGCTACGCGGGCGCCTGGGGTCGGAACAAAAAGGAAGCCGAACAGCGCGCTGCGATGAACGCTCTGGCGCAGGTCAACGGCGATCCCATCCCCTTCGAGCACGACTGATGGCCGCGATGCCTCCCTATCCCGTGTATTGCTCGTGGTCGGGATGCCATGAGCTGGCGGTCTACAAGATTGCCGCCGCCTGGAGCGATGGGGTAACCGCCGAGTTGAAGACCTACGCGCTTGTCTGTCCCACCTGCCTTGCCGCTGCCTACGCCGCCAGCAAAACACGCCAGGCCGCGTGCCGTCTGGCCGCCAGCGAAAAACTGGAGGTTCCGGGCATCTATCTCCTGGCGCGAGGCGAACGCGATCAGAAGTTGCAGCGCTGCCCGGAGCTTGAACAGCAATTGAACAATCCGCCGACCTGACAGCCGCTCAGCCCGTGGGGGATCTGTTGCTGGACTCCGTCAGCAGGTTGTCATCTTCGTTCAGACCGCGCGCCTGTTTGGCCTGTTCCTCGATCTGATGTGCTTCGGTGTGCAGCCCGCCTTCGGCCTGGGTTGAGATCGAGCGGGATTCCTGCGGCCGTACGGGAGACGCCGCATGGTCTGTGTTCCTGTTCTGTTGCCGCGCCTCCACCAGCTGCACCGGGACTGCCGACGGGAAGATCACCTCGCGCGCCGTATCAGGGATGGGGATCGCATGCTGCTGAAAAGCCCGCTTGACCAGCCGTAGCACTGAGGATTTCACGCGCCCGGGGCTGTGTTTGCTCCCATCCAACCAGAAATAGCTGCGCAGGAGGATGGTGTTATCCAGACTCTCCACGAGCACCGAGGGCTCGGGCTCGAGGAGAACGGCGGGGTGCTCCATCAGCACGCGCAGGGTGATCTCCTGCGCCTGCGTGATGTCTGCCTCGTAGCCAATGCCGAGGGCGAAATCTTCTCGCCGGTTGGGGTTGCTGGTGTAGTTGCGAATAACACTTTTGTAGATCGTGGAATTGGGAATTTGCACCTGTTCGCCGGCCAGGGTCATCAGCATGGTGGTGCGCACATTCAATTGTTGCACAAACCCCATGATACCATTGACATCCACCAGATCCCCCACCTGAAACGGGCGCTGCACGCTGAGCAGAATGCTGGCGAGGAAGTTCTCGGTGATGTCGCGAAAGGCGATACCGATGATCAACCCGAGCAAGCCAGTGCCGCCCAGGACCGTCAGGGCCAGTCGGGTCAGCCCTGAAATCTTGAGCACCACATACAACCCCAGCAGAAACACCAGCAGCCCCACACAGCGCGAGATCACATCGCGTAACAGTGATACGGTGATCCGGTTGCGCAGCAGAAAATAACTCGCTCGGGTCGCCAGCACGGCCAGGATGCTGAAGAGGAACAGGATCAGCAGGGCGAAGAGGATCATGGGGAGAGCAGTCAGGGTATCGCGCCACAGATCGCCCAACCCCGCCAACGCGAGCGAAAAATCCCACGGCGAGGGTTGGGTCACCTCGATGCGGTTGACCACGGCGGCGACATCCTGGGTGTTGCGCGCCAGATCGCCAGCCCATTTCCGATACTCCTCCTGGGTGGTATGCCCTTCGAGGAAGACCACTCCTTCCTGCACCTTCACTCGGGGCGCCTGGAACCACTCGGTCGAGCGCAGAATGCTCTCCAACCGCTCTCGAATCTGGTCGTCGCGCGCCTCGGGTTTAACCTCCACCCGCGTGGGGGCCTTCACCGGCGGTTCCTTGCCAGGCACGACCGGGCGAGTGGGCTCCCCGGAGTCGGACTTCGTCGGTTCATCGGCCGGGAGCGTTCGGGGAAGGACGAGCAAGACGAGCAGAGCGAGGGTGCGGACGGGTGGGTAGGGAAAGGGCATGAGGCAGGTTCCTCCAGTGGCTGGGGCGAATCTCCTGGGCAGGGGCTCGCCGTCCTGAGCGAACTCCATGAAAAAACGCCAGGAGAGCGACTGGAGCCTCTCTCCTGGCGTGGCTGTGTGCTCAGCGATTTTCGTAGGGCATCAGGATGTCACCGACGGGGATTCCGGTGAGTTCATCAAACCCACCCGAAAGGATCACCTCGGCCAGTTTGCCTGCGTCGCGGAAGTGGCGATCTTCCGGGCGCTGGCCGGTCAGTTTACGACGCAGATCCTGACACAACATGTCGGCAGAGAGGGTGGCCACTTCATTCTTCTTGCCATGTGCCCACAGGGCGGTCACCAGGATGACCACAGCATCCTGCACGCGCTGGGAGAGTTCGGCCATGCGGCACTGCCGATCGGGGAGTTTGAGCTGATGCTTGCGCATCGTGCTGCTCAGTTCGACCGGGAACCGGTCGAACTGACTCTGGGCGAAGGCGACGTGCTCCGCCAGTCGGGGATCGAGCCCGGCCAGATCCACCCGGGGCCGCCGACCGAGTTTCTGCCCCATCATCCAGCGCGAGTAGGCCATTAACTCTCTGCGCAACTTCCACGCATGAGAGGGATTGAGCGGATTGAATGTACGAATGCCCTGTTGCTGCAGCGCCTTGCCAATCGGCTCGAAGAACGCCTTGCCATGTTCTTTCACCAGCGACTTGAAGAAGGCCAGGCCCAGGATCTCGCCTTCACCTTCATAAATGCAGGGCGCCAGGAAGTCGTACACATTATCGCCAAAGAGATGGCCCTTGAGGAACGAGCGTCCGCCATGGGTCTTCATGAACAGCTCGATGGCGGCTTCCTTCATCGCCTCGCTGCCAAAGATCTTGGCGATGATGCATTCCAGCTCGCCGCGATAATGCTGATCGATCAGCCACGATCCCCAGGCAACCAGCGCATCGGACCCTGCGATCAACCCTGCCAGGCGCGCGATCCGGCGTTTCACCAGTTCACGTGTATTGATGGCCTGGCCATAGGTGCGGCGGAAGGCGGCCCAGGGCAGCAAGTTGGCGAGCATCACGCGCATGGTCCCTGCGGCGCCGGCGCACAACGCCAACCGGCCGAGGTTCAACCCGTGATAGGCGATTGTCAAGCCATCGCCCAGCGGTGGGGTAAGCAGATTCTCGCGCGGCACCCGGAAACGGTTGAAGAGCAACCCGTTGTTGTGCGCATGACGCAGAGCGTACAGACCATACGATTTGATGCGGAACTGCTCGTTCTCTTCCGGGGGAAGATCAGCGATCAGTACCGCCGGTTTGCCCTCGAGGAGTACCACGAGGCCAATGGTGCGCCCCGGGATCACATTGGTGATAAAGAGCTTTTCGCCCGTGACTTCATAATGATCGCCAACAAGGGTAGCGGTGGTGCGCAGGGCGGTCAGGTCGGAGCCAGCACACGGTTCGGTGAGAGCAAAGCCGGAGAGAGCTTCTCCGCTGGCGAGGCGGGGGAGGAAACGGGCCTGTTGTTCGGGAGTGCCAAAAGCGCGCACGGGATCGACAGCGCCAATGCAGCCATGGACCGAGGCCAGCCCGGCCACCATGGGATCGATCGTCGCCATGCGCGTGAGGAAGTTGGTGAAGCGCGCGAACGAGGCGCCCTGTCCGCCAAACTTCGGATCGATGAGCATCCCCCAGTAGCCAGCTTGACCCAGTTCGGCGAGCAGGCCAGGGTCGAGTTTGCCATTTTCGCCGTACACGGTGCCTGCGTCGCGGCGCCGGCGAACGACTTCCAGCGAGCGTTGCATGGCGGCATCGCAGGGTTCGCCGGCGGAGAGGGGCGGCGCAGCAAATTGATCGAGCGGTAATGAGGCGTCCCAGACAGCGCGATGCACCGGGCTGTGCGCCGTGCGATAGCGTTGTTCAAAGAGCGATTCCACCTGCTCGTCGGCCTTGTCTACCGCGCCCAGGCGGCGCGCTTCCTCCTCGCTCTTGCCGCCGAGGCGCATCGCCGTTTCGGCAAAACTCTGCTGATTGTCCGCGTCGAGGATTGGGGCCGTGCCCATGCTTCTTCTCCTTCGGAAGGGTGTCAGGACGTGAAAACAGGAGACGACCAGACAGGCCATCAACAGGGGTATCCGCCGAGCACGATCCTGCCGGGAGGAAAGGGACCGCTTCCGAGCGGTGGGGCTCGGCGACTATGCTCCTTGTTTATTCTATGCAGAAGTCCTCCCCGGAGAGGGGCGGCAGCAGACGTCTTTCTATTCTGCCCTCTGGTGTGGCAAGAGAGGAAGATTGCGCAAGTTCTTCATGCTTCTCGCGTTTGACTCGGGATGATACAATAGGATTAAAGGTGGTTTCTGCTCTCTTCCGCACGATGGGCAGAACACCTGCACCCAGCGCCAATGGCTGTCTCCCAGGAGCGACCCATGCGACGTACCCTTGCCACTGGAATTCTGACGCTCGCGATCCTTGGGCTCACGGCGGACGTGAGTCGGGCCGACGTCGTTCTGCAGATTGGCGGCTTCGGTCTGCGCATCGGCTGCAATACGCCGAACTGCATTCAGATCGCCATTCCAACCAGGACCCGCAAGGTGATGACCACGCCGGTCCCCGCCCCAGCGCCCGGTCTGCCGGTCGCACCTCCGCCTGGCTTGCCGCTGGAGATTGCACCGCCCGCGTCCGGCGTGCCTCAGGTGGTGCCGCAAGCGTTGCCTGGGCCAGCGCTCACCCCCTCAGTCTCGCCCGCCCCGTCGGCCACCATTGTCACCCCCGCGCCGCTTGCTCGGCCGCTGAGCGTGCGCGAATTTGCCTCGGTCTTCAAGCCGGTTTGTGGTTCCCATCAGGTGATGCTCGTTCATCCCTTCACGGGCTGCCCGGTGCAGGTGTGCTTCAACCTTCCCAACGGGTGCCCCAAGGTCAAGGTACATTTCCGCCGCGAGCTGGAGTTCAACTACGGTCGGCAGGGCAATGTGGAGATTCACTTCGATCGTAGCGGGCGCACCTGGGTTGAATATCATAAGTGAGGATCATGCCGCAGCAGGGAGGATCGGTTAAGCGGAGAGCCGCGGGCCGCTGCTTCTCAATCGGCGCCTGCGGCTCCTCGTTTTTCAGGATGTGGGTGCGATGACTGACACGCAGTTGACCGAATGGTTGGAAGCCGCCTGTGAAGCGGCTCGTCGAGCGGCCGCCGTGATGGAAGAATGGCGTGGCACGTTTCAGGTGCGCGAGAAGGGGCGCTTTGATCTTGTCACCGATGCTGATGTCGCCTCGCAAAAGGCGATCTGCTCTTATCTGCACGAGCGCTTTCCCGACCACCAGTTTCTGGGCGAAGAAGAGCCGTCGGGGCACAATCGGCCCGGCGTCGATGCTCCGCCCACCTGGATCATCGATCCGATCGATGGCACCACCAATTTTGTTCATGATGTGCCAATGTACTGCGTCTCGATCGGCCTGCAGGTGGCCGGGGAGCTGGTTGTTGGGGTGGTGCTGGAGCCGTCGCGCGGCGAATTGTATCGTGCTGCTCGGGGCCAGGGCGCCTGGCTGGGTTCGCGGCGCCTGCAAGTGAGCCAGGCCGCACGACTCGAAGAAGCCTTGCTGGCGACGGGATTTCCGCCCGATATGCGCGGCCAGGAACGCTCGCTCGCGTGGTGGCGCTACTTCTCTTTGCGAACGCGTTCGTTGCGGCGAACCGGCTCGACGGCGCTCAACCTGGCCTATGTGGCGGCGGGACGCTTCGATGGTTTCTATGCCTTCGACAACCATGTGTGGGACGTCGCAGGGGGAGTGGTGCTGGTGCGCGAGGCCGGCGGAACGATCACCAACACCGACGGCTCGCCCTATGACCCCTATGCAACCGATGCGGTCGCCAGCAACGGCCTGATTCACCCCGTGATGCTGCAATGTTTGCGCGAGGGACCGTGACTGGTCGCGCCGGGCGCGCGTCGCTAGTTTTTTGAGTGGATCTCTTGCCGCGCGCTTCTGCCGTTGGTGGGGGCGTGGCAAGAGAGGAACGATTCGACTTGGCGAGATCCCAGGAAACACCGATGTCCACCACTCCCCCCACCACCCCCTTCTGGTTCAAACAGCGTCAGGGGAAACTCGAAGCGGTTGGCGATCACGTCATCAAGGTGACCGCTCCCAATCAGAACGAGGCGTTTCTGCTGATTCGCGAGGTGCCGGGCAAGGGGTGGACGCCCGCCGTGCGGCTGACCGCCGAGGGTGAAGAGGTCGCGTCCTCGGCGGAGGTCTTCAGCCATCCGTGGACGGCCTGGGAGATCGCGTTTGAACTGTACCGCCAGAAGGTGATTGTCTGAGCGAGACGGCGCCCCGCTCACCCGCTCGCCCTCTCCTTCCCCCCTGAAAACTGAAAACTGAACACTGAAAACTCCCTATTCCCCAAATCTTCTTGGCTCCCGTTCCGCGCTGAGGATACAATCTTCCTGGCACTCTTCGCGCGCTGGGTCGCCGCGGACAACCTGCACTCGCGAAGCGTGTCTCCTCGATTGAGCTTGCCAACCACCCTGCCGCATGAGTTTGCCGCGCGAAGGATCTCCTCATGCCTTGCCGTCCTCGCCATCTCCTGGTAGCAATCCTGTCTGCGCTTCTGTTCACTGGCTCTGGGCAGGCTGCCGACTGGCCCCAGTGGCGCCACGATGCTGGACGGACGGCCTGCAGCGCACAACAACTCCCGGCGAAGTTGCATCTGCAATGGCAACGGCAACTTCCGGCTCTGAAGCCTGCCTGGCCCGATCAACCTCGGATGCAACTCGATACCGTCTACGAGCCAGTTGTACTCGGAAGCCGGCTCTTTCTTGGGTCTTCCTGGGATGATAGTGTGCGCGCCTACGATACCCGCACGGGCGCTGAGCTGTGGTGCTTCCTGGCAGAAGGGCCAGTGCGCTATGCCCCGGTGGCCTGGGAAAACCGGGTCGCGTTTGTCAGTGATGATGGCTATCTGTATTGTCTGGATTCTGCCAACGGCACGCTTCTCTGGAAGGTGCGAGGTGGCCCGTCGGATCGGAAGATCCTCGGTAACGAGCGTCTGATCTCAACCTGGCCGGCGCGGGGGGCGCCGGTGTTGGCGGACAACACTCTCTATTTTGCCGCCGGCATCTGGCCGTTCATGGGCATCTTTCTGCATGCTGTCGATGCACGCACCGGCAAGATTCTCTGGACCAACGACGGCGATGGCTCGCTCTTCATCAAGCAACCGCACAATGCCGAGGCGTTCGCAGGCGTGGCGCCGCAGGGGCCGCTGGTGGTGGCGGGCGATCGGCTGTTGGTCCCGGGCGGACGGTCCGTTCCGGCCTGTTACGATCGACGCACCGGGCAGTTGCTCTACTATTTGCTCGCGGAGAATGGCAAGCGAGGCGGCGGATCGCTGGTTTGTGCCGCGGGCGAACTCGTCTTCAATGGGGGGGACCTCTTTCACCTCGCGACGGGGAAATACCTGGCACCCTCCGGCGAACGGGTCGTGTTTGGCGACGAGGTCTTGCACGTGGCCCGCAACCACGACTGCCGCGCGTATGATCTGAAAGCGAGCGCCATTGAATTAATCGAGAAAGCGGATCGCAAAGGGGTGAAAAGTATCACCGCGCAGTGGAAGGTGCGCGAAACCGGCTCGGCCGACATCCCGGGCAACACCACGCTGATCCGCGCAGGGAACCGCCTGTTCGTGGGTGGGGACGGCAAGGTGCAGGCGTTCCACCTTCCCTTGACCAGGGAACCCGCCGAACCCTCCTGGCAGGCCGAGGTGGACGGCGAGGTAGGGACGTTGATCGCTGCCGATGAGCGCCTCTTCGCGGTCACACGCGTCGGCACGATCTATTGCTTCGGCGCCCGGGAAATGCTCGTGCGGAAACACCCTCTGGCGTCGATTCGTCCGGCAGAAGCAGATCGCTGGACCGACAGAGCCAGCGCCCTCCTGAAGAAAACCGGGGTGCGCGAGGGGTATGCCGTGGTATGGGGAGTGGGGAGCGGGCGTCTCATCGAGGAACTGGTGCAGCAGAGCACGCTGCGTCTCGTGGTGATCGAGCCAGACACCAGGCGGGCGCACGCCTTTCGCACACGCCTGAGTGGGCTCAACCTCGCCGCGGAGCGGGTCACGGTGGTGTCCGCGGGGCCACTGGAGGCGTCGTTGCCCCCTTATCTGGCGAGCCAGATGGTGATGGAGGACAGGCCAGCTGAGGGCTGGCGCAAACCGCTCCTGGCGAAGATGTTTCATGCGCTGCGGCCCTACGGCGGGGTGGCGTGTTTGCCCGTCAAGGCCGAGGAGCGAGCTGCCTTTGCGCGCACCTTGCTGGAATGTGGACTGGAAGGCGCCCGGGTGCGCACCGAGGGCGAGCACCTTTTGCTCAGCCGCGAGGGGGCCTTGCCAGGGTCCGCCAACTGGACCCACGAGCATGCCGATGCCTCCAACACCCGCGTTTCGCGTGATCGCATTGTCAAGGCGCCTCTGGGATTGCTCTGGTTTGGCGGATCGTCCAATGAAGGGATTTTGCCGCGCCACGGCCATGGCCCGCAGCCTCAGGTGGTCGATGGGCGGTTGATCATCGAAGGCGTCGATTTGCTACGTGCCCAGGACATTTACACCGGGCGCGTGCTCTGGCAGGTTTCGCTGCCGGGGCTGGGCGTTCTCTACAACAATCTGTCCCATCAGCCTGGTGCCAATGCCGCCGGGAGTAACCTGGTTTCGCTCAGCGACGGTATCTATGTCGTTCACGGCAAACATTGCCTGCGGCTCGATCCGGCCACCGGGGCACGGCTGAATACCTTTTCCTTGCCCGGCAACGAGGGGCCCAATCCTTCGTTGTGGGGGTATCTCAATGTGCACGATCGCTATCTGATCGGCGGGGGCGATCCGCTCTTCGATCCCAAGAAGGCGAAGGAGTTGCTGGAGAAACAGAAGGACAACGGCGACGACAAGGATCCTGCCGATACCAAGACAGGGGCGGTCGAGAAATTGCTCAGCAAGAAGTCTGCCCTGGAGAACGATAACTTCTCGTCGAGCAAGAAACTGGTGGCGATGGATCGCCACACGGGGAAGGTCCTGTGGTCGGTGGAGGCACGCTGTGGCTTTCGGCACAATGCGATCTGCATCGGCGGGGGACGGATCTACTGCATTGATCGCCTCTCGGGGCTGCAATTGAGCCGACTGAAACGGCGCGGCGAGGAACCCCCGTTCAAGCCGCGTCTGGTCGCCTATGAGCTGCGCTCGGGGAAGGAAGTCTGGAGCACCGAACACGAGGTCTTTGGCACCTGGCTGAGCTATTCGCAGGAGCGGGATCTGCTCGTCGAATCGGGGCGGGTGGCCCGGGATACCCTGACCGATGAACCCAAGGGGATGCGCACCTATCGAGGGAGCAACGGGGCGGTCCTCTGGTTCGAGAGCAAGCACGCGGGGCCCGCGATGATTCACGGCGATACCATTCTCATGGCCGGGAGCGCCTGTGATTTGCTCACGGGCAAGATCAGAACCAGGCAGGATCCGTTGAGTGGCGAAGAGGTGAACTGGACCTGGACGCGCGGCTATGGCTGTAACACCCCGGCCGCGTCCGAACATTTGCTCACCTTCCGCTCGGGGGCGGCGGGGTTCTTCGACCTGTGCAACGATGGCGGAACGGCGAATCTGGGAGGATTCCGCTCCAGCTGCACCAACAACCTGATCGTTGCGGGCGGGGTGCTCACCGCGCCGGATTATACACGCACCTGCACCTGCAACTATCAGAATCAAACCTCGGTCGGGCTGATTCACATGCCCGAGGCCGAGTTGTGGACCTATTTCGGCACCAGCGACCGCAAGCGACCGATTCGTCATCTGGGGATCAACCTGGGAGCACCTGGCGATCGCAAGGACGAGCGCGGGACCCTGTGGCTGGAGTTTCCGAGTACGGGAGGCTCTTCGCCGCGGGTCACCATCAAAACCACACCCGACAAACCCACCGTGGTGCGCCATCATCAGACCCAGGTCCAGGCGGGGGAGCGGTCCTGGGTAGCGTCGTCGGCAGCGACCGGCCTCACCACATTGACCGTCGCTTTGGCCGATCGGAACGCTGCGCCACGCACCTACACGATTCGATTGCACTTTGCCGAACTGGAAGAGGTGGCGCGCGGGGAGCGAATCTTCAGTGTGATGGTGCAGGGGAAGACGGTGCTTGACCGGATTGATGTGGTCAAGGAAGCAGGCGGCCGGAACCGCGGGCTGGTTCGTGAGTTTAAAGGTGTGACAGTGAGCGACGAATTGACCGTGAAACTGACGCCCTGTGCCGATGCTCGTTTGAAGAAGAGTATTCTGAGCGGAATCGAGATTCTCGCCGAAGGGTGGTAAGCGTGATGCGGTGGCGCGGGATGGTTCTTCTTGCGGTGGCGCTTCTGGGGATGCCTCCGCATGCGCCGGCGTGTAATGTCCCGGTCTTCCGCTACGCGCTGGAACGCTGGGCTCCCGATCCCTTTGAAGTCCTCGTGGTCCACCGCGGACCGCTCGATGCCAGTCAGCGCGCCCTGGTGACTCGCTTGCAGGAGGCACGTGAGGATCTGACCGCGCCGGTGAATCTCGTGCTGGAGCGCGTGGACCTGGCCGCGGAACCAGATCCCCAGCGGGTGGCGCTCTACGAGGCGGAGGGGGCGCCGCCCTTGCCCTGTGTGCTGGTGCGCTACCCGCGCGCCTCTCGGATCGAGACCACGCTCTGGTCCGGCGCGCTAACGGCGACCAATCTCGATCGGCTACTCGATTCCCCCGTTCGCCGCGAACTGGTGCGCCGGCTGTTGAACGGAGACACCGCTGTCTGGCTCCTGGTCGAAAGCGGCGACCCCATGCAGGACGAACCGGCCGCCGCACTGCTGCACACCGAGCTGGAGCGCTTGCCGACCCGCCTCAAACTCCCTCAACTGACCGACGATGCCGACGATGAGCTGCGCCGCAGCGATATCCCCTATCGCCTTGGCTTTTCCCTGATCCGCGTGGCGCGGAACGATCCCGCCGAAACCCTCCTGGTGGCGTCGCTGGTGCACAGTGAAGAGGATTTACCGGATCTGAAAAAGCCGATGGTGTTTCCCGTCTTTGGCCGGGGGCGTGTCCTGAATGGGCTGATCGGGGCGGGGATCACCGCGAACAACATTGAGAAGACGGCGGGGACGCTGATCGCGGCCTGTTCGTGCGATCTGAAGGCCCTTCACCCCGGCTTTGAGCTGTTGCTGGTGGCCGACTGGCAGGGCCCACAGCAGGTCAGCAGCGAGGGGGAGAGCATTCCCATCCCGCAGCGTAAACCGGAGGCGGTCGCGCTGGTCCGTGGCGCTCAGCCGGAAGAACCGAGTCCCCGGTCCTTCTCGCCGATGGTGCTGATCCTTGCGGGGGGGCTGGTGCTTGTGACGGGGGGATGGACCTGGCATCTCTCGCGACGTTCGCGCCGCTCCCCATAAGCCATTGCGCTCGCCTGCGCCTTGCTGGAGGTCCCTGGCATGCACCGTTCGCCGCGCCGCGCTGGCCAGACCAATGCCGCCTGGCTTGCCTTTCTGGGCTCGATTGTCCTTTTCGTGCTCCTTGGCGCCTATCTGCTCTGGGATCCCTCGCGCAGCGACCTGGATAGTAAGGGAGGCTCGCTCCTCGTCTACTGTGCCGCCGGTCTCAAGGTGCCGGTGGAAAAGACCGCCCAGGACTATGAGAAGGAATACGGCGTTCGGGTGCAATTGCAATATGGCGGATCGGAAACGTTGTTGACCAATCTCGCCCTGAGCCGTCGTGGCGACCTGTACATCCCTGCCGATACCAGCTATCTGGAACAGGCACGGGGCAAGAGCCTGATCGACGAGACTCTGGAGATTGGCCAGATGTCGCCGGTGATCGCGGTGCAGAAGGGGAACCCCAGGAAGATTGCCACGCTGGACGACCTGCTGCGCCCCGAGGTGCGTCTGGCCCAGGCCAACCCCGACGCTGCTGCCATCGGCAAACTCACCCGTGCGACGCTGGAGAAGAGCAAGCAGTGGGAGGCGGTCAAGCAGCACACCCATGTTTTCAAGGGCACGGTGACGGATGTCGCCAACGACGTCAAGGTGGGCACCGTCGATGCCGGGATTGTCTGGGATGTCACGGTGCGCCAGTATCCTGAACTGGAGGCGGTCGTGATTCCGCAGTTACGGGGAGTGCGCAGCCAGATTGCCTTGGGAGTGCTGCGCAGCACGGCGCAACCGTCCGCCGCCCTGCGTTTTGCCCGTTATCTGACGGCGCGCGATCGCGGGTTGAAGCAGTTTACTCAGGCGGGCTTCCCGGTGATCGAGGGCGATGCCTGGGCGGAGAAGCCACAGTTGCATCTGCTGGCCGGCTCAATGCTGCGCCCCGCGCTTCAGGACACCCTGCGGGCCTTCGAGGCGCGCGAAGGCATTCCCCCGATCAAAACGATTTACAATGGCTGCGGGATTCTGGTGGCGCAGATGAAAGCTGGCGAGCATCCGGACGCCTATTTTGCCTGCGACCGCTCCTTCATGACCCAGGTTCACGATCTCTTTCTGGATGAAAACGTTATCTCGAGCAATCAGCTGGTGATACTTGTGCTCAAGGGCAATCCGCACAAGATTCGTTCACTGCAAGATCTGGCCAAACCGGGGCTGCGTGTTGGCGTGGGGCATGAACAGCAGTGTGCCATGGGGGCGCTCACTCAGGAAACGTTGAAGCAGAGCGGCTTGCAGGACCGGGTGATGGACAATGTCAAGGTGCGCGTTCCCACCGGCGATATGCTCGTCAACCAGTTGCGCGTCCGATCGCTCGACGCGGTGATTGCCTACATCAGCAACGGGACGGTCGCCGCCGACGAACTGGAAGCGATCCGTATCGACATCCCGTGTGCTGTCGCGCAGCAGCCCTTCGCCATCGGCAAGGAGTCGCAGCACAGGCATTTAACCGAGCGCTTGCTGACGGCCATTCGCTCGCGGGAGTCACGCGAACGGTTTGAATCTGCCGGCTTCAAGTGGAAAGCGCAATGAACCAGGAACCTGGAAGTGCGCTCGCCCCCCCGCGCGCTCGATCCGATGTCCCCTTCTATCTGGCGCTCGGAGTGCTGAGTGGCCTGTACCTTGTACTCATTCTGGCGATGCTGGTGGCGGACGCCTGTTTCACCACTCCGGATCACCTTCTGCAGGCGTTGCGCAGTCGCGAGATTCAGTACGCCATCCGTCTTAGCCTGATTTCGTGTACACTGACAACGATTCTGTCACTGTGGGTGGCAGTTCCGCTGGGCTATCTCCTCTCGCGGTTCCCCTTTCGCGGGCGAAGTCTGATCGACGCCATCCTCGATATTCCCATTGTGCTCCCTCCGCTGGTAATTGGCCTCAGTCTGCTGATCCTGTTCCAAACGCCGCCCGGGCGATGGGTGCAACAGTTTGTGCCGATCACCTATGCGGTGCCCAGCGTCATCCTGGCGCAATTCTCGGTATCGGCGGCGTTCGCGGTGCGCACCATGCGCGCGGCCTTTGATGAGATCTCGTTGCGGCATGAACAGGTCGCCCTGACACTCGGGTGCAGCCGCAGTCAGGCGTTCTGGCTCGTGGTGTTGCCCCAGGCGCGGCGCGGGTTGATCACGGCGGCCACCCTGGCCTGGGCGCGGGCGCTCGGAGAATTTGGGCCCATTCTGATCTTCGCCGGCGCCACGCGCATGTATACCGAGGTGCTGCCGACGTCGGTCTTTCTCGAACTGAGCATCGGCAACATTGAGGGAGCGGTCGCCGTTTCCCTGCTGATGGTGGCGGCTGCGCTGGTTGTGCTGCTTATCGTGCGAGTGTATGGTAATGACACGGCCTCGTTGCGGCGGCTCTGAAAGCAAGGTGCAGTGAGCACGCATGATTACTGTCGAGCAGCTCTGTGTGCAAAGTGGTTTATTTCGCCTCGACAATGTCTCTTTTGAGATTGGCACGGCTCAGTATGCGGTGTTAATGGGTAAGACTGGCAGCGGCAAGACCACGTTGCTGGAGGCGCTGTGCGGCTTGAAGGCGATCGTCGCCGGGCGCATCACCCTGCTGGGGCGGGAGGTCACCCGCCTGAAAACCCCCGAACGCGATATCGGCTATGTGCCCCAGGATCTGGCGCTCTTTCCGACGATGACGGTGCGCGAACAACTGGGCTTCGCCCTGATGATTCGCCGCTGGACGCGAGCCGCCATCGAACGGCGCGTTGGGGAACTGGCCGATTTGCTGGAGCTACGGCCGTTGCTGCCCCGTCGTCCGCAGGGATTGAGCGGTGGCGAGGCACAACGGGTGGCGCTGGGGCGGGCGCTGGCTTATCAACCGCGCATTCTGCTTCTCGATGAGCCGCTGAGTGCGCTCGATGAATCCACGCGTGCGGGGATGTATGAACTGTTGCGTCGGGTGCAGCACGAAACCGGGGTGACCACCCTGCACGTGACGCACAGCCTGACCGAGGCGCGGGTGCTCGCCGATGTCTTGCTGGTGCTCGAGCAGGGGACGGTACGGAGGCAGGCCTTGCCGAGCGATCTCGACCAGGCCGAGCGTCCCCAGTCGGGCTCGGCTGCCTTCGTTGGCGCCCCGACGGATGCGCGGTCTGCCCCGGGGCGATCGGTGCCGAGGAATGCGTTATGATGGTTGTGGTTCGTTACATGGCCCAGTTGCGGTTGGCGGTTGGGACAGGGAGTGAATCGGTCACGCTTCCGGAAGGGGCCGTTCTGCCTGACTTATTGCGTCAACTGGGGCGGGCGCATCCCGGGTTGTTGCCGCGCCTCCTGTTCGATGCTCGCGGGGAGTTACAACCTTCCCTGCTGGTGTTCGTCGGTGACAGTCAGGTGTCACCAAGTGAGCCACGTCCGCTGCGTGAGGGCGAGGTTATCACCCTGCTGACTCCCATTGCAGGAGGGGGCCATGGAGCCGTTACCCCCGCTCACTGAGGAGGAGCGTGAGCGCTCGCGCTGGCAACTGTCGGTGGAGGGGTTTGGCGAGGAGGGGCAACGGCGGCTCCGGGGCGCCTCGGTGCTGATCTCGCGCTGTGGCGGCGTCGGGAGCCTGGTGGCCTATGAACTGGCCGCCGCCGGCATTGGTCGCCTGGTGCTGGCGCATGGCGGGAATTTGCGCTTGAACGATCTGAACCGTCAGCTTTTGATGAGTCATGATGGGATTGGTCGCTCGCGCGTGCAGCAGGCGGCCGAGCGCTTGCGCGCCTTCAATCCCACGCTGACCCTGGAAACGATCGACAGCAACATCACCGAGGAGAATGTCGCCGACCTGGTTGGCCGCGTCGATCTGGTGGTGGATTGCGCGCCGTTGTTCAAGGAACGGCTCCTGATGAATCGCGAGGCGGTCCAGCAGCGCAAACCACTCGTCGATTGTGCCATGTTTGAACTGGAGGCGCAACTGACCACGATTCTCCCGGGGCGGACGCCCTGTCTGGCCTGTCTCTATCCACTGCCGCCGGTCGTGTGGCAACGCGAATTCCCTGTCTTTGGGGCCGTCGCGGGGATGATCGGGTGCATGGCGGCGATGGAGGCGATCAAACTCCTGAGCGGACTGGGCAATCCGCTCCTGGGGAGCTTGCTGCTCTGTGATCTGCGCATCATGACCTTTCAGCGGGTGACTGTTCATCGTCGCCGCGACTGCCCGGTCTGTCAAACGCTGTGGCAGAAGGAGGCGGGCACCTCCTCGTAAGGGCGTGCTCCGGCCCGCCGTTCGAGGTGCACGGGAATCCCATACATCGGCACCAGGGTGACCAGCGGCCAGAGGATCACCGGGGGATCGGGGAGGAGTTGGAAGCGATACTGCTGGCCGATGGTGGCCAGGAGCAGGACCGCCTCCATCATGGCGAAGTGATTGCCGATGCAGATGCGCGGTCCGCCGCCAAAGGGGAAATAGGCATACTTCGGAATCAGCCGGGCGCGCTCGGGCTCCCAGCGCTCGGGTTTGAAGGTGAGCGGATCCTCGAAGTAGCGCGGATCGCGATGCGTGACCCACTGACTGAGAAAGATGGTGGTACCGCGTTTCACTCGATAGCCCCCGAGATCGGTCTCCTCCAGCGCCTCGCGGCCGATGAGATAAACCGGCGGATAAAGGCGCATTGCCTCCATCACCACCTGCTCGGTATAGCGCAACCGGGGCAGATCCTCGATCGTGGGCGGGCGGCCATCGAGCACCTGACGCCATTCTGCCACCAGGCGCTCCTCGATGTGAGGATGCTGGGCGAGCACATACCAGGTCCAGCCCAGGGTGAGCGCGGTCGTTTCATGGCCGGCGAGATAGAGGGTCATTGCCTCGTCGCGCAGCTGGGCGTTGGTCATCCGGCTGCCGTCCTCGTCCTGAGCATGCAGGAGGGTGGAGAGGAGATCGGTGCCCGGTTCGGCGCGGCGTCGGCCCTGGTCGATAAAGCCGAGCACCAGTTCATCCAGGCGGCGAATGGCCTGGTTCAAACGCCGATTGTGCGGAGTGGGGACCCAGCGCGGCCAACGCAACACGCGCCGGAGCGGGGCGGAGAGCAGGGAGAACGCCTCCCGCAGCGCATCGGTATACGCTTCGCGTTCGGCGGTCGCTTCCAGCCCAAAGAGGGTCTTCAGCGCGATGGCGCTGGTGAGGGTGCTCATCTCCGCCATCACATTGCGCTGCTGGCCGGGCTGCCACTGGCGCAGATGGCGCACCGTTAACTCCACCATCTGCCCCCCGTACGTGTTGAGCCGAGCACGGGCAAACGCGGGTTGAGCCAGCCGCCGTTGGCGAAGCCAGAAATCGCCTTCGCTGGTCACCAGACCATTGCCCAGGACCGGCTTGTACATGCGCGCCCCGAAATGTTTGATGTAGCGCCGCGCATCGGTGACCAGCACGCGCTCAATCAGATCGGGGTGATTGACCAGAAAGATACGGATCGTGGCGATGCGAAATGTGGAAATATCGCCATGGGTGCGCGCGCAGTCGGTCATGAACTCCAGGCGGGTATCGGCAAACTCACGCAGATGACCGGTGAGGAAACGTCCTCGCGGTCCGGGGGGCAACTCGGTTTTGCTCATGCGGGTCCTCCTCGATCCGGGGTCCTCCTGCTGCGCCTGGAAGGGCGCCGACGGGTGTTCTTCATCAAAGCAGCGCACCTGGAACTCGTCCAGCACAAAGGGGGAGCGGAGGAGGTGTTCGCCGGGAGTTGGTCGGCGTTCACTCGGATCAGGGATGCTGAGCAATCCAGGGGGAAGGGCGCTCCGCGGGGGCAGGGGAGAAGGCGCGAAGCGAGTCGAACCGTGCCGATCGTGCGGGGGATCTGCCCGGGGTGGTGAGGCGGGAAACCGCTTCCGGTCATGGACGGGCGCGCATTGGCTCTCTAGGATCACAGAGCACTGATTGAAAACCAGTTCCGCTCTCTCCACGGTGTTCCCTTGTAAGGAAGGATGACATGGCGACCACAACCAGCAGCAAGGCTCGTACGGTCAAGGCTCCGCAGGTCAAGGATCAGCCGCTGTTCATCAACGGCAGGTTTGTTGACAGCGTGTCCGGCAAAACCTTCCCAGCAATCAACCCCGCCAATGGGGAGGTGCTGTGTCAGGTGGCCGAGGGCGACGCTGCCGACATCGATCTCGCCGTCAAGGCGGCCCGCGCCGCCCTGGAGACGGGGCCGTGGAATCGCATGGATGCCGCCGATCGCGGCCGGCTGCTCTACAAGCTCGCCGACCTGGTCGAGAAGAACAGCGAGGAACTCGCCGCCCTGGAATCGCTCAACTGCGGCAAGACGATCAACGATTCACGCGGTGATCTGCAGGGCGTGGTCAACACCCTGCGTTACTACGCCGGCTGGGCCGACAAGATTGAAGGCCGCACCGTTCCGGTTCGTGGCAATTTCCTCTCCTACACGCTGCGCCAGCCGATCGGCGTGGTCGGCCAGATTATCCCCTGGAACTTCCCCCTGCTGATGCTCGCCTGGAAATGGGGTCCGGCCCTGGCCTGTGGCAACACCGTCGTCATGAAGCCGGCCGAGCAGACGCCGTTGACGGCGATGCGCATGGCCGAGCTCGTGATGGAAGCCGGCTTCCCCAATGGCGTGATCAACCTGGTCCCGGGCTATGGCGAGACCGCCGGAGCGGCCCTGGTCCGGCACCCCGATGTGGACAAGATCGCCTTCACCGGACATGTTGACACTGCCAAGCTCATCCAGAAGAGCGCCGCCGACACCCTCAAGCGCTGCACCTTCGAACTGGGGGGCAAGTCGCCCAACGTCATCTTTGCCGACTGTGACATGGAACAGGCGGTCGCCGGCGCGTTCCACGCCATCTACTTCCATGGCGGGCAGTGCTGCACCGCGGGCAGCCGACTCTTCGTCGAGGAGAAGATTCGCCAGGAGTTCGTCGAACGGCTGGCAGAGAGGTCCAAGCAGCGCAAGCTGGGTGATCCGCTCAGCACCGAGACCGAGCAGGGACCGCAGGTTTCCCAGGAGCAACTCGACAAGATTCTCGGCTACGTCAAGCTCGGTGAGAAGGAAGGCGCGCGCCTGATCACCGGCGGACAGCGCTGGGGCAACAAGGGCTACTATGTCGAGCCAACCATCTTCGATAACGTCAAGGACGAGATGGCCATTGCTCGGGATGAGATCTTTGGGCCGGTGGTGAGCGTGCTTCCTTTCAAGACGATGGAAGAAGTGGTCGATCGGGCCAATCGCACCTACTACGGCCTGGCGGCGGCCATCTGGACCAAGGACATCGACAAGGCTCACAACTACGCGCGCCAGGTGAAGGCGGGAACGGTGTGGGTCAACTGCTACCACGTGGTCGATACGACGACTCCCTTCGGGGGCTTCAAGATGTCGGGCCAGGGACGCGAGAATGGCGAGGCGGCCCTGGAACACTACACCGAAATGAAGACCGTGACCATCAAGCTCAATTGAGGTCGGTTTTCTCTCTGAAAGCGCAAAACGCCAGGGTGCCCACCTGCGCCCTGGCGTTTTGGGTTTGATCCCTCTCCCTCTGTCAGCGAAGAGTAAGCGCTCGTGAGCACCGAGGATGCTCCCAAAGTTGGGGTGGAACGCCGCCAGTGGCCGTTTCTGGTGCGGTTCATCCTCTGGGGGCTGGGCTCCCGCCGGTCGGCACTGGCCTGTTTCTGGCTTACCGTGGTGGTGACGGGGAGCAGCGCGGTGGCGAGCTTTCGCTATCCCCTGGCGCTGGTGGGGGTGGCGTGGATCGTTGGGGTGATCGGGTACGGGTGGGCCATTCGCTGGGTGGACCGCCACAGCCGCTGGAATTGACCGGGAGCACCTGTCGAACTTGGTCACCGGGTGAGCACAAAAAAAGCCATCCGGCCCGCTGTACCACCTCTCCCATGGCCAGCGCGAACCGGATGGCTCTCACTCGCTTGCTCCGTGGAGCAAGTTCAACCCGTCCCCGACCCTCAGGCCGGAGGAACGGTTTTTATTAAGGCAATTTGTGGGCCAATCGCTGCGGTTCAACCGGCAGGAATGATTTTTTAGTCTCAAGTATTAGCTATTATTGAATTTGCATCTCTTCATTTCTTCTCGTTTTCCTGGTTCTCTTCACAAGGACTGTTTTGGTTTGCCTGGTTGTAAGGCAAAAATGCTTGCAAAGTAAGCAAGTCTGGTTGCTGGAAACAGCCCTTTGCGCCATCAACATGATCATGATTCATGGTGCGCAGGAAGCGCGCTGCGCCTCGACCGCAGCAAGTTCGATTGTGCGACCCAGGGAACCAGCGCAGCGCGGATTGCGCCCTTCTTTGAGTGGAAAACGACAAGGGGCCGAACCGAAGAGGGAGAATGGGGTGGTTTGCCCCGCTGGACACAGGGTCGTAGAATAACTACGGTCCTGGGTTCTCCAGGATGGACGCAAGCGCGAGAGGCATGGTATGGCCACCGATTTTCGTCTCAAGGAGACTTTGCCGGAGGTCACGGAGGCGATCGTCGCCACCTACACCGAGTGCAGCCGAACCAGTCATCTCGGTCACAAGCCGTTACCCAGCCGTGAGATTATCGGCGAGGTTCTCTGTGACTTCATGGATATCCTGTATCCGGGATACTGGCGTCGGCAGAACCTTCATATCGGCAATGTCGAATATCACGTCGGGGATCTGATTGATCGCCTGCACGATACCCTGACCCAGCAGATTGGGCGGGCTCTGCGCCATGAATATCACTGCAGCGCGGGGGAAGAAGGGCCCGTGCTCGATCTGGAGGGACTGGCACAGCAGAAGACGGTGGAACTGCTGCGCAAACTCCCCGACATTCGCATGATCCTGGAGCAGGACGTGCAGGCGGCCTACGAGGGCGATCCCGCCGCCAAAAGCTACCACGAGATCATCTTCTGCTATCCGGGGGTGGAAGCGGTCTCGATCTATCGTCTGGCCCACGAGATGCTTCTGCTCGGCATCCCTCTGATCCCGCGCATGATGACCGAACACGCGCACGCCAAAACGGGGATCGATATCCATCCCGGCGCTCGCATCGGTCCGGGGTTCTTCATCGACCACGGGACGGGGGTGGTGATTGGCGAAACCTGTGACATCGGCTGCAACGTCAAACTCTACCAGGGGGTTACGCTGGGTGCATTGTCGTTCCCACGGGATGCGGAAGGAAACATCATTCGTGGGATGAAGCGCCATCCCACCCTGGAAGACGATGTGGTGGTCTACGCCAATGCGACCATCCTGGGAGGGGACACCGTCATCGGGCATCATGCCGTGGTGGGGTCCAGTGTGTGGTTGACCAAGAGTGTTGCACCTTACACGGTGGTGTCGATGGACAAGCCGTCGCTGCGCATGCGCGGCCCCGAGACTCGTACCGAGTCGCCCGTCGATTTTCAGATCTGAACTATCCTTAAGCACTCGGGTGGGGGCCCTTGTACCCTTCTCCTCAAGAAACGTTACAGGTGACCACCCCCGAGTGTTCAGTGAGCGTCGCCCGAGACGCGGTCGGATGGACTAAAAGTCACGGAAAATCGGAGAGCGAACATCCCCCACGTTGAGGCTAACTAGTATGGCGCCCAATCCACCCATCCCGAACCTGACACCCGTTTACGTTACCCCAACGCCAGACGCCCCGATCCCCCTCGCGACCGGGCGATTCGCGATCCAACAGGGATCGTACACCGGCGAAGGGGACGGGACTTTGACGCTCGTCTGGGCGTCACAACCCCGGTTGCGTTTCTACATCCCGTCACTGGATCCGGTCGGCCTTCTTTCGGCCGGAAAGGCTGTCCTCCGGCACCTGGCCTCAAATGCCGAGGGAGTCGCTCAAGTGACTACCACGCAGCACAGCCAAGGACAGCCGGACTCAGATCTAGGTGCCCAAGGCCACTTGACCAGGAACATGATCATGGGGGCGGACCAGCCCGCCGATCACGTCATCTTCCACCTGGTCAACTTCTGGAACTACGTGAACCCGTGCCCTAATCCGACCCCGCCAGAGTACTACGTTCATCGTCTTGTGTTTGAGGGGGCTGGCTGGCGTGTGACCCTGCAAGCGGTGGAGAAGGTGAGGGATCTCGTCCGCGATCTGGACGCCGATTCTGGCTATGCAATCACACACGCCGGAAAGGTGGAGAGGGTCGACGGATCATCTTTCCCGCGGTCGCAAGCTCAAGAATTGTTCTCGGCCCTGTATTACTTTTTCTCGTTCGTGAGGGGGTTTTGGTGCCCCTCGATTCTCTACGTGGCCCGCGACGCTGTAGGGACCGAACTGTGGCAGGATTGGACGGTCCTCCCGGTTACTCCATGGACGAAGGTCCTGAGTTGGTTCCCCTCGGACCCCGGCTGTTTGGCGACCGTCTTCCCAGGCTTCTTGCGCCTCTGGCAGAATCCTGACTGGCAGGATATCCTCCGGGTCGTGATTCATTGGTATGTCGAGACCAACCTTCAAGCCGGTGCCATCGAAGGGGCCATCATCCTCTGTCAGAACGCGCTGGAACGTCTCGCCTACTACGTATTGGTCCACGACCGTCACGTGCTTCCTGAAACGGCATTCCAGCAGGGGGGTGGTATGACGGCTGCCCACAGGCTGCGCCTTCTCTTTACGGAATTCGGCCTGCCTCTGGATGTCGGCCCGAACACGGTCCGCATTACCAATCTCCCGGCGCTCGCCGCTTCGCGCAAATGGGATGCGCCTCAAGCCCTCGTTAACCTTCGGAACTGCATCATACACCCAGACCAGCATAACAACCAGCGCCTGCAGAACTACCCGATCCCGGCCCGGACCGACGCTTGGATCATCGGCTTGTGGTATCTCGACGTGATCCTACTGAAGCTATTCGGCCACACTGGCTGCTACGTCAACCGCCGCAGCTGCAGGTTTGAGGGTGAAGTGGAGAGTGTTCCGTGACGACCGGTCTCAATGGACAGGAGCATCGGCGACGCTCTCATTCAGGGGCATCCGCCAGTGTTATCTACTCTATGTCGTTGATCACAACAAGCCGTGCACCCACGGACTGAACGACGGTAAGATGTTTGGCTACCGGCGCACGACGAGCCGTGCTTGTGTCAATAGTCTCTACGGCAAGAAGCACGAGAAGGACACCTATCCGGCGCCGTCCAGGTCGAGCGAGCGTCTGTCCTGGACCGAGCGCCCCTGCCTAATTACTTCTAACCTTTGCTTGGAGAAGGTTCCAAGCACCTCTGGCCCAATCCCAACACGATTGAGTTCCTCGCATCGCGAGGAACTCAATCAGCGTGTTCCTTTGTCGCTGGTTGGTAGGATTATTTCTCGCTTTTTTCGAAGCACGCTCCACTCAATCCCGGCTCCCAGGGCAATCCCAACCGCATACGCCACCAGATCGGCCCAGGCGAAGGTGTTCCCCAAGGTGAGCGCCGAGCTGTGTCTCGCGAAATGCATCCAACCACGGGGCTTGATAGAGCTCGCTGAACTCCACCGTAAGCAGACCCTCAGAGCCAGGCTCGCCAGCGAAACGGTGCCCCCGCTGGTGAAGAGACAACACCACCCAAGGAAGATTATGACCGCCCAGAGCGCATCGCCTGCGGACTTTGCCACGAAGGACGGGAGACCCACGGCTCCCCCGCGAAGTCAGACCGAGGCCGATGACCACAACCACCCAGAGCGCATACCACCAACGCTGTCTTCAATAACCGCGAGGATGCCTGAGATCCATGCTCACGACTGCAGCCGTCCCATGCGGCGGAGCAGGAGTTTCAGATCGCTGATCACGTCTTTCTTGCGTTCCGGGCTGCGCGTCGGCAGCAAGAACGCGGGGTGATAGGTGCACAACACGGGGATGCCCTTGTAGTCATGCAGCCGTCCACGCAGGCGGCCAATGAATTCTGTTGTGCCCAGCAGGTTCTGCGAGGCACATCCCCCCAGCGCCACCAGGTAGCGCGGGCGGACCAGTTCGAGTTGTCGCTCCAGGAACTCGCGGCAGTTGGTCACCTCGTTGGTCTGGGGGGTGCGATTGCCCGGGGGACGGCACTTGATCAGATTGCAGATGTAAACCTCTTCGCGACTGATCCCAAGAGAGTGCATGATGCTGTCCAGCATCTGCCCGGCCGCCCCCACAAAGGGAGTCCCCAGGCGATCCTCGTCCGCACCGGGAGCCTCGCCGATGAAACAGATCTCGGGATCGAGCGGACCAGTGCCAAAGACCGTCTGAGTGCGCGAACGAACCAGCCACGAACACCGGGTGCATCCGCTCACCTGGGCGGCCAACTCGTCCAGGGCCTGCTGGCGTTCTTCCAGGGTCATCTCGCTGACGGACTTTTGAAGAGGAGTCCCCACGCTCAGGGTGGGCAACGGGACTTTGGGGGCCGCGGGAGGAGGGGAGGCCGGCACCGTGGCGCGCGGGGCAGCCCCCGGAGTCAACCGATCAAGGTGGCTGAGCACCGTGGCAAAGTCCTGCGGTCGCTGGGCGGGGTTGTCTTCCAGGCACGCTTCCAGAAGCTCAGCGAGTCCGCCTGGGATGCTGCGCCAGTGACGCAGCAGCGGTTGCGGAGTCTGAAAGAGGGCGTAGCAACAGGTGCGGGCAAACCCGTAGATGTCCGAACAGGGACGGACGGGAGTCCCGGGGAGTTTGCCCATTTGCTCCGGAGCGGCGTAGTCGAGCGTCCCAGCGATGCTGCTCCCCACCAGGGTCGCCGAGGTGGCGCGCAGGGTCTCCACTCCGCTGCGGCGCAGAGCCAGACCAAAGTCGATCAACTTCGCCTGCCAGCGCCCACCTTCCTGACGCACCAGCAGGTTCGCCGGTTTCACATCGCGATGGAGAATGCCGCGCGCGTGAGCCGCCTGTAACCCCTCAACCATCTGCCGCGCCACCTGGAAGAGATCGTCCACCGGAAGCGGTTTCTCCCGCGCATGATCCTCCAGGGTCATGCCATCGAAGAAATCCATCACCAGGTAGGGGCGTGCATCTTCGGTGGGGCTGGCAAAGCCGCAATCCTGCAGGCGGATGATGGAGGGATGATCGATCTGACGCAGCAGCTGCGCCTCGCCAAAGACCTGATCGACGTCGCGTTCGAGATCATCGCCGGTGAGGGTTTTCACCACCACCTCGGCGTTCATGTACTTGTGCCGACAGAGAAAGGCCACCCCAAAGCCGCCTGCGCCCAGGATGCGCTGGGGCTGGAATTTATTCATGGGGAAGGGGGAGAAGCGTGCGGGATCGAGCCGAGCCGCCTCGCGGATCTCCTGCAGGGCGGTGGTCCAGTCACGCCGTTCCAGGGCAGCGCGGAAGGCATTCATGTGCGCCTCGGCCTGCGCCCTGGGATCGCCGACCATCCCCGCCACCATGGCAAAATCAAGCTGGGCGGCCTGAAAATCGCCGGCGGCCACTTCCAGCTTGCCGATCGCATGAAGCAGAGCCGGGAGTTGCTGGCGTTTCTCCTCGGGGAGATTGCGATAGCGGCCGACCAACTCCTTCACCAGCTGGCGCTCGGTGTCATTGCGAATCGACAAACTATCACGCGGCCGCAACTCGGTGTGCATCAGATCGAGGCGTCGTTGCATCTCGACGACGGCAGTGTAGATGTCGCGCGTCTGTTCGCTTTGACGTTGTTGCTCAGCCTGGATGTCGAGCACCGTGTCGTGCGTGGCGGTCACTGTCACCTGAACGTCCGCGAGCATCCGTTCGAGTTGATGTGCTTGCTCGCGGAAGAGCTGATGCAGCCCGGCAAACGCTTGATCCTGCGCCTGGCGGAGCGAGTCGAGCTGAGCAAACGACAGTCCGCGAAAGAGCTTTTCATCTTCCTCCACAGAGCGACGGAAGAAGTAGCGGGCGGCGATCACCAGGAGCGAGGAGCCGCGTTGGGGCCGAATGGCGACAAAGGCGGCCAGGTTGACGTGGCCGGCGGTGCGCAGGTCCTCCGCGACCTGGTCGAGCGCGGCTCCCTCGGCTTCCAGAACACTTTGCGGATCGCCAAAGCGGGCAAAGGCCCCGGCCTGGCGGGCCAGCGCCTCGGGATCCAGACTGCCACCCGTCAACAGGTCGGCCTTGGCGGCGGCGCGCAGTTCCCGCAAACAATCATGGCGAAACTGAGTCTTGCCCGAGATCTCCGCCAGCGAGCAACCGTCGAGGAAGGGACGCACCAGTTCGCGAAACGCGCGGTCCTCGCCGGAACTGAGCATCACCTTGCAGCGATCCCAGAGCGAATCTCCGGCCAGGGCGACTTCAAGCGTTTTCCATGCCTGCGCATTGGCACGCAGCAGGGCGTCGTTGAGCCGCTGACTGTTATCCATGAAGCGCTGCGTGAGGAACGTGGCGACCCCCTCGATGGCGCTCGCTCCGGGGGTGCACCCCAGCGCCGAGCAGGCTCCGCCAATCATCTGTTGCAGAGCCAGCGCACACATGTTCTGGGAAATACGCATGATTCTCCCCCTCCCGCGTCTCTCCATTCGCGGACGATCCTGTCCGGCGATCCAGCTTGATGGAGTTGATATTACCACCAGAATGCGCGGCTGCAATGATGGTAGCGAGAATCGCGGAGTGGG
The DNA here is from genome assembly GCA_029777335.1 of Planctomycetota bacterium. Lineage (GTDB taxonomy): Bacteria > Planctomycetota > Planctomycetia > Gemmatales > Gemmataceae > JAKOSN01. The sequence continues at coordinate 27,766 of JAKOSN010000121.1, forward strand.
GCTTTTCTGAGCACTGCCGAGAAAGAGAAGTCAGGACCAACGAGACAGACGCCAGACACTCCCTTGGTTCCGAGTGGCTGGCGTCTATCCTGAGATCGTGGGGAGAGCGGTTATTCGCAGAGATAGTCCTGGCTGGTCGGATGGGCAGTGAAATGCCACGCCAGCTTGCGACTTAACACGCCCAGGAACTCTTCCTTGAATTGCTGCGGAGTGGTGTCCATATCGGCCAGCACATAACCGCCCTTGCGCTCGCTGGGGTAGTTCATCACGAACTCGCGCGGCGGCAGTGCGCCCAGGCCGTCGGAATCCTTCAAGCGCACCAGCGTGATCGAGATCTCGGCGCGGCCGCGAAACATCTGCATGTTGTTCTTGTCGTACATATCCAGCTGGCGGATCTCGAAGACGATCACGGCATCGGCCTTGAGGGCCTTGCCAATCTCCGACGGATCCAGCTGGCGCCACTGCGGATGGCTGTTCTTGAACTCCTCGACCTTGCGCGGATCGATCAGCTTGACCAGTTCCTTGTTGTAATCGCACATCTCCTGCAACTGGCGGGCAGTCAGGATGCTGATCTCGCGATCGGCATGCAGGAACTCGGGGCGCGTATCGAGTGCGCCGTAGGTCAGAATGGCGACCTTGAGTTCCTTCTCTTTTTCCTTGTCTTTTTCGGTGACCAGCGGTTCGTAGAGCGCGGGCAACTTCGGTTCGGGGCCAAAGAGGAAGGCGGCCATGGTGAGCGGATTCCCACATCCCGAAACCAGGCTCAGCAGGAACACGAACAGTACGCCGCGCAGCCAGATTGCTCTCATGGCCTCTTCTCCGATTTGGGTCCGCCGTCCGGGCCTCCGGCGCCGGTGCTCCCTGGCGGCATCGGACCTCAGGCCACGAACTACGGGCTGCTCCATTCGCGAAATGCCAGCACCACCACCCAGCGCAGCATCATCAGACCCAGGAAAAGCAGGACAACCCAGGTCAGCACACGTTCCAGGGACAAACCAAGGAGGGGCCGTTTGCGGATCACGAAGTGAAGGACGTAGGGAATCAGCCCCGCACAAACCACGGCCAGCAGAGTGCCCACGGCATTGGCGCGCAGCGAATTCTTGACATCGCCGCGAACCAGGAGGGCAAAGCTGGTGGTCATGCCACACGAGGGACAGGGGTAGCCTGTTTTCTCGTGAAAGGTGCACGGAGGCAAGCCCAGGGGCGCTTGCTGATGAGTGCCTTGCCGCCGTGGCGTTCCATCGGCCTCGTACGGATTGAGCAGCCTGGCGATCACAAAGACCCCCCCCAGAGCTGCCACCATCAGTACGAGGACGCCACGAACCCACCGGGGCGGTTCGGGCACCGGGCGTGGGTCCGGCACCTCGTCGTTCTCTGTCAAAAGAGGGCGCACCATAGCGAGCACCTTGCGCCGATGCAAGACCAAGATGCAATCTTCTTCCCACTACCTGGCAGCGATCGCACTCAGTCGGTTGGCCAGTCGCCGCTGAAGACCTCGACGGCTGGTCCCGTCATGTAGACATGATTGTCTTTTTCGGACCATTCCAGGAGGAGTTCGCCTCCCGTGAGATGGGCGGTGATGCGCCGTTGCGTGTTCCCCGTGAGCACCCCCGCGACACAGACTCCGCACGCTCCCGTCCCGCAGGCCAGCGTTTCACCCGACCCGCGCTCCCAGACGCGCATGGTAATGTCGTCTGGCCGGTTGACGCGAACAAACTCCACATTCACACGGCGTGGAAAGGCCGGGTGGTTCTCGATCTGCGGGCCAATCCCCAGCACCAGCCCATCGGTAATTTCCTCGACATAAGTAACACAGTGCGGATTGCCCATCGAGACTGCGGTCACGGCAAAGGAACGATCGCCCACGGGGAGGGTGACATTGACAGGTGGGTCGCCGGGCAACGTGGTGGGGATGTGCGCGGCGGTCAGGATCGGTTCGCCCATGTCCACCCGTGCGCTGGTCATCACGCCGCCCTGGATGGTCAACTCCAGGGTGAGGATGCCGCGCCCCGTTTCGATCGTCATCGGGGTCTTGCGCGCCAGGCCATGATCATAGGCGTACTTGGCGACACAGCGAACGCCGTTGCCGCACATTTCCGCCTCGCTGCCGTCGGCATTGAACATGCGCATCCGCACATCGGCACGCTCCGACGGGCAGATGAGAATGAGCCCATCGCTCCCCACGCCAAAGTGCCGATCACTGATCGCCTTGCTCAGAGCAATGGGGTTACGCGGGGGAGGGTTGGTGATGCAATCGATGTAGATGTAATCGTTGCCCAGCCCCTGCATTTTGGTGAAACGCATCGCGGCACCTTGGGGAAAGGAGCGGCGCAGTCTGCGTTGCCATTCACAGACCCACGCGCGATTGGTGGTTATTCCCACTCGATCGTGGCAGGCGGCTTGCTGCTGATGTCGTACACCACCCGGTTAATCCCTGCCACCGAGTTGATAATACGCGTGGAGATCTTCGCCAGCAACTCATAAGGAAGATGGGCCCAGTCGGCGGTCATGAAGTCGTCGGTTTGCACCGCCCGAATGGCGATCACGCGCTCGTAGGTGCGGCCATCACCCATCACCCCGACCGACTGGACGGGCAGAAGGACCGCGAACGCCTGGCCGGTACGTCGATACCAGCCACTCTGCTTCAATTCTTCGAGCAAGATGGCATCGGCCTGGCGCAGGATGCGCAACGCATCGGCGGACACGGGACCCAGACAGCGGACGGCCAACCCCGGGCCGGGGAAGGGGTGACGCCAGACGGTCGCCTCGGGTAACCCCAACTCCAGGCCGAGCACGCGCACCTCGTCCTTGAAGAGATCCTTCAACGGTTCAAGGAGTTCAAAGCCGAGTTCCTTGGGCAGACCGCCCACATTGTGATGCGTCTTGATGTTCGCGGCGGGCCCGTCGGCAGAGGCTCCGCTTTCGATCACATCGGGGTAGAGCGTTCCCTGCGCCAGGAAGTGGGCATTGTCGATGTGGCGGGCCTCGTCCTTGAACACATCGATAAACGTGTGCCCGATGATGCGGCGCTTCTCTTGCGGATCGGCCACGTTGGCCAGCGCCGCGAGGAAGCGCTCCTGGGCGTCGACCACGTGCAAATCGGCGTGAAAGTTGTCGCGGAAGGTACGCCGCACCGCCTCGGCCTCGCTCTCGCGCAGCAGGCCGTTATCCACAAAGATACAGGCCACCTGGGGCCCGACCGCCTTGATCAGCAAGGCAGCGGTCACGGACGAGTCGACCCCGCCAGACAGCCCGCAGATCACGCGTTTGTCGCCGATGCGCGTCCGCAGATCGGCAACGGTTTTGTCAATGAACGACTGGATTTTCCACAGCCCCCGACAACCGCAGATCTCGAAGAGGAAGTTGCGCAGAATGCGGCTGCCATCCGGGGTGTGGCTAACCTCGGGGTGAAACTGCAGGCCGTAGACCGGCTGCTGGCGATGACGTACTGCCGCCACCGGGCAGGTTTCCGTCGAGGCCAGCGGGATAAATTCGCCATTGATGGTGCGCACCTGGTCGCCATGGCTCATCCACACCACGGTTTCGCTGGGAACGCCTTGAAAGAGCCCGTTGGCCTCGTCGATGTGGCAGAACGCCCGGCCGAACTCGCGATGGTTGGCCTGCTGGACCTCGCCGCCGAGCATCTGACAGGCCAGTTGCATCCCATAGCAGATCCCCAAAGTGGGAATGCCGAGTTGCAGAATGCGCGGGTCGCAGCGTGGGGCATTGGGTTCGTAGACGCTGGCGGGTCCTCCGGAAAAGATGAGGCCGCGCGGTTTTAACGCGGCGATCCGCTCCGCAGGGAGGTCGTGGCGCACAATCTGGCAAAAGACATGCTGCTCACGCACACGGCGGGCAATCAACTGCCCATACTGGGAGCCGAAATCGAGGATGAGAATCCGCTCGCTCTCAGGCGAGAGGGAAACGTCCGCGGTTGGCGCAATCATGACAGTGATGGATCTCTACTGAGGAGCGATACGGGACTGCAGCGGCGGGGCACCGACTACTTCCTGTCCAGAGACGGCATGGCTCCGCTTGGCCGCAAAAGGATATCATAGCGATCCCAGAGAAGGTGGCAAAGGGAGGATGACGAGAGGTCGCCGAAAACCGCGCCGGAACAGGGCTCCCAACCGTTACAGTCCTCCCGCGCCTCCCCACTGAACACTTTGTTGCGGTGAGGAAGGAATGTGCCTCGGGTTCGCAGCTCTTCTCCTGCCGAGGCGGTTTGGATGGCGAGGGAGGGAGTAAACATCAGAACACGCGGGGAAAACCCGGGCTCGTGTTGCTGGTTGCGAACATCCTCTTGCATGGGGTGGTTAAAACTGGTTGAATAGGGAGGTTTGCTGGCCAAGCGTTACCCTGCCCGGAGCATTCCGCCTCTCCCTCTCCTGAACTCCTCGCCACCGGGGCTTCCTGGTGAGGAGGTTGCTGCGCCCTCGCTCCCAACGGAGTAATCCTCCCGCAGGGACAGATTTTTCGACGCCATGTGAGAAAATGATTTGTGGTTCGTCTGCTTGTAGCAGACTTACTCGTTCCCCCCTGGTTCGACGATTTCGTCAGGGAGTTTTTGATGCGTTCTGCCATTCTCCTCGGTGCACTGGTGTGCGTGTGTGTCGCGCTGGGAGGCAGTTCGGCGCGGGCCGATGAGATCCCGGGCAAGTATCGGCCCACCATTCAAAAGGGGCTCGACTGGCTCGTCAAACAGCAATTCCGCGATGGCCACTGGGAAGCTCAGGGCGGGCAGTATCCCGTGAGCATGACCGGGCTGGCCGGCATTGCGCTTCTCTCTGAGGGGAGCACGATGCGCGAAGGGAAATATTCCGAGAACATCAAGAAGGCGGTCGACTGGCTGATGGCGCGGGCCATGCCCAACGGGATGATTGGCAATCCCAACATCCCCGGCGAGGCCGGGCGTTACATGTACGGCCATGGGTTCGGCACTCTGTTTCTGGCCAGCGTCTATGGCGATGAGCCGGACGGCGAACGGCGTAAGAAGCTGGAAGACATCCTCACCCGGGCCGCCAAGTTTACTCGCGACGCCCAGACGAACCGTGGCGGCTGGGGCTACGTATCAGCACGTGACGGCGGTAATTTTGACGAGGGCTCGGTGACGGTGACCCAGGTGCAGGCCCTGCGGGCCGTGCGCAATGCGGGGATCCCGGTTCCGGCCGAGGCGATCAAGGACGCGATCAAGTACCTGGAACAATCCACCAGCGCCCAGGGCGGGGTGGTCTACAGTCTGGCTCAGGGTGGGGGGGGCAGTGGACAGCCCGCCCTCACGGCGGCCGCCATTGCCTGTGGCTTCGGTGCCGGCGAGTACAACAATCCGCTGGTCAAGAAGTGGTTCCAGTTCTGCCAGACGCGGATTCCGCTCCTGGGCGGGGCCCGCTTTGGCCACGATGAATATACCCACTTCTACTATGCCCAGGCCCTCTATGCCCTGGGAGACAACGGCTACGACAAGATGTTCCCCGGTTCCAAGGAAGCCGACAAGCTCAGCTGGAAGAAGTATCGCCAGGTCATGTTCGAGGCGATGATGAAAAGCCAGGGGAGCGACGGCAGCTGGAATGGCGGGATGTGGGGGATTGGCCCGGTCTATGTGACCTCAATGTACCTGACGATTTTGCAACTGGATAATGGTGCCTTGCCAATCTATCAGCGGTAAGTACCCTCCAGAATAACAGACCATGGGAGGTGTCGTACCCGCTGCCGGGTGCGGGAACACCTCCCTCTTCCGTTCGGCGCTGGCTTCTGTGTTGTTTCCTCCTCCTTGTTTCGAGAGTAGCATGAGCGAGAACATCAAGGATAAACCGACCCTGGAACTCCCGTCCTCCGAAAAGCAGAAGCAGCCAGAATCGCTGGCGCAACAGGATCTCGATGCGGTCCGCAAACTGCAAGAGGCGTTCAAGGAAATCAAGCGGCAACTGAGCCGAGTCATCGTCGGCCAGGACCAGGTGATCGAGGAACTCCTCATCGCCATGTTCAGTCGCGGTCACTGCATGCTCGAAGGTGTGCCCGGACTGGCCAAGACGTTGATGATCAGCACCCTGTCGAAGTGTCTGTCACTGTCCTTCAGCCGGATTCAGTTTACCCCAGACCTGATGCCTTCCGACATCACCGGGACGGAAGTGATCGAGGAGAATCGCGCCACCGGGCAGCGCGAGTTCAAGTTCATTCAGGGCCCGCTGTTCGCCAACGTGATTCTCGCCGACGAAATCAACCGGACCCCACCCAAGACGCAGGCCGCGCTGCTCGAAGCCATGCAGGAACGACAGGTGACCGTCGGCCGCGTGCGTCATCGCCTCGACGATCCGTTCTTCGTGCTCGCCACCCAGAACCCGATCGAACAGGAAGGAACCTATCCCCTTCCCGAAGCGCAGCAAGACCGCTTCATGTTCAAGGTCTTTGTGAAGTATCCGAAGTTCGACGAGGAATTCGAAATTGCCCGTCGCACCACGGCCCTGATCACCGAGGACATTTCCCCGGTCCTTTCGGGCGACCAGATCCTGGAACTGCAGCGCCTGGTGCGCAAGGTGCCCGTGACTGATCATGTCATCCGCTACACGCTGGCGCTGGTGCGGCAGACGCGAATCGGCGAGCCCGGAGTGCCGAAGTTCATTCGCGACTGGCTGTCGTGGGGGGCTGGTCCTCGTGCGGTCCAGAATCTCATCATCGGTGCCAAGGCACGCGCCCTGCTCTATGGTCGCGCCCATGTGCAGACCGACGATGTCCAGGCGCTGGCCTATCCGGTGCTGCGGCATCGTATCCTCACCAACTTCACCGCTGCGTCGGAAGGGATCACCAGCGATACGGTGGTGAAAAAGTTGCTTGAGGAAACGCCGACGAAGGAAAGCGATCTGAGCCAGGACGAACGATTCAAGAAGATCTTCGCCTCCTGAGCGCTCGCGCCGTCCCTGCGTTTCGCCGTCCGCTCACCGAGGGCCACTCGCGCCTGAGTGGGCGGACCGCGAAACTCCCCGCATCCCAGCTCCCTGAGAAAAGGCACCTATTGTGGCAGCTGATACTAACGAGCATCGTCGTTTTTTGCACCCCGAGACGATCGCGCGTATCTCTCGCCTCGATCTTCGCGCCCGGCATGTGGTCGAGGGCTTCATCTCGGGTATGCACCGCAGTCCCTTCTTCGGACAGTCCATCGAGTTCGTGCAGCATCGCGAATACACCTATGGCGATGACATTCGCCACCTCGACTGGAAGGTCTGGTCGAAGACCGACCGCTTCTACATCAAGCAGTACGAGGCGGAAACCAACCTGCGCGCCAACCTGGTGGTCGATGTCAGCGAATCGATGCACTATGGCCGTGGGGCGCTGAACAAGTACGAATACGGCTGCACGATCGCGGCCTGCCTGGGCTACCTGATTCTGCGCCAACAGGACTCCGCGGGGCTGTACACCTTTGACTCCGATGTGCGCCAGGTGGTGCCAACGCGAAGTCAGCAGACGCACATCGACGCCATCTGCAAGGCGATGGATGTCAGTCGGCCGCTCGAAAAGACCGACATGGAGAAGATCCTGCGTCGCGTGGCGGAAACGTTGCACGGCCGGAGCATGGTGATCCTGATCTCGGATCTCCTCATCGATCGCGAGTCGCTCTTCGCTGGGCTGCAGATGCTTTGCCATCGCAAGCACGACATCCTTCTCTTCCATGTGCTGGACGAGGATGAGGTCAACTTCCCCTTCAGCGGAACCACGCGTTTCGAGGGGATGGAAGAATTGCCGCACCTGGTGTGTGATCCGCGGGCGCTGCGCGATGGCTACCTGGAAGCACTGGAAGAATACCTCACCGAGGTGCGTCGGGGCTGCACCAAGATGGGGGTCGATTATCAGCTGGTCAAGACGAACGATTACCTCGACGCGGTGTTGACCAAGTTCCTGCATCACCGCATGGCGATGCGGTCGTCGCCGTCGCGGAACAATGCGCCGGTGTAACGTCGGGAGCCGCTCCGGGAGGGCTCGCCTGGCGGTGGGCGCTCTCGGTTGGCCCAGGAACTCCTCCCCCACGAACTGAACGAATCGCCGCTCGGCGTTCATCCTGCTCAGAGGCAAGCAAGGCGATGGAATTCTTCCTCAACCCCTGGTACATGGTCGCCGGTGGCGCCATGATCAGTTCGCCCATCATCATCCACCTGATCAACCGACTGCGCTACAAGCGCATTCGCTGGGCGGCCATGGAGTTTCTGCTCAAATCGCAGAAGCGCAATCGGCGCCGTATCATCATCGAGCAGTTGATCCTCCTGCTGTTGCGCATCCTGCTGGTTCTGCTGGCGGCCTTTCTGGTGGCCCGCTTTGTCGGCGATGCCCTGGGATTGACTCCCTCGGCCAGCACTGCCCACGTGGTGGTCCTGGACGATACCGTGAGCATGGCGGACCACTGGTCCGAGAATCGCATTACCAAGAATAGCCTGACGCTGGGCAAGGCCCAGATTGTGGAGCTGGCCAAGAAGGCGGCCCAGGCCAACTCGGCCCAGTATTTCAAGGTGATCCGGCTGTCCAATCTGGAGCCGGTCTTCGAGGATCGGCTGAACGAGGAATCGATCCGCCGGCTGGGCGTCACTCTGGAAGGGCTGAAACCGACCGCCCGTCACGTTGACCCGGCCGTCGGGGTGGAGGAAGCACGTCGGCAGTTGACCGAGGGAACGCGGAGCGACAGCCGCAAGTGGCTGCACTTTGTCAGCGATTTCCGGGAACGTGACTGGGGCACCGGGCCGAACACGGACACCCTCAACAAGAGCATCGACAACCTGACCAAGATGGGGGTCAATGTCGCCTACCACGACGCCGCCAACCCCGACCGTGCGGAAACCCGTGGCGTGGTCGTCAACCACGATAACTACGCCATCGTGGATCTACGCCCCGAGAGCCGCGTGGCTCCCACGGGGTTGCCCATGCTCTTCACCGTCGAACTGGAGAACCTGGGCAACGATGCCCGCGACAACCTCTTCCTGGAAGTGTACATCGACGGCACCCTCGACTTTGGGAGTTCCCGCCCCATCGATGCTCCCAAGCCGGGCAAGCGGTTGCGGCACAACTTCCAGATTCTCTTCCGCGACCCTGGCTTTGCCACCATCACCTGTCGGCTGAAGGATCTCGATACGCAGAACGGCCTCCTCGAGGACAACACCCGGAGCACGGTGATCGAGATTCGCGACAAGGTGCCGACCCTGGTGATCGACGGCGCGGGCGCGGATGGCCTCCGCCCCGGGGGCGATACCCTGATGATCGAGACGGCCTTGACCGCCGCCAAGGGGTATCGCGTGATTCAGAAGCCCGTCGAGGAGTTGAAGAAACCAGACCTCGCCAAGCTGTATGCAACCATCTATCTGGTGAATCTCGGCGAAATCCGCGAGGAAGAGGCCCGCAAGAACCTCAAGAAGTATGTCGAGGACGGTGGCAATATCGTCTGGTTCCTTGGCGACAACGTGCGCGTGAGCCATTACAACACCACACTCTACAAGGAACTCAAGGGACTCTTCCCCGTGTTGCTCGCCGATCGTCCCACTGACCCGATCAAGGACGACGAGAAGGTGCGTCGCCTGGGCAGCCCGCAGCCGAAGATCTATATTCGCGATGGCAAACATCCGGCGATGAAGGGAATCTTTGGCGAGCAGGACCAGATGTCCTCGCTGATCATCAGCCGTTATCACCCCGCGCCGCGCGGCGCAGGGGAAAAGGATCTCAATGGCCCGGAATTGCTGCAGGAACTGATCACCCTTCCGAACCTGAATTCGCTCGAAATTTACAAGGACGGCGCCAAGGAGATTCGCGAGGATCTGGCCAAGGTGGTTGCCGACAACCCTGAGGCACTCGGCGCGTACAAGGATCGGGTGGAATATTGGAGGAAAGAGATCTTCAGTGTGCTTGAATCGGCCAAGGCCGATGAACTGTACAGGCTCGCCGGGGTTCTCGATCAATTGCTGAACGATAAGGGCGACCGCGTGGTTCCCAAGCCGGGCGAAAAGGGGGAACCGAAGGGTGTCGATTTCACCCTGTTCTGGGCTGCCCCCGAGGTGCGCGAGTTGCGGGCCAGGATCGAGCAGTTCCGTCAGCAAGTGCAGTACGGCGATCCGCTCGCGGTGACGCGCAAGTATGGCAAGGGGCGCATCCTGGCCTTCATGACCACGGCGGGCCGCGGCTGGAACGACTGGTCGGGTGGGTGCCCAGCGTCGTACACCTTCCCCATGTTGATGCTCGATCTGCAGCGGTATCTCACCAGCGGGGGCGATGACGGCAGTCGCCTGGTTGGCGACGAGATTCGCTTCACGCTGCCCAGCGACGAGTACGAACCCGAAGTGGCGATGTTCATTCAGCAGACGATTCAGGATCAGGAGAAACAGGGAGGTGCACCGGCTCCCGAGCCGGCTCCGGGGACGCCCAAGGCGCGGGCGGGCTTCCAGTATCTGGGCAAGAAGGTGATGAACGTCAACGAGGGCAAGTATCAGTTTGAGTTCAAGGATGGCATCGAGCCAAAGGTGTACTATTTCGAGTTCACCCCCCGGGCCAAGGACGGAGCGGCACGCGGCCCCATCGAGGAGCGTTGTTTCGCCTTCAACGTGGACACCGAGGCGGAAAGCAACCTGCGTCGTGCTGCCAAGGAGCAGCTGGAACGCAACCCGGCGGGGTCGGCCGTCGACAAGGGGAAGATGCTGTTGTTCACGCCGAGCGACAGCCTGGACATCCTGCGTGAGAAGAAGGCCGATTGGTCGGAATCGCCGTGGCTTTACCTGATCTTCCTGCTCATTCTGGTGATCGAGCAGGCGATGGCGGTTCACCTGAGCTTCCATCTCCGCGGTAGTGAGCAACCCTCGGGCACAGCAGCTCCCACGGCCCCGGCAGCCCAGCCTGCGGTCGCGGCCTGAGAAACCTTCTGAAGCAAGGCTGTTCTCGACGGGGAGCAGCCTTGACCTGATTCCGACCATGCACCCGAGCCCCCGCCACTGGAAGGGGGTTCGTTGAAGAGGACTCCCAAGGCGAACCATGAACGATACCACAACCACGCGCGAAGAGTTCGTCCTGCGGCGACTGGAAGAGCCCTTGCGGCTTTTCGGCCAGGATCTGAACCCCAATCTCTGGTGGGGCATCCTGTTGCTCCTTCTCCTTGTCGGCTTTGTGTACATCGCCCTGATGTACCTGCGCGACAGCCGGGGGGTTGGGCTGGGGTGGGCGACCCTGCTCGGTGCCCTGCGTGCCTCGGTCTACCTCCTGATCGCCGCGATCTTCTTGCTGCCGGCTCTGCAAACGCGCGAGGATACGCGCAAGGAATCCAAGGTGGTGGTGGTGTTCGACGTCTCCGGGAGCATCGCCGCCACCATTGATGATCTCCCCGACGAGAATACGCCCTTCGAGAAGTTGCTCACCCGCCAGGACAAGGTCCTGAGCTTTCTGACCAACTCCAAGGTGCGCTTCTTCCAGCGGTTGGAGGAGAAGAATCCAGTCACCGCCTATCGCTTCGGTCGCGCCCTGGACCCAGAGTTCCGCCTCTTCACTGAGGGGCGTTTCTGGCCGCGTCAGGAGTGGGAGACGCGTCTGGAACAGATGCGCAAGAACGAGCCCGGACCGGAGGGCTATCCACTACACGGTGAACACCTTGCCAGCTGGCTGAAGCCTGAAAAGCCTGGCGAAATGCCTGTTTCCTGGAAGGGCGACGCATTCAAGGCCGATGCGGCCGAGTGGGATCGCCAGGTCAGCGAAAACAAGAAACAGACGCAGGCCGGGAACTTCGCGGGAACCGCCGTGGGCGATTCTGTGCTGAGCGTGATGAAACGCGAGATCAACAACATGGTGCAGGGGATCGTCATCTTCAGCGACGGCCGCAGCACCGAGGGGTCGGCCCAGGCCTACAAGGATCTCGCCGAGATGGCGACGCGCTCCAAGATCCCGCTCTTTGTGGTGGCGGTTGGCAATGATCGTCAGCAGGTGAATATCGACATCGCTGATCTCCGTGTGCCTCCCCAGATTCGCCCCGAGGATCGTTTCCGCAGCGTGGTGGTGGTGACCGGCTCCGGGATGGACAACGAACCGTTGCCACGCTTCGACGCCGACCCCGAGGAGAAGAAGGGATTAAAAGGTCCGCGCGGCTACCAGATTGCCCTCGATGTCAGCCGGGTGTCACGCGACAAGGACAACAAGGAGAAGGAAGAGGACATCCTGATTGTCACCCTGGACAAGAACGGCGAACCGACCAAGGAAGCGCCGATCAACCTGGGGAAGTCGGTCACGCTGACCCAGGACCAGGCGAAGGAAACGGAGTTTGTCAAGACGCTCCGCACCATCGACGCCGAACGTGGGCTGAAGGAAGCCGAGGTGCGCTTCAAGCCCAGCACCACTGGGGCGCCGGCGAGTGCCCAGGTGGAGTGGGATATCGACGCGGCGATGCTGGTGCGGGCCACCAAGCGTGAAGTCCAGCCGGGCGTGCGCCTGGGTTTCTTGCCCGACCCGAACAGCGAAATTCGCTTCAAGGCACGGGTGCCCAAGGACCATCGCGAGATCCTGCTGGCGCGCGAACATGTCAGCGATCCGGCCGATATGCGTGTGCTCAAGCGCCCGCTGCGCGTATTGCTCTTCACCGCAGCCGCCAGCAAGGAATATCAGTTCATTCGCAGTTTGTATGTGCGCGAAATGGACAAGAACCGGGCCGAGGTTTGCATCTATCTGCAACCGTTGCCCGAGAGCGAGCGCCGCACCGGACGGGTCCAGGACGTGCCGCCCGAGCGCTTGCTGGGCGCGTTCCCGAGCAAGCTGAAGGCCGAGAAGGACGCCAAACCGGAAGATCGTTTCGACGCCCTGTCGTCCTACGACGTGATCATCTCCCTGGACGCCGACTGGAGCCGAATCCCACGCGAACAGCTGGAGAACGTTCGCAAGTGGGTCGATCAGGACGGCGGTGGATTGATCGTTCTTGGGGGAGCGATCAACACAGTCACGATGACCCGCCCGACCTACAAGGAACTGCTGGAGCCGATTCTCACCCTCCTCCCCGTGGTGCTCGATGATGAGCGCGTGCGCGACCTCGAACGGCGCACCGACCGTCCCTGGCGGTTGAACTTCACCGGGGCCACGCCGGACATGGAGTTCTTGCGTCTGTGGGAACCGGGCGATGACGATGACCGGGTGGTGGAAGCCGAGAAGAAGGGCGATGTGCTCGCTTCCTGGGCACGCTTCTTCAACACCCAGGAAGACGAGAACGGCAATGTGCAACGGCGCGATAACCCCGAAACGGTGCCCTTCCGCGGCTTCTACAGCGTTTATCCTTCCAAGAGCGTGAAGGATGGCTCGCAGGTGATCGCCACCTTCGCTGATCCGGGAGTCAAGATGCCCAGCGGCAAGGAGCAACCGTTCCTGGCGATGGGGAACTACGGCAAGGGGAAGGTGGTCTGGCTGGCCTCCGCCGAGATGTGGCGCTTGCGTGCCTATCGGGAAGCGTGGAACGAACGGTTCTGGACCAAATTGGTCCGCTATGTTGGCGGGGGGAGTTTGAACACCCTCAACAAGCGCATCACCCCCGTGATGAGTCGCACCGGGGTAACCAACAAGATTCAGACCTTCGAGGCCAAGTTCGAGGGCCGCGATGGCAATCCGGTGCCGCGCGATGTGCGCCCCGAGGATCGCCCGGTGATGACCGTGACCTTGCCGGCCGGCGTGACCGCGCAACGAGGCGACCGGGTCCGCATCGTCAAGACCGGTGAGAACTCGGGCAAGGAAGGAAAGGTCCTCAACACCAGCACTCGCGAAGGCAAAACCTCGCTGACCGTGGAGATCGGCGGGGGCGACCAGGTCAAGCGTCAGGTGGCGGTGGACAGCACCGAGGTCGAGATCATTGTCCCGCCGCTGGTGATGAAACCCAAGCTGGGTACGGAGAACGACGGCTGGTTCGAGGTGGAATATCAGCCGAAGGCAGCCGGCGAGTACAAGCTGCAGTTGAAGCTCGAAGAAACGGGCGACACCTATCTGCACAAGTACATCGTCAAGGAATCCAACCCCGAATTGGACAATGTTCGGCCGGACTTCGAGGCGCTCTACGCGATCGCCACCGAGGCCGACCCGGTTCTGCTGCGGGTCAACGAGGAGACGCGCAATCAGTTGAAGAAACGTTTACAGCGGCCGCGGATCACCTCTCCGGGGGCGAAGAAGGATGCGCCCAAACCCGAGGGGGAAAAAGAAGAGGCGCTGAAACTCTATTTCGATCTGAACAATGCGGACCTGATCCCGGCCTGCATGGACAAGGATCAAAAAACGTTGAGCAACCGCGGGCCGGTGCGTGACCTGTGGGACGAGGGGTTGACCCTCTGGACCCCGACGTCGCCGGACAAACAGCCGGTGAAGCTTTCTTACATGCTGTGTGCGATTGTCGGGTTGCTCTCGCTGGAATGGCTCATTCGCAAGTTGCTGCGGTTGGCCTGAGAATAACCACCCCAGAGGTGCGAGAGGCACCCCACAAGGCGGCCTCTCGCACCTTCCTGGACGGACGCTATCAACCTCCCTGGTTCCACCCCGAGAGATTCTTCTGCCCGTGGAGGGCTGTTCATGGCTACTGTGACGCGACCATCGCAGGCGCGCCCGAATCTGGCTGAGGCTCACCAGAAGGTCCGCAGTCCGTTGCATCGGCTGCGTGGCTACATCCGCCGCTATGTGCTCACCGAGGCGATCGCCGCCCTGGTGATCTGTCTGGCGGTCTGGTTCTGGGTTGGGTTGCTTCTGGACTACGGCTCGTTCCAGGGGTTCTGGATCGAGCAGCTGTACAAGATGGACTCGACCGCCAAGCTCTTCACCTTCGACTGGGTCCAGGATTTGCCGCGCTGGTTCCGAGCCATCCTGACTGGGACCGCAATCGCCCTGGTGTGTTTCTTTGTCGAACTCCGCAAGGTGCTGGCAACCAAGCGCGATAAAGAAGCGGCCCCCAAGACCGGCTTTGCCCGTGTCTTTGTCGAGGTGCTCACCAGTCCGGTCCTGCTTGCCTCCGTGTTGATCCCCTCGGCGATCCTGTATCTGATCTTCTGGATCTGGGTGGGGGCAAGTATCACCAGTCCGTGGGCGATCGGGCTGCTGGTGACGGCCATTCTGATCTCCTTCACCGGCCTGATCGTGATCAAGCGCTTGCTCTACGAATTCCGCGATGCGGCGCTGGCGCTGGTGCTGGAGAAGCGATTTCCGAACGAACTGGGCGATCGACTCATCACCGCGGTCGAACTCTCCGATCCACGCGAGGCGGAGCAGTTCGGTTACTCGGCCGCCATGGTGGAAGAGACGATTCAGGAGGCGGCCCGACGCGTCGAGCATCTGCCCGTGACGGCGGTCTTTGACCTCAAGCGACTCATCCGCAAGGGAGTGCTTGCCTGTTTGATCACCCTGGGCCTGTATCTGGTCGCCGGCGTGACGATGGGAGTGATCAATTTCACCAAGCCGCATGAAGCGGTCGTCGCCGAGAATGGCGAGGCCGAGGCGCCCCGGCGCGGCGTTGGGGAGTTTGTCAGCGCCACCGTGGGGGGATTTTCCCACTTCAACGATCTGGCAACGATCTGGTTTGAACGCACGGTCCTTCTCCAGAATGTGATCTGGCCGCGCCGGGCTCAGCTGGAACTCGTCGATTTCCCGGATAGTGGCGAGTTGAAGATCGGGCGCGGCGATCCCGCACCCAGCATCCGTGCCCGTGCCCTGAAGTGGGTGATTGCCGACCATGGCTCCGCCGAGGGGTGGCGGGCCTTGACCTGGAAGGATCTCACCCCCGCCCTCCTGGGGATGCCTGTGCCGACGATCGCGCTCCCTCCCTGGCCCGCGCGCGATGCCGAGCGTGGGCTGACGATGGACGAGATTGAACTGAACCTGGACAAGCCCGAAACGCACAAGACGTTGTCACCCGAGCAGCACAAGGCGTTGCGCGATGTGCTCGATCAACTCGGGCGCCAGGCAGCTCTGCCCCAGATGAGCCGGACGATGCGCATGCTGGTCATCCCCGAAAGCATCATCCTCAATTACAAGGGGAAGGACGGCGATGGCAACTTCAAGCTCACCCGGCAGCAGGATTACGATTACATGGGGCAGTTCCCTGATCTCAAGGAGAACGTAACCTTTGTGATTCGCGCCGAGGACTACACCAGCGCCACTCAGCGGGTGACCGTGGTGCCACCTCCCAGTTTCGAGGAGGTCACCCGCGAGGAGTTCCAGCCCGCGTATCTGTACTATTACGGGCCGCCTGAGGTGTTGCGTGGCAAGAAGCAAACGATCGCTCCGGTCACCTTCAACGCGCGCAATGTACCGTCGTTGACGATGAATGTCCCGAGCGGAACCAAGATTGTTCTGACGGCGAAGACCAACAAGGAACTGCTCAAGGATGGCGTGAAGGCGGAACAGCGCAAGGATGCAGCACCTCTGAAGGCCGGGGTCGATTACACCCTGGAACAACTGGATGGCAATACCATCCGGCTGACGTTCCTCGACGTGCGCACCAAGAAGGAACTGACCCTGCGAATGACCGACACCGATCATGTCCAGGGCACCAAGGACGTGATCGTCGACCCCAACGAGGACGCCACCCCGGAGATCGAGGCCAAGCCCGAGATCATCCGTACCGTGAACAACATGTACATGGTAACTCCTCAGGCGATCATTCCCTTCCTGGGGACGGTCAACGACGTCAATGGCGGGCTGGACGATCTGAGCGAAACGATCAAGGATCCGAAGAAGCCTCGCTCGCTCGAATATGTCTACACCATCGAGCCGATCGAATCGCCGCGAGACACCGCGATGCGGGCGGTCCGGGCGGCTGGCGTCGTCGCGTTGCCCCTGGCTGGCCCCGGGATCGGCGTGACCGAGGCCGTGTATCAGCAGTTGTTGCCGCCCATGCTGGTTCGGAAGACCAAGCCGATCGAGGGACGCATGGTCGTCGATAACTTCAAGAGGATGATCGAGGCGCGCAAGCGCGAGATCAAGCCGGAAGACCTCGACGAGTTGCTCAAGAAGGCTCCCGGGGAACAGCGTCAGGTGATCAGCAGCTATGCCCTCGAACTCGATCCCTTTGTGAAGGGACGGGGGCTTGACAACGATGTCCCACGCATTTCAACCACCTTCCGCGGGGGGATTCGCAGTTTCGATCTGCTGAACATCGAGGACGAGGGCGGCGAGGGCCGACCGCGCGTCAAGCTGAAGGCCGACGAGAACGAGGTGCAACAGCGCTACCGGATGCAGCTGTGGCTGGAAGCGATCGATACCAACATCGAAACCGGCCGCGACAAGATCAGTGGGCGCAATCGGGGCGCCACCAAGCAGAAGTACATCTTTCAGGTCGTCTCCGAGGCGGAACTCCTGGTCGAGATCGGCCGGGAGGAACAACGCCTGTTTGACGAGTTCAAACGGATGATGGACGAACTGCTAAAGGTCCGTGCCAGCCTCCAGCAAATGAATTCCGACTTGACGGTGATCAAGGATCCCAACGAGAACTTCTTCAGCAGCCTGGGCCTGGCGATGCAGGAGAACGAGGAACTGTTCGACAAACAGTTCGGCGTGAACAACAAGGTTCATGACGACTACGAACGGATCCTGAACGAGATGCGCATCAACCGGATCGAGACGCCTGGCATTCAGGACAAGGTCGACAAGCAGATCGTGGGCAAACTCGACTCGGCCAAGCTCCTGTGGGATCTGGCCAAACTGGGTTTGAACGATTACCACAAGACCCTGGAGAATCCGGAGTTGCGTGATACCAAGTTGCGCCTGACCGCCAGCCGCGAGAAGTGCCAGACGGCCCAGGCACAGGTACAGCAACTGATCGAGGCGCTCAACGAGGTGCTCGATCAGATGCAGGGGATTCGCAACATCAACGAGCTGATCAAGATTCTGCGGGTGATGGAGCAGAAGGAGCAGGATTCGCTGGAGCGGTTGCAGGAGCACAAGAAGAACCTGTTGAAGCTCCTGCTCGGCGAGAAGTGATCAGCAGAGCCACCGTGGGAGTGGAACGAGCCCGAAGCACCCGGAGGAGGGATCTTCTCGCGATGCTTCGGGCTGGTTTGTGCCCGGACTTCCCCCAGGGGTGAAAAGAGAAACGTGACAAAGTGGGGAGGCGCGGGTTTGGATGTTGGGAACAGGGATCAGACTCGTCTTCTAAGAGGCTGCAGGGGAACAACGTGGGAATGAGTTCCCACGCGGTCCCAGCGCAGGGGATGTCCCCGGCCGCTGCGTCCGCAAGCGAAGACTAACAATGTGTGGGGACCTTGTTTGTCCCCGGGTTGCGGAGGAAATGTTCATGACTCGTCGTCTCATGGCCTCGCTGGGTCTTCTCGTCCTGGCGCTTGTGCTGACGGCGCGGGCTGACAACCCGCCAATCAAGATCGATCCGAACAAGGTGAAAACGGGGAGTGGCAGCACCAGTCCGTTCACCCCGGGCGACCTCGCGCAGCAACAGGAAAACCTGAAGCGCGATTTCCTTGAGTTCAAGCAGCAATTGCTGCGCTTGGCGCAGAGCCTGGACGCCACCGGCAAGCCCGAGAACAAGGAAAAGGCCAAGCTTCTGCGCAGCGCCATCGAACGCGCCGCGGAAGGGGGCGTGGACGACAAGTTTACCAAGTTGATCGAACTCCTCCGCTCACCGAAGATCACCGACGATCTGACCAAGATCGAGGAGGCGGAGAAGGTCAACGAGACGCTTCGCAAGGATCTGCAAACCTTGCTGAAGATCCTCCTCACCGATAATCGCGATGCGCAACTGAAGGCCGAGATGGAGCGCACCGGCAAACTCCTCGATCAGATCAAGGAACTCATCAAGCGGCAGGAACGCGTCCGGGCGGTCACCGAACAGGGCCGCAAGGAAGGCAAGGAGATCGCCAAGGATCAAAAGGACGTGACCGACGCCACCGGCAAACTGGCGCGCGGCGAGGCCAAGGATAGCAAGGGCCAGGCCGATAAGGCCAAGGGCGAAGGCAAGCCGGCGGGCAAGGAAGGGCAGCAGGGGCACGCCGACGGCAAGCGCGATACCGCGGAATCCAAGGCCGATCCGAAGACGAAGGACGGCGGCGCCGAGGGGAAGGAAGGCAAGGAAGGGAAGGAAGGCGACGGCAAGCCGAGCGCGGGCAAGGAGGGCAATCAACAGGGCGACAACAAGCAGGGCTCTGGCAAGGAAGGGAAGGAAGGCCAGCAGGGCGCTTCCGGTAAGGAAGGCTCCAAGCAGGGCGAAGGCAAACAGGCTGGTCAGGGTGGTAAGGAAGGTCAACAGGGCCAGAACAAGGAAGGGAAGGAAGGCCAGGGCGCTGACGGCAAGCAGGGCCAGGGGAAGGAAGGCGGCCAGCAGGGCGGCAAGCAGTCCGGCGAAGGCAAGAGCAACGAGGCCAAGCAGGGCGAAGGCAAGCAAGGCGGCCAGGGCGGCAAGGAAGGTCAGCAAGGCCAGAACAAGGAAGGCCAGGGCGGCAATGGCAAGCCCAGCGAGGGCAAACAAGGCGGCCAGCAGGGCGGCAAGCAGGGCGAAGGCAAGCAAGGCGGCCAGTCTGGTCAACAGGGTGGCAAGCAGGGTGAAGGCAAGCAGGGCGGCCAGCAAGGTGGCAAGCAAGGCGGCCAGCAGGGCGCTGGGAAGCAAGGCGGCAAGCAAGGGGACGGCAAGCAAGGCGGTCAGCAGGGCGGCCAGCAAGGCGGCAAGCAGGGCGCCGGCAAGCAAGGCGGCCAGCAGGGTGGCAAGCAGGGCGCCGGCAAGCAGGGCGGTCAGCAGGGCGGCCAGCAGCAGTCCCAGGGCAAGCAAGGGCCCAAGCAGGATAACCAGAAGCCCGACAACAAGCAGGGCGAAAGCAAGGGCAAGGAAGACGGCAAGGGCCAGGACAAGGGCGATGGCAAGCAGGGCAGCCAGTCCGGCAGCCAGGGCGGCCAGAAGGGCGGTCAGCAGTCGCAGGGTAAGCAGGGTGGCCAGCAGGGCGGCCAGCAAGGCGGTCAGCAGGGCCAGAGCAAGGGCGACCAGCAGCAGGGCGGCCAGCAAGGCGGTCAGCAGGGTGGTCAGCAACAGCAACAGGAACAGAACCCTGTGAAGAAGCAGATCGAGGACGCGGAGAAGAAGCAGAAGGAAGCGGAAGACAACCTCAAGAAGAACGACAACAGGAACGCGTCCGACAACCAGGACGACGCGATCAAGAAGCTCGACGACGCCAAGAAGAAGCTGGAGGAACTGCTCCGCCAGCTGCGCGAAGAGGAAATCGAACGTCTGCTCGCCAAGCTCCAGGATCGCTGCGAAGAGATGCTGCGGTTGCAGATCCAGGTCTACGACGGGACCAAGGATACGCAGGACCGGGTGGTCAAGAATGCGGACAAGAAGCCCGATCGGGCTCAGTTGCAGACCATCAACAAGTTGGCGGTCACCGAACAGGACATCGTCAACATGGCCAGCACGGCGATCCGCATGATCGAGGCGGAAGGGTCTGCCGTGGCCTTCGCCGAGGTCTTCAAGCAGGTGCGGGGCGACATGGTGGTCGTGGCCGATCGGCTGCGTCTGAACAGCGACACCGGCGAGTTCACGCAGAAGATCGAACAGGACATCATCGACACCCTCAAGGAGATGATCGAGGCCCTGAAGAAGGCGAAGAAGGAAGCCCAGGACCGCAAGCAGAAGCAGCAACAACAACAGCAGCAACAGCAGCAAAAGCCTCAGGATCAACAGCTGATTGACCTGATCGCCGAGCTGAAGATGATCCGCTCCATGCAGGTTCGGGTAAACAAGCGCACGGCGGACTACCACAAGTTCTACCCGGATCAGGAACAGGCGCCCGCGCCGGAGCAGATCCCGGACATGAGCAAGAAGAAGGAAGTCGAGACCGTGAACAAGGAACTCAAGAACCTGTCGGAACGGCAGGAAAAGATCCACAAGGTCATCGACGACATTGCCAAGGGTAAGAACAAGTAACTGGTGGGAGGGAGTGGGCCTCTCCTCACTTCCGCCACCTGAGTGACAATCGAGGTTTAGCGGGGAGCCGAGTCCGTTCGTGTAGCCAACACGGTCGGGAGCGGCTCTCCGCTAACCAGCTTTTCCTGGCTCTTCGCAGCGGATTCCTCGTGAGGTGCATCCCATGCCTCTGTGCCGTGCCTTCCTGATGCTTGTGTTGACCGCCGCTCTGGCTCAGGCCGCGGAACTGAAAACTCTCAAGGGAGAGGTTCTCAAGGGCGACCTGGTGAGCGTGGACAAGACTGCCGTCGTTTTCAAGATCGAGGGGAAGGATGTCTCCACGCCAATCGAACAGGTGCTGGCGATCGATCTGTCCATGGCTCCGGCACTGAAGGATGTCAAGTACACCGATGTCGAACTGACCGACGGCAGCTTGCTGCACTGCAAGGAAGTGCAACTGAAAGGGAAGAAGGCGTACCTGGTGTTGCTGGGCGAGCAGAAGGTGGAGGTGCCGCTCAGTTCGGTCACTTCCGTCATGAACGAGGCCCAGGATCCTCAGAATCGCAATGAATGGAAGACCAAGGTAATCGCGAAGAAGAGCCTGGTTGATTTGCTCGTGATCAAGCGCAACGAGGTCATGAATCCCATCCCAGGCACCCTGAGCGATCCCAGCGAGGACGGCACCAAGATTAATTTCACTCCCGAGGGGAGTGACAAGATTGAATACACCATCGCCAAGGCGTTTGGTTTCTACTTTGTTCAGAAGCCAGACCCGGCGGCCCCGTCGCCCGTGTGCAAGTTGACCGATGTCAGCCGCAATCTCGTCTATGCCAGTGAGGTGACGGCGGGTGCCACGGGCATCACCGTGACCACCCCCGCCGGCGCCAAGATTGAATACAAGACTCCGCAGGTGGCCAATCTCGATTATCGCAAGGGGAAGCTCACCTATCTCTCCGAGATCGACCCCGTGCAGGTGATCGAGGACTCCACCGAGGATGTGATCTGGCACTATCGGCGCGACACCAATATCGAGGGCGGAGAGATTCGCATCGCCGGCACCCCGTACAGACGTGGATTGGCGCTCCATTCGCACACGGAACTGGTCTACGATCTGGGGGGCCAGTATCGCGAATTCCGCGCCCTGGCAGGGATTGACGACCTGGTCAATGGCAACGATGAGAAGATCGTCCTGCGCATTGAGGCGGATGGACAGCAGCGCTACGAACTGGTGATCACCCGCAAGGATAAACAGCGCTCGCATCCGATCACTTTGAACGTCAAGGACGTAGACAAACTGCGTATCATCGTGACCACGGGAGATACGCTCGACTATGGTAAACACCTCGATCTGGCCGAGGCGCGCGTGAGCAAGTGAGCAGCGCACAGGATCGGAACCGACCCCCAAGCAAAGCGGTCCGCGCGTTTATCCCTGCGGAGAATCCCCCGGTGCCTGCTCCCCACCCTGCAGTAGCCGGAGCGAACCCGCGATTTCCTCATGCTTCCTGAGAGACTTCGGAGAAAGGATCCCTCATGACATCCCCCACCAGAACGCCATTTGCCTGGCCGGGGCTCCTCGCTGGGCTCTGCCTGGGATTGCTGCTGGCCCCGACCGTTCAGGCACAGGGGCTGGACAAACGCTTGCGTGAAGCGGAAGAAAAACGGATCGCCGTCATCGAGAAGGTCAAGCCTTCCGTGGTCGCGGTCCTGAACGCGCAGGGCAACAATGGCGGCTCCGGCGTGGTCATCGACGAGAACGGCTACGCGCTGACCAATTTTCACGTGGTGGCGGCCACCGGCCCCGTCATGAAATGCGGTCTGGCCGATGGGAAGCTCTACGACGGCGTGGTGGTTGGGATCGACAAGGTCGGCGACGTCGCCCTGATCAAGTTGCTCCCCAAGAAGCCCGGCAACAAGTTTGCTTTCTCCAGGATGGGCGATAGCGACAAGGTGAAGGCGGGCGACTGGTCGTTGGCGATGGGAAATCCTTTCCTGCTGGCGACCGACTTCACCCCCACCGTCACCTTCGGGCTGATCTCCGGGGTCCATCGCTACCAGTATCCGGAAGGGGCCCTGCTGGAGTACACCGATTGCATTCAGATCGATACCTCGATCAACCCGGGGAACTCGGGCGGGCCGCTCTTCAACATGGATGGCGAGGTCATTGGCATCAATGGTCGTGGCTCGTTCGAGAAGCGGAGCCGGATCAACTCCGGGGTGGGGTACGCCATCTCGATCAACCAGATCAAGAATTTCATGGGGCATCTCCGGGCCGGGTTGGATGTCGATCATGCTTCGCTGGGAGCACGCATCGAGAGCGAAGATGAAGATGGCTCGTTGAACAAGATGGTGGTGCGGGCGTTGCTGGAGTGCGATGCCGCCCGGCGTGGCCTGGACAACGGCGATCAGCTGGTGTCATTTGCCAACCGACCCATGGGGAGCGTCAACGAGTTCAAGAACGTGCTGGGGTTGTTCCCACGAGGCTGGCGTGTGCCTCTGGTCTATCGGCGTGACAACTCTTCCAAGGCTGAAATTCTGGTTCGCCTGATGGGGGTGCAACGGCAGGTTGTGGAAGACGACAAGAATCCGCAACCGCAACCCGGACCGCGCCCGCGTCCCGGTCCGCAGGTGCCGAGTAACTCCCCGGCCGCCAAGCTCTACGAGCCCAAGGCCGGCTTTGCCAACTTCCACTTCAACAAACTGGAACGCGATCGTTTGCTGGCGGCCTTCCGCAAGCAGGGGGATTTCAGCGCCTTCAAGGGCGAGTGGGACTGGAAAGGCTCGGGCGAGGCGCAGGAGCAAAAGACGATCTTCGAGGTCAACGTGCGCGACGAGAAGACCGCCGATGGCAAGGGCACTCAACCAGTTGTGCGGCTGTCGATTCGCGGGCTGGATTACAAACTGGAGCCGCTGCAGAGCAAATTGCCCCCGGGCGATCTGAAAGCTCCCGCCAAGAGTGGTGGCTTTATCACGGCAATGTATCACTACCGGCAGTTGCTTGTCATGGGTGAGAAGGGGTTTGAAGGAGACTTCAGCCACGGCGGCTACGAGCCGATGTACATGCCGACCCCGGCCGGACAGAAGCCGGACTATACCAAGCAGCGCATCATGACCGAGGTGTTGCGGACGCGCCACGCGGGCACCAGTGTGAAATGGTTCTTCTCCCAGGCGGATGGCACGCTGGTTGGTTTCGAGGTGACCGTGGATCGCGATGAGGATCCGTGCGAGGTCTACCTGTCGGACTACAAGGCCATCGAAGGGGGCCAGAAGTTGCCACACCGGATTCAGGTGCACCATGGCAACGAGAATTATTGCGATCTCAAAGTGGAAGCGTGGAAGCTGGCCAAGTAAGTGAACGGCAGGAGACTCAACATGATAAGACAACGCTGGATGGTATGCTCCGCCGTGATGCTTCTGGCCTGCATCACGGCGTCGTCGGCGCGGGCCGATGGTTCGCTGGCCCAGGTCGCCCAGCAGGTGAATCCCAAGTTGGTGAAGGTGTTTGGTTCGGGTGGTTTTCGTGGTCTGGCCTCCTATGGCACCGGCTTGATTGTCTCTCCCGATGGCTACATCCTCACGGTGGTGAGCCCCTTGCTGGATACGCGCGACCTGCGCGTGCATCTGTCGGACGGGCGTCGCTACCACTGCAAGATGATCTGCATGGAGCCCGAGTTGGACATCGCTCTGGTGAAGATCGATACCAAGGAGAAACTCGACGATTTGCCCTACTTCGATATCTCGGCGCTCGCCAAAAAACAGCCGGTCGATGCGGGGACGGGCGTGCTGGCGTTCAGCAATCAGTTCCAGATCGCCACGCGTGACGAGCCGATGTCGGTGCAACGCGGGCGTGTGGCGGCCTACGCCAAGTTGCAGGCGCGGCGTGGCATTTTCGCCGCCGCGTACAAGGGCAATGTCTACGTTGTCGATGCCATCACCAACAACCCGGGAGCAGGCGGCGGCGCGCTGACCACGCGCTCAGGGGAGTTGATCGGCATCATTGGCAAGGAGTTGCAAAACGAGGCGACCAACACCTGGATCAACTATGCGATTCCGATCAGCGCCGCCGTCGAGGTGATCGAGGCGGAGAACAAGAAGCGCATGGTGAGCATCGCCGAGGTCGTGGAGAAGAAGGAAAAGTATGCTCCCAGCCGCAAGGACGAGCTGAAGACCAAGGAAGAGAACTACCATGGCATCGTGCTGGTTCCCGATGTGGTCGAGTTCACGCCGCCCTATGTCGAGGAAGTGCGTCCTGGCTCGCCCGCCGAGAAGGCCGGACTGTTGCCCGATGATCTGATCGTCTACATCGACGGCGAGCAGATTCCAAACATCAAGGCATTCAAGGAGATCATGGGGACCATTCGTCCGGGGACCAAGATTGCTCTGGAGGTCCGGCGTGGCGACAAGCTCCAGACCCTCTCGTTGACGGTCGCCGAGCCGCGCAAGAAGCCACGCTAGGAACCGGTGCCGCAAAGGGCGAGAAGTCCGTGATGCTTCTCGCCCTTTGCAGAGGCCCTCCCGCACGGAAGCTCAAAGGAATTCCTGACGCGATTCTAAACCCTCGTTCAGAGAAGGAATACCATCCACCATGTGGCACGCACGTTCCTGGATGACGCCCCTGGTGTTGACCGCAGCGCTGCTGGCGCTGGCAACGCCGACGCGGGCTGCGGATGATCTGGAAACGCTCCGCGAACAGGCCATCAAGACGGCCCTGAAGAAGGTCAGCCCCTCGGTTGTTACCATCGAAACCTCGGGGGGAACAGACATCATCGTCGTGGGGCCCGCCAACCCCCGCGGGGGTGGGGGCGGAGCCAAGATCCGCAAGGGCACCGGCCCGACCACCGGCCTGATCGTCAGCGCGGATGGCTATGTGATCACCTCCGCCTTTAACTTCGCCAACAACCCCTCGTCGATCTTTGTCTCGGTCGCTGGCCATACGCAGAAATACGTGGGGAAGGTGATCGCCACCGATCAGACGCGCATGCTGACATTGCTCAAGATCGAGGTCAAGGATCTGCCCGTGCCGACGGCGGTTCCCAAGAAGGACATTCGCGTGGGGCAGACGGTTCTGGCTGTGGGGCGGACGTTGGCGCAGGCGGTCGATCATCCCCCGTCGGTGAGCGAGGGGATCATCTCGGCGGTCGGTCGCATCTGGGGGAAGGCCCTGCAGACCGATGCCAAGATTTCGCCGACGAATTATGGCGGACCGCTGACTGACCTGGAAGGGAAGGTGCTGGGGGTGCTGGTGCCGGCCTCGCCGCGCACCGAGGGCCAAACAGCCGGGTTCGAGTGGTATGACTCGGGCATCGGCTTCGCCATCCCGCTCGAAGACATCAACCAGGTCTTGCCTCGGCTCAAGCAAGGGAAGGATCTCACGCGTGGGGTTCTCGGTGTGACCATGCAGGGGGCGGATCAGTTTGGTACTGCTCCCGTGGTCGGGACGGTGGCGGCTGCCTCGGCGGCCGAACAGACCGGCTTGAAGGCGGGCGACATCATCAAGGAGATCAATGGGAAGGCGGTCCTCAACTACGCGCAGGTGCTGCATCAACTGGGCACCCACTACGAAGGCGATGCAATCACCATCAAGATCGAGCGCGGGGGCAAGGAACAGGTCTTCAACAACGTCAAGCTCGGGGGCGCGGTTGCGGCCTTCGGTCAGATCTACCTCGGGATTCTGCCCATGCGCGACGATCCCGAACCGGGGGTGGAGATTCGCTACGTCTACCCCAAGAGTCCGGCGGAGACCGCCAAACTCCAGATTGGCGATCGGATCACCAAGGTGGGGCCGGCGCAGGGGAACAACCTGATCGAGGTCAAATCCCGCGACGATCTGAGCCGCCTGCTCGCCACCGCTCGACCCAATGCCCAGATCAAGCTTGAGGTCATCCCCAAGGGGGAGAAAAAGGCCAAGACGGTGACAGTGGCTCTCACCGAGATGCCCGAGACCGTTCCCGCCGAGCTTCCCGAGAAATCGAGCAAGGAAAAGGCGCTGACCAGGAAGGGGACGCCCGCTCCTCCCAAGAAGGAAGACAAGAAGGACGACAAGAAAGAGGATGAGAAGAAGATCCCGACCGGGTTGATCAATCGGATGAACGCGGCTCAGGACCACAAGTACTGGCTCTATGTCCCCGACGATTACAACCCGGAGATTTCCTACTCCCTGGTCATCTGGTTGCACCCCGTGGGGAAGAACCGGGAGAAGGATGTCAAGCAGCTGGTCTCCGACTGGGAAGATTACTGCTCGAAGAACCACATTATCCTGGTGGGTCCGAACAGCGAAAACGACGCCGGCTGGATCGCCAGCGAGGTCGAGTTTGTGCTGGAGGCGGCCAAGTTTGCGATGGAGAACTACACCATCGACCGCCGCCGGGTGGTGGCCCACGGCATGGGGCTGGGCGGACAACTGGCGATCTACCTTGGCTTTAGCTCACGTGATCTGGTTCGCGGGGTGGCCACGGTGGGAGCGGTTCCGAACCAGAATCCGAAGGAACGTGTCCCCACGCAACCGCTCCGCTTCTTCATCGTCACTGGCGAAAAGGATCCGATCAAGGAAGCGGTGAATGCCGGACAGGCCAAGCTGGCCGAGTACAAGTATCCGGTGATTTATCGGGTGCTGAAGGAGAAGGGGCACCAGTATTTTGACGAGGACTCGATCGCCACGTTGAAGGAACTGGTGCGCTGGATCGATAGTCTCGATCGGATGTAAGCGCCTGGTCGCGAGTGGAGCGGCACGAAACGGGGAGGGGAGAGCGAGGGCAATGCTTCGCTCTCCCCTCCCCGTGTTGTTGGGAACGGTTACTTCAGTTCGACCGACCAGTAGGCGTTGTCGAGGAACGACTTCCACGACTGATACTTGGTGTTGGTCATCTTCTGATTGAGCAACGGGCTACGCTTGGGCTTCTCCGGCTTGCGGATCAGCGTCATGTGCGCCTCACGCGGGGTCTGTCCCCCCTTGCGGACGTTGCAGCTAACGCAGGCACAGACGATGTTCTCCCAGGTGCTCAGTCCGCCACGCGAGCGGGGGAGCACATGGTCGAGGCTCAGCTCCGAGGTGGGGAACTTCTTGCCGCAATACTGGCACTGGTTGCTATCCCGTGCGAAGATATTGCGGCGGTTGAACTTCACCGTTTGCTTGGGGAGCCGATCGTAGCCGACCAGGCGAATCACCCGCGGGACCTGAATTTCGCTGTTGGTGGTCCGAACCCAGTCATCCTCTTCCTGGCGGAAATGGCGTGCGCGATACTCGCTGACCTCGCGCCAGGTGGCGAAGTCATAGGTGGCGAATTGCCCGTCTTCCAGGCTCACCACCTCGGCCAGATCCTTGCACAGCAAGCAGAAAGCTCGCCGTACCGAGATGACATGGATGGCCATGAACAACTTGTTCAGGACCAGGACACTGGCATCCAGTGCCGAGCTGGGGCTGGAATGCATAAGGCTCCCTTCTTCAAGGTGTCACGCCAGGTCGACCTCGCGACCGATCCACCACTGGCGCCTTCATGAATATCGACGCAGCGGTGCAACTTCGGGTTCGACCTTTTTCATCCTAACAAGCGCTGGCATCTCAACGCAAGCATGTGCTCGCGGCTCCAGTAGTGGAAGTGATGAAGTTTTCTCCACGGGTGGAGGTTCGTTCCGTGAGACGGGATTGCTCCGTCGCCGAGTCGCGATCGCGGAGCGAGCGGCAGGCCGCTTGCGCACCTTTGCCTGATGCAGCTGAGCGGAAAACCGGAGGGAATTCCCTGACTGGGCAGTTGCGAGAAGAAAAACTATCGTGTATGCAAAGAGAGCCGCTGAGTCGTATCGGGCACTGAGCACTCAGGAGCGACGCTTCCGCGAAGCGTTCCATGACCGAGGACCCCTCATGGACCGTGCAGAGAAACTCCATCGACTGGAGGAGTTGCGTGCTGAGGCGCAGCGCCTCGAGTCTGAACTGACGGCCGAAAGTAGCGCGGCGAACTGGCCGCCTCGGTCGTACTATACCGTCTATCACGTTCTGGCCGGGTTTGTCCTGGGGATCTTCGGCGCCTGCACCAGCTTGCTGTTCAACGTGATCGGCTCGGTGCTCACGCACCAGGATCATCCGCTCCGCCTCATTCAGGTCTACTTGACGTTTCCCCTCGGCGCGGAGGCGTTGCAGATCACTGATGGGATCACCCTGACCATCGGCTGCTGCCTCTACCTGGGAACGGGGATGTTGCTGGGGATACCCTTTCAGCTGTTGCTCAGCCGGTATCTTCCCAGGGCCAACTTCGTGACTCGTCTGGCGGCTACCAGCGTACTGGCGCTGGCGATCTGGGTGATCAACTTCTACGGTATCCTCGCCTGGCTCCAACCGTTGCTCTTTGGCGGCAACTGGATCGTGAGCCAGGTGCCGTGGTGGGTAGGCGCGATGACTCATCTTGTTTTTGGCTGGACCATGCTGCTCGTTCAGCCGCTGGGTGTCTATGTTCCCTTTCAGGAACGCGGGGAGGCCGCATGAGCACCGGAACAACGGATCGAGACTCGGTTGTCGCGGGGCAGCTGGTTAACGAACGCCTGGTTCTCTACTACTTCGTGGCGGCATTGTGTTACTTTGCCGTTTCCTTGACCGGCGGCCTGCTCATGGCCTTGCAGCTGGTCAAACATAATCCTCTGCAGGGGATAGAACTCTTCTCGCCGGGCCGTTGGCGCATGATTCACACCAACGCCATCGCCTATGGCTTTATCGCCAACTCATTCCTGGGGGCATTGCACTGGTCGATTCCGCGCCTGACCCTGCGTCCGGTCTTCAGCACACCCCTGTCGTGGTTTATCTTTGTCGCCTGGCAGGTGGTGGTGCTCGCCACTGCGGGGGGCATTCTCCTCGGCTACGCTCAGGGGGTGGAGTGGGGTGAGACGCCGGTGTGGATCGATCCGCTGGCGCTGGCCGGCTTGCTCCTGGTTGCGCTCAACTTCATGGTTCCAGTCGCGCGTACCCCGGGTCCGCTTTATGTCAGTCTCTGGTACTTCATGGCCGCGTTTGTCTGGACTCCGCTGACCTACGCCATGGGGAACTTCATTCCGCAATACAACGTGGCCGGGACGGGCGGCGGGGCGCTGACCGGCCTGTTTATCCACGACCTGGTCGGGCTCTTTGTGACTCCTCTGGGTTGGGGGTTGATGTATTACTTTGTCCCCATCCTCCTCAAGAAGCCGATCTGGAGTCATGGGTTGTCTCTGGTGGGTTTCTGGGGGCTGGCTTTCTTCTATCCGCTCACGGGGATTCACCACTTCCTGTACACGCCCATTCCGATGTTTCTGCAACAGGGCGCGGTCATCTCGACGATCGCCGTTGAGTTTGTGGTTACCACGGTGATCATCAATTTCTTCGGGACCGTCTGGGGTTCGGGCGGCGTGGTGCTGCGCAACCTCCCGCTGCGTTGGTTCTACACGGGGATGGTCTTTTACTTCATCACCTGTCTGCAATGTGCTATTCAGGTGACCTTGACCATGCAGGCGCTGATCCACTTCACCGACTGGGTGGTCGGCCACGCCCACCTGGTGATGTTTGGCGTCTTCGGTTTCTGGTTGCTGGGGATCATGACCTATCTCTTCCCCCGCTTGCTCAAGCGACAGTGGTACAGCCGGCGCATGTTGGAATGGCATTACTGGCTCTCCACCGTGGGCATGGCGATCATGTTCTTCGATCTGATGTTGGCGGGGATCGCTCAGGGAATCTCGTGGATGTCGTTGCAGTGGTGGGAGGATTCGATCACGATTTCGCTGCCGTTCTGGTGGGTTCGCCTGCTGGCCGGGATCACCATCATCATCGGCCAGATTGTGTTTATCCTCAACCTGATCCAGACGTGGCGCAAGTCCCCAGTGGTGGAATCGGAAGCGTTGGTGGTGGCAGCCGAGTAGCGAAGGAGCAAGCCCTCGATGTTTGAAAGTAAATCCGGTATCTTGCTGATCGCCGGGCTGGGCTTCTTCGCCCTGGCGTTTGTTTCGCAGGCCGTGGTCCCCATGGTCATGTACGCCGACAAGAAAACCAAGATCGGCGTGGAAGAGGAAGCACGCGAAGTCCCTCTCAAGGGGCGCACCGTGGAGGAGATGCTCAACCAGATTACGCTCGCCTCCTTTGCGGATCTTCAGGTGCGCTATCCCGACCAGTTCAAGAAATACTATGGTGAGGCCTCGCCCGAGAAGTGCGCCGAGGCGCTGCGGGTGGGGCGCGATGCCTACATCGGCGAGGCCTGCTGGCACTGCCATAGCCAGTTTGTGCGACCTGTCTCCAACGAGGAGAAGCGCTGGGGGCGGGTGTCGTTCTCCGCGGAGTACGCCAACGAACTTCAGCGCCCGGTTCTGTTCGGCACTCGTCGTGTGGGGCCGGACCTGATTCGGGAATCACGCCGTCGGGGTAACGACTGGCAGGCCGTGCACCTGTTCAAACCCCGGCTGACCTCGCCCGAATCGGTCATGCCCGAATATCCCTGGTTTTTCGATGCCGATGAGACGGGCCAGCCCAACCCCGGCCTCCCCAACAAACGCGGCCTCGGGCTGATCACCTACATGCAGTGGCTTGGGTCCTGGGTGCTCGACGAGGAACGGTATCATGCCGTGGAACGCCGTGCCCAGTAGCAATGCCCTTTCCAGGGACTGTCTCGTGCTCGTTCCAGTGAGGACCATGCCATGAGCAAGCCTGTGAATCGCTCGCGTCGGCAAGCGTGGATTGGCCTGTTACTCTCGTCGCTCGTGCTGATCCCGGCGATGTACGGGTTTGGGACGAAGTTTCGCGAGTTCCTGGCGCTATACACCATGGAGGATGGAGCCTTCACACTGGTTCCCATCCTGAACTATCTGCTCGCCTCTGCTGGGTTTCTGCTGTTGTTGCTGTGGGCGATCGCGCATGGCATGTTTCGCGATGTGGAACGTCCGAAATACACCATGCTCGCCAATGAACGCTGGATCGACGAGCACACGGGCAACGCCGAGGAACCCGAGACACCCCGCCAGGAGGAAAGCTGGCGGAGCAGCCTCCCCCGGACCCCCTGGGATGAGCGTTAAGAAAGGGAGCCGACATGGCCGAACCTGAACCGCACTCGGCGCAAGGCGAACATCGCCATCATCGCTATGTGACCAACGAGATTCCCTGGTTTGTGCATCTGATCTGGGTGGGCTTCTGGATTCTGGCCGTGTACTACACGGTTCGCTGGATTCTCCCCATGATGCAGCTGGAAATTCGGAACCCGCCATGAAAGGCGAGGACGCCGTCGCCCCCGCCTGCGACTACTGTGGCCTGCCCTTGCCCCGTTCCTGGTGGTCCCGCGCCGAGACTCCGTCGGCGAAGGACTACTGTTGCTTCGGCTGCCGATTTGCCGCTGAGGTCACGCAGGCACGGGGCGAGGAAGGCGAGGCTCGCTGGACCCTCACGCGCCTGGGGCTCGCCGTCTTTTTCGCCATGAACGTGATGGCCTTCACCATGGCGCTGTGGACGGGCGATGTCTACCCGACGGATGGCCCCGCCACCTTTGCCACCGCCCTGCACGGCCTGTTCCGCGCGGTGTGCATGATCTTTTCGCTCCCCGTGCTGGTGCTCCTGGGCGGACCGTTGCTCGACAATGCCTGGGAGAACCTGCGCCAGGGGCGCATTGTGGCCGATCTGCTCCTCATTCTTGGGGTGCTCGCATCCTATCTCTACAGCGTGGTTTCGGTGATTCGCGGGGAGGGCCCCGTTTATTTCGAGGTCGGGTGTGCCATCCTGGTACTGGTGACTCTTGGTCGCTGGCTGGAGGCAACATGCAAACTGCGCACCGCCAACGCCATTGAAAGCCTGCACCGTTTGCTCCCTGACCAGGTGCGTCGCCGCAGCGCGACCGGCGAGGAACTGATCCCGCTGGAGAGCATTCAACCTGGCGATACGCTGCGCATTCTGGCCGGGGAACGCATCCCCTGCGAAGGGGTTGTGCAACTGCAGCCGGCTCATATCGACGAACAGGTGCTCACCGGAGAGAGCAGTCCGGTGGTCAAGGAAGCTGGAGCAGAAGTCCATGCGGGAACCTTGAATCTCGACGGCGATCTGACTCTCGAAGTGACCGCCCTGGCGAAAAATGGGGCGCTGGGGCGCATGATCGAGATGGTCAAGCAGGCGCGAATGACGCCAGGGCGTCACGAGCGCCTGGCGGATCGGCTGGCGGCGTGGTTTCTCCCCGTCGTGCTGGTGCTCGCCGTGCTGACAACCGCCTGGCACGGCTGGGAGCGTGGACTGCATGAAGGCATCCTCGCCGGGCTGGCGGTGCTCCTGATTGCCTGTCCCTGTGCCTTGGGGATTGCCACTCCGATGGCACTGTGGGCGGCGCTGGGGCGCGCGGCCCGGGCGCAGGTGCTCTTTCGCCGAGGGGAAACGCTCGAAAAACTGGCACGGGTGACAGCCTTCTGTCTCGACAAGACGGGAACCCTCACCACGGGCTCGACTCCGCTGGCACGCGTGGTCGTCGCCCCGGGAGAAACGGAGACGCGCGTTTTGCAGCGAGCCGCCGGGCTGGCCGCTTCCTCGACCCATGGCTACTCGCGTGCACTCTGTCAGGAGGTCGAGCAGCGCGGCGAGACCCCGGAGTGTCTCGCGCGGCTGCGGGTGTTGCCCGGGCGCGGGGTGGAGGGGATCGATCCTCAGACCGGCGCGGCGCTGTTCCTGGGAAGTCTGCGCCTGATGAGCGAACAAAATCTGCATCTGCCGGCGGAACTGACCGCGTTCCTCAGCCAGGCCCGGGAACGAAGTCAACCGCTGGCCTGTGTCGGCTGGGGTGGGGAGGTGCGCGGCCTGTTTCTTTTTCGCGAGCAACTGCGTCCCGAGGCGAGCGAGTCTCTCCAGGCGCTCGCTGCCCAGGGAGTTGCCATCACGATCCTGACTGGCGATCATGCAGCCCGCGCCCGGCAGCTTCACGATCAACTGGGAGTGGAGGTGAAGGCCGAACTTCTTCCCGCCGACAAGGTGGCTGCCGTTGAGGAGCAAAAACGCTGTCATGGGGCTGTCGCCATGGTGGGGGATGGCATCAACGATGCGCCGGCGCTGGCCTGCAGCGAGGTGGGGATTGCCCTGGGGTGTGGGGCCGACATTTCGCGGGAGTCGGCGGCGGTCTGTCTGCTGGGGAACGATCTGAGCCGTCTGCCCTGGGCGCTGCGCCTGGCTCGGCGCAGCGTGCGCATCATCCGCGAAAACCTTCTGTGGGCGTTTGTCTACAATGTCGTGGGGATTGCGCTGGCCTGTGGCGGAAAACTCAATCCGGTGCTGGCCGCCGTGGCGATGGTCGTCAGCAGTCTGATGGTCGTTGCCAATTCCCTGCGGCTGGAGCGTTTTCCTGAACCCGTTCCCGCCGGTGACAGGCATTTGTCTCCCTCCTGTGCGCCAACGGAGGTATCGCTGCCGTGATCGAGTGGGGAATGATTCTGCTCGGCGGAATGCTGGGATCGTCGCATTGCGTGGGGATGTGCGGCGGATTTGCCCTCACTCTGGGGAGTGTGCAGAATCGTTTTCTCGCCAATCTGCGCCGCCAACTGGTCTATAGCGCGGGCCGGATCGCCACCTACACCCTCGCCGGGGCGCTCACGGGCTACGGAGCGTGGCGGATGGTATTTGAACTGCGCACGGTGCTGAATCTCCAGGCGATGCTTGCCTTCCTCGCCGGGGTCCTTCTGATCGGGCAGGGGCTGATCAGTCTGGGAGTGGTTCGGCTGGGAGGGGCGAGGGGAGGTGAAACGTCGTGTTCCTCTGCGCGGCTCTTTGCCTCGCTTCTCACCGCACGCGATCTGCGCAGTGTTTTCGTCGCTGGTCTCCTCAATGGTCTGTTGCCATGCGGGCTGGTCTATGCCTACCTGGCGCTGGCGGCCAGCAGCGGCACGATGGGGCTGGGGGCTGCCACGATGGCGGTCTTCGGATTGGGGACGGTGCCGATCATGGTGGCGACCGGGTGTGGGGGCGCGCTCCTCAGTGTGCGCTGGCGGACCGGGGTTTTGCGCGTCGCCGCCGGGTGCATGATACTGAGCGGAGGGCTTGCTCTTTGGCGCGGGGCGCTGTTGCTCGCGCAGAGCGGACTCACCGAGGCGCCGAACTGTCCGCTCTGCCATTGATCAGGCTTACCCAGCCCATTGAGCCGTCTGTGTCGCTTCACTCAGCCCGCTGGCTTCGCCAAGGGCGCCGGGCGAAGCAAGATTGATCGTCTCTCCCGGGCGACCGCGCTTCTGATTCCAGCCGTGGTAGGTGATGGCAGCCCGAACTGGATGCGCCCCATGAGGGATAAAACGGATCCGGTCCGTCGCGCGAAGAAGGCGGGCTCGTCCGCGATAGACCGCGCCAAAGTTCTTCCAGCTTCTGCCGCCATCGAGGGAATACTGCCAGATCCCCGCGGTCGCTCCGCTCAGGGCCACCACCGCAATGCCCGTGGCGTCCGCCTCGTCGATCTCCAGGTACGACACGCCGAGCAATCGACTGATCGGCTCTCCGCCCGGCCGATTGGAGACAAGCGGAGTAAGCAGATAGTGTACCTCCGGTTCAATCGTATCCTGGGTGACATAGACACTCGTGGTCGCGGTATTGCGACTGAAGCGGGTGCCCTCGCCAACGGAGGAGGCGCGGCAAAGGTTGGCGGTCTCACCTGCCGCGCCGCAGTATTCATCCCAGGCGCGGAAGGTGAGCGAGGCGTCGCCAAGGAAGCCGAGGTTCGCCACAAAGCGGATACGGTCACAGGCACGCAACAGCCGCGCCTTGCCATGATAAACTGGGCCGAACTCGTTCCAGGTGGATCCCTCGTCGAGCGAATATTGCCAGGTTCCGCCCAGGGTGCCCGTCAATCCCACCACCGCCAGACCGATCCGCGCCGCGGGGGCCTTCTCCTCGATGCCGGCGCCGAGGATCTCTTCCACCACGCTCCCGGCGGAAAGCTGCCCTGGCACGACCGGCGGAAGTTTGCCCACGCGCGTCGGGTCGAGGCGAGGCGCCGGGCGTGGCGGAGGTGCAGGAGCCCCCACGACCGGAGCGGGAATCTCTTCCGCGGTCGGTTCGCGGGGCAACGCGTACTCGGCAAGGGGCTCTGTGGATGACTCGGCCTCGGCGTTGATCTCGGCAGCAACCTCGGGAAGCACTTCCTGCGCAGGGGGCGCTTCTTCCTCGGCAAACGTCTCCCCCGTCGACGCGAGCTCGGCAAGGGGCGCGCACACGTGTGGCGCTGCACTCGCTGCTTCGGGGAGCGCATCCGCTTCCTCGGCAATCCCCTCGGCGAACGGAATCACGGCCTCTGGGTCGAAATCCTCGTCGGGGAGTGCTTCGGGGAGAGGTTCGCCTGGGGCGTCGATCTCGGGGAGCGCGGCGGGGATCGGTTCGCGCAACGTGGTCAGGGCATCCGGTTCGGACGGCATCGATTCGCGATTGCCGTTGTTGTCGGTTGCAGCGCAGGCGAAGCCGTAGGTATGGTCATAGAGGCCGTTGAACATCGCCTCGTTATCGTTGGTCTGTTCGAGCCAGGGTTCAAACGGCCCGCCATCGACGGAGACAAAGAGATCAAAGTAGGCCAGCCCCGCGCGGCCGGTGTTATCCTGGCCGTTCCAGCGCACCAGGAACTCCTCACTCTCGATGACCGAGGGGAGCGGCTCGACCTGGCTGGTGGGAGGCAAGAAATCGCGCAGCCCCGCGCTGAAGTCGAATTCCTCGTCGTCGGGTTCCAGGACCGGCTCGGAGGGCGCGAGCGGGGTTCTCAGTTCCTGGGGCGGATCAGGCGGTTCGTGAATGGGGATGTGGTGTTGCACCTCGAATTGCACCTCCGCCATCGCGCAGGGGGTCACCTCGTGCGCATGCCCGGGTTCCTCGGAGTGCGGCGTCATCAAAGGGAAGGATGGGCAGTCCTTGCTCACGCACGAGGTTGCCGAGGGACTCTCGGTTTCGGGAAGAAAGTCGCCAAAATCGATCTGTTCCATGGCTGAGGCATTGGGCAGGACCGGGGGGAGTTTGTCGAGCGTCTGGAACGCGGCATCGAGATCGGTACGAGTGTCGCCGCTTTGAAGCTGAGTCGGTTCGCCGGTCCATGCGTGAGGCATGGCGTTGATGGCGTCCGCCAGCGTCTGCGGAGCAACAGGTTTCCCCGCGCGCTTGTGGGAGTGGCTATCCATGCGAAATTCCCGTCGCCCCCAACCTGAGCCGACCCCCCTGGAGAAATTCTCCCCCAAGGGAAGTTCGCCCCATGGTTGTCGTGGGGGGGCGGTTGTGTCAACCCCACGATTCCCGGGAAGCAACCCGAGCCATTTGCCGGAGTTGCGGCGCATGCTTTCTACAGCATGTTGAAGGGATCGACATCGAGCGTGAACTCGACTCCGCTGGGGGGCCGGAGGGTGGGAAGAACGGTGCGCACCAACTGGTGAAGCAACCCCGCGCTGGCCGACTGCAACTGGAAGTGATAACGATGATAGCCCTTGAGGCGAAACACCGGCGCCTCGGCCGGGCCCAGTAACCGCACCTCCGGGGGACCCTCGCTGGCCGGCTTGAGGTTTGCCAGCGCTGTCTGAAAGGTGCCTGCCAGTCGTTCGGCGAACTCGCCAGTTTCCTGTTGATCCTCTCCCCGAATGATCAACCGAATGAGTCGCTGGAAGGGCGGATAGTTGTGCGTTCGCCGGTGAGCCATCTCCGAGTGCACAAACCCCAGATAGTCATGGGTTCCCGCCAGCGCGATCGCGGGATGGTCCGGGGTAAACGTTTGCACAAGAACACGTCCCCCATGCGGTCCCCGGCCTGTGCGCCCCGCCACCTGCGACAGCAACTGAAAGGTGCGCTCGGCGGCGCGAAAGTCCGGCACGTGCAGCCCCACGTCGGCATTGATCACCCCCACGAGCGTCACGTTGGGGAAATCCAGTCCCTTGGCAATCATCTGGGTGCCAAGGAGGATGTGAATCAGGCCACGTCGGAAGGCTCCCAGCACGCGCGCGTGGCTGCCCGGTTTTTTCATGGTGTCGCTATCCATGCGCCGCACCACATAGCCGGGAAAACGTTCCTCGATCTCGGTTTGCAACTTCTCGGTGCCCAGCCCCTGGTAGCGCACCTGTGTTTTGCCGCACTGGGGACATTGCACCGTGGGCGCAGTTTCGTAGCCACAGTAATGGCACAGGAGCATGTTCTGCTCACGATGGTAGGTGAGCGAAAGATCGCAGTAGCGGCACTGCTCCACATGGCCGCAGGTGGGGCAATGAATGTGGGTGGAGAAACCGCGGCGATTGAGCAACAGCATGACCTGGCCGCCGTCGCGCAGGGCGGTGCGAATGGCGGCCTCCAGTTCGTCGCTGAGCGCCTGGAAGCGCCGCGGTTTCTCGTGGCGCATATCGATCAATCCCACCGGCGGAAGAGGCCGATCGAGCACCCGGCGCGGTAAACTGAGCAGGGTATATTGCCCGCGATGCGCATTGTGCCAACTTTCCAGCGAGGGGGTGGCGGAGCCGAGAAGGATGGGGATATTCTCCAGGCGGGCGCGCATGACGGCCACATCGCGGGCATGATACCGGGGGGTGGCTTCTTGCTTGAACGAGTTCTCATGTTCCTCGTCGATGATGATCAACCCCAGCCGGCGGGTTGGGGCAAAGACGGCGCTGCGCGCTCCGACCACCACCTGTACTTGCCCGTGGGCAACTCGGCGCCAGTGTCCGCCACGCTCGGCGTTGCCCAGATGACTGTGCAGGACCGCCACATCGCGACAACGACCCTTGAAGCGCTGAATGGTTTGCGGAGTGAGGCTGATCTCGGGGACGAGCACCAGCACTTCCTTCCCTTGCCGCTGCATCTCCTCGATCGCTTGCAGATAGATCTCGGTCTTCCCGCTCCCCGTGACGCCATGCAGGAGAAAGGCACGGAAACCACCCGTTTGCAGGGCGGGGTGGAGTTGATTCCAGACCGCCGCCTGATCGGTGCTCAGGGGATGGATCGGTTCGGGCGCAGTGGGCGCCTCGGAGGTGTCCTGAAAGACATCGAGACGCCGGCTTTCGCGGCGGGCATAGCCTTTCTGCACCAGCCCCTCGATTGGCCCCGGTCCGCAATGCGCCTGGCGCGCAAGCTGGCGTAATTCGATGGGGTGTTCGCTCCGGCGCATCACTTCCAGGACAGCTTCCTGTTTTTTGGTGAGGGCGGGGCGTTCGGCGGGCAATTCACTCTCGGGGATGGCCTCGACAAAGCTGGCGGCGCGCGTTCCTGAACGATCCTTCGCCCCCGAGGGAATCACGGCATTGAGAACCTGTCCCCAGCCGCACAGATAGTAGTCCGCCATCCAGCGGGTAAGGCGCAAGAGATGATCCGTGAGAAGGGGTTCCTCATCGAGCACCTGGGCGAGCGATTTGACCGCCCGTCCTGGTTCGGTCTGGTGCACGCCCACGCAGTAGCCGATGGTGGGACGATCCCCCCGGCCAAAGGGCGCGAGCACGCGTTTGCCCACCGCGAGCGCGGTACGGAGTTCCTCCGGAACGGCATAGCTGTAGGCGTGGTCGAGCGGGCGATCAAAGACCACCTCGGCGAACAGGCCCGTCTCGGGGTGGTTCGGCTGCTCGGGTTGAAACAGGTCGCGTTGCATGGTTGTGGTCACGGTCGACTCCATCCAGCGAAGCGAGTGGATGGCATTCCCGCTGACACGCTCTTACCGGGAAGTGCCGCCTAATTCCAACAGCATTTTACCTGTTGCTCCAGGGGCATCCCAAGGTTGGATGTACAAAAAATCAGATTCTGGATTGCACAGAAAAGGACTGCGTGAGAGGGGAGGGGGCGCCGGGTTGGGATCTGCTCTTTCTGCTTGACACCTGGCTGCCTGGCCCGCTACCGTGAAGAGGGACGGTGGTGCCTCTTTCCCAACCATGAGGAAATCGGCTTGAAGCGACAGGAACGGTGGGAACGGTTGAAGCTCATCGTCATCAAGGGGGCCGACGAGGGGAAGCAATTCGACCTGTCGGATACCCTGGTTGGGGTGGGCCGAGACGCTGTGAATCAGATCCGACTACATGACACCGAAATTTCCCGGCGCCATGCAGAGTTCTATCGCTGTCCCCAGGGGTACCGGCTGCGCGATATAGGCAGCGCCAACGGCACGTACGTCAACAATCAACCCATCACCGATGTGTTGCTCAACTCGGGCGATCAAATTCAGATCGGCCAGAGTTTGCTCGTCTACACCGGCTCCCGCAACGATAACGGAACGGGCAGCGACCTCGCCGACCGGATTAGCCTGATCACGCGCCAGGACGTGGAACTTTCCTCGGCCATCGTCAAGACGATTGGCGAAACCGAGGGGAGCCGCATTCTGGCCCGTCCCGAGAAGGTCGAGCGGCCCTGGCTCAAGACCGCCCTGGCCAACCTGGGCATCATGTATGAAACGATTCAGGCGACCAGCCACATTCTCGATTTGAACCAGCTGCTGGAGAAGATCATGGAGTTGATCTTCCGCTCGCTGGAGGCCGATCGCGGCTGTATCATGCTGCGCAACCCCGATTCGGGGCAATTTCAACCCAAGGCCGTGCGCTGGCGCAGCGGCCCGCCCTTGCCCGAGGAGAAATTCCCGGTCAGCCGCACCATCATGGAGTATGTGCTGCGCGAAAAACAGGGGATTCTTGTCTCCGACGCCGCCCAGGATGATCGCTTCAAGACCCAGCAGAGTATTGTGCGTTTTGGGATCCGCGAAGTGATCTGTGTCCCCATGAAGGGGCGCCACGACACCCTCGGCGTGCTCTATCTGGATACACACACGGTGCCCAGGGAGTTTCTGCACTCGGTTGGCGATATCGATGCCACTCATACCGGCGCACCGGATGAACCCGTGATCGGCAAGTTCACCGAGGATCACCTGGCGCTGGCGATTGCGATTGCGCACCAGGCAGCTCTGGCGGTGGAGGAGACTCGTTATCGCGACGCCCTGGTGCAGTCCGAGCGCCTGGCCGCCATCGGGCAGACGGTTGCCGCCCTCTCACACCACATCAAGAACATCTTGCAGGGGTTGATCACGGGGGGGGAGATTCTCAAGGTCGGGCTGACCGAAAAGGATTTTCCCACGCTGGAACAGGGCTGGCGCATCGTGGAAAAGAACCAGGGGAAGATTTACGACCTGGTCATGG
The DNA here is from genome assembly GCA_029777335.1 of Planctomycetota bacterium. Classification (GTDB taxonomy): domain Bacteria; phylum Planctomycetota; class Planctomycetia; order Gemmatales; family Gemmataceae; genus JAKOSN01. Next base: position 68,696 of record JAKOSN010000121.1, read on the forward strand.
ACATGCTCAGCTACTCCAAGGAGCGCGAACCGGCGATCAAGGATACCGATGTTAATCGGATCGTGCAGGAAGTCGTGGAACTGATGCAGCGGCGTGCCCAGAGCAAGAACATTCGCCTGGAAACGCGCCTGGGCGAGTTACCCATCTGCCAGATCGATCGGGAAGGCATCCATCGCGCCCTGCTCAACGTGGTCTCCAACGCCTTCGACGCTGTCGAGGAACGGACCAATCCGCACGTTGCCATCGGGACGTTGCTGGAAGCCGATAATGAGTGGGTGCGGATTCTGGTGCTGGACAATGGCGTGGGGATCCCTGCGGAAACCCTCCCGGAGATCTTCAAGCCGTTTCTTTCGACCAAGGGATCACGAGGAACGGGACTTGGGCTGGCGGTCAGTCGCAAGATCCTGCGCGAGCATGGCGGGGATATTCTCGTCAAGAGCAACGTGGGGAAGGGGAGCCACTTTATTCTGCGGTTCCCAGTCCGCAGCCCTCTGGCCGCCGATGTGATGGGAACCGTCACCCACCAGATTCTTCCCACCGAAGAGTAAGGCCCGCCCGTGTTGGCGCTCAGTTCTTGATCTGGACTCCCGGAAGCGCCTTGCGCAACTCGGCGACTGCCTGGTTGGTGATCTCCTTGTTGTCGCGCACATCGAGCGATTGCAGACTCTTCAACTTCGCCAGACGCTGCAGGCCGTTGTCGGTAATCCCTGTTCCCTGCAGGGTTAACGACTGCAGATTCTTTAGCCGCAGAAAATAATCGAGGTCGGTGTCCTGCACAGGGAGGCCACTCAGGTCGAGCGAGCGCAGGTGCTGGAAATCGGGGATGCTCTCCAGAAAGCGGAGATACTTGTCAAGGAAGAATCCATCCTTCTGAATGCGCTCGCGGAGCATCTGGCGGTTGGTCAGGGTGATGGAAACGATCGGGTTGGATTGGAGATTGGAGTCGAAGCCCACCTCGCCCTCGACCCGTTCGATCCATTCGACGACAGGGACCAGGTCGAGGGAAACGAGTTTGCGCGGCTCCAGCACCGTTCGCGCCGTGCGGCTGGTGGGAGCAGTGGGTCCTGTGAGCCCGGTTGATCCGGTGTCGCCTGTGGAGTTTTCCGCGCTCGGGGTCTGGTGCGTGGAGGAAAGAAGTCCCGGAAGGAAGGCCACCGCCGTCCCCAGCAAACCGAGCAGAGCCACCACGACAGCGACTCCCGCGACCGGAATGCGCCGCAGCCGTGGCGTGGGAGCCGCCGGGACCATTGGCGTGGGCATGGCCTGGGTGGGGAGGGTTTCGGGAACGGTCACCATCCCCTCGTAGGTGCGGCTCCCCGAGGCCGAGAGAGGCGGCAAACTGAGGGCGGTGGTGCGGGGCCGGGCGAGCCATTCGCCCAGGGCGTTGGCCAGCATCCCGGCGCTGGCATGGCGGTGGGCGGGAGTGCGGGCGATGGCGCGCAGACAGATCTCCTCCAGCTGTGGATCCAGGCCGGGCACATAGCGCGACGGGGGCGTGGGGGACTGGGAGATCACCTTTGCCATGATCTCCATGGACGATCCCTGAAAGGGTAAATAGCCGGTCAGCAGTTCGTAGAGAATCACCCCAAGGCTGTACACATCACAGAGCGGGCCCATGGCGGCCGCCTCGCCGAGCACCTGTTCGGGAGCCATGTAGGCGGGGGTGCCCAGCGGGGAGCCGTCGGTGGTGAGGCGCGACCCTTCCTGATCGAGTTGGCGCGCCAGTCCGAAGTCCATGATCACCGGTTCGCGGCGCTGGTTGATCACGATGTTGGCCGGCTTGAGATCTCGATGAATGACGTCCTTCTCGTGCGCTTCCTGCACCACCAGAGCGAGGGTGCGGACGAAGGCAGCGGCCTCGGCGGGAGTGAATTTGCGACCGCGATGCAGTTCCTCTGCCAGCGTCGCGCCCTCGACATAGGCAAGCACCAGGTAGTTGATCCCGTCGTGTTCGCCAACCTCATGCACCGCACAGATGTTGGGGTGATCGAGGCGCGCGGCGGCGCGGGCCTCGCGCTGAAAGCGTTCCAGCACCCGCGGGCCATCGCCCTTGTTAAAACGCGGCACCTTGAGGGCCACCGGGCGTCGCAGATGGGTGTCGTGCGCCAGGTAGACCTTCCCCATCCCGCCCTGGCCCAGACGCCGAATGACCTGGTAGCGGCCAAACTGAATCGGCAAATCGCCCTCGGCGGTGGGAGTGTAGCTGGGAGCGGGGAGGGTGTCCCCAGGTGGGGGAGAAGGGCCGCCTTCAAGAGTGCGGGCGGAGAGAACTAGTTGGCGGAACTCCTGCGCCTGCTGGGGAAAACGCCGCTCGAACTCCTCAAGATCGGCACGTTGGCCGGCACGTTGTCGAGCCGTGAACTCGGCCTGCAGCAGGCGTGCCGGGACCGTCGCGCTGGTCCCCAGTTCGGGGTATACCTGAAGGTAGTCCTCGACGGTGAGCGGTTTGCCGGTTGTCCATTGATGCAACAGGTCGCGTTTGACAAGTTCGAGGGTCAGCGGCTGGCGTAGCGGATTGTCGCGGAGCACCTCCAGATAGCCCGGAAGCAGACCGTCGTACCACGAGCGTTCGAACTCGTCCAGCCATGCTTCCAGCTGTCGCCGGTGTGCCTCGGGAAGATCCCGT
>JAKOSN010000122.1 GCA_029777335.1 Planctomycetota bacterium
GATCTTCGTAGTAGATGAACTCGTCACAATTGTCGCGGAGCAGGTCGGACGTGGATTCCTGCATCCCCAGGCCAATGAGATGCTTCCCCAGTTCCTTCAGTTTCGACACCAGGGGAGAAAAGTCACTGTCTCCGCTGACGATGACAAAGGTGTCGATGTGTTCCTTGGAGTAGGCGAGGTCCATGGCATCGACGCACAGGCGAATATCGGCCGAGTTCTTGCCGGTCTGGCCGCGACGGGGAATTTCCACCAGTTCGATGGCCGCCTCGTGGAGTGGAACCGTGTAGGCAGCAAAGCGGCTCCAGTCGGCGTAGGCCTTCTTGGCGACGATCTTCCCCTTTTCCACCAGACGTTCAATGACGCGGCCGATGTCAAAACGATCCCGGCGCCCCTGAAAGCCCAGGGCGAGGTTCTCGAAATCGATAAAGACTGCCAGGGAGCGTTCACCGTCGCGCATGATCTCTCTCGGGCGGGAGCGGGATCCAGTTTGATGCCTCGCTGTCATTCCTCAAGTGTACCGACGAAGTGGCAAACAGGGCAAGACGAGACGTCTCGTCCCGTCTCCCCGCGCGCTCTCCCTACACGGTAACCCCATAGAGTGGTTCGTACTTCTGCTTGAGATACGCCATCAACGGGGCGGTCTGCAACGGTCCTCCGGTGACACGTTCACACAGAGCGCCCGCCGAGCGCCGATGCCCTTCGCGATGGATCTTCTCGCGCAACCAACTGGTCAATCGCGTAAAGGACCCGCCACGGAAATCGTCGTCCAGTCCGGGGAGATCCTGCCGCGCCTGCGCCATGAACTGCGCCGCGTAGAGATTGCCCAGGGTGTATGTTGGGAAATAGCCGATCCCGCCTCCGCTCCAGTGAATATCCTGCAGACAGCCCAGGGTATCGGTGGGCGGGGTCAGGTGGAACGACTGCCGAAACTTTTCGTTCCAGGCGCTGGGCACCTCGCTCACCTTGAGATCTCCGCTGATCAGCGCCTGTTCCAGTTCGAAGCGCAGAATGATGTGCAAATTGTAGGTTGCCTCATCGGCCTCGACGCGGATGAACGACGCCTTCACCTCGTTGATGGCGAAAAGAAAATCCGCCAGAGGCACGTTCGCCAGGGCCTGCGGAAAGAGTTCCTGGGCGCGCGGGTAGAAATGATCCCAGAAGGGCCGACTGCGCCCCACCTGGTTTTCCCACAGACGCGATTGCGATTCATGGATCCCCAGCGAGGCAGCGGTCCCTGGCGCACAGCCGAAGTGCTCAGGATCAAGCCCCTGTTCATACAGACCGTGGCCCGCCTCGTGCAGGATGCCGAAGAACGACTCGTTGAAGTGATGCGGATTGTATCGTGTGGTGATGCGACAATCGCCGGGGCCGATGCCACTGCAGAACGGATGCGTGGTGACATCGAGCCGTCCTGCGTCGAACCGGAAGCCGATGGCGGCCGCCGCGGCCTGCCCAAAGGTCTGCTGCCGATCCACCGGATATTCACGCGCGAGAATCTCGGCGCGCGCCTGGCGCCCCGAGGCGAGAATCGCCTGGAGGAGTGGGGTTAGCTCACTGCGCAGCGTGGCGAACAGGCGGGTGATCTCCCCCGTGGTGGCGCCGGGCTCATATTCATCGAGCAGGGCATCGTAAGGGACCGTGGCAAAGCCGACCGCCTGGGCCTCCTGCTGTTTCA
>JAKOSN010000123.1 GCA_029777335.1 Planctomycetota bacterium
CCCCAGGTGCCGACGAGCAACAACGGCCAGCGCGCCCGCAAACTGTCCGGCAAGGAGCAGTACGCGTGCATCAACATCAGCACATTCTTGCGCGGCTCCAGGGTGCCCAGATAAAGGAGATACTGCGGAGGCAATCCCAGACGTTTGAGACTGGCCTGGACCTGCTCCTGCGGCAGAGGGGCCAGGCCAGGACGCACGCCCATGTAGGTGCGGGTAACTCGCTCCGGGGCAATATTCAGATGGCGGATGATCTCCTGGCGGCCATTTTCCGAGATGGCGAGAAAGTGCTGACAGCGCCGAATCCCTTCCTGAAAGTGCTTCTCAAACCAGGTCACGCGATCGGCGGGATGCCACTCGGGATGCAACAGTACCGAGAGATCGTGCACGGTCACGACTGTCGGCAAATCGGACGGAATCGGAATAAAATTCGGCTCGTGATAGAGCTGGTAGCGATTCCAGGAACAGACAGCGCGGAAGGTGCCAATGCTCATGGCACGTGTGCATTGGCGCATCAGTTGCAGCAACTGACGCCGGCGTGACACTGCGGCGCTGGTGTTCACGCTGGGAGTGGTGGCCGCCCCATCATTGCGCTGCCGATGCAGATAACCCCGCAACGACAGCGTCAGGCTGCGAGCCAGTCCAAGCAGACCGCGCGGATAGGGATCGATCACATCGTCGCCAGCCAGCTCCCAGAGATGTTCCAGGAGCTGATTGGTATAGTGGCCGATCCCGGTTTTGAGGCCGAAAGCGGCCAGCCGGTTCACGATCATCCGCATGAGCACTGCTCCTCTCGGGGCAGAGGGACTACCAGACGTTGAGGCTGCAATCTTCGCGTGTCAGGGTCAGATGCGGGCTGTAATAGGGGTCTGGCCCTGTCAATGCGTGGGGCCATTTCATCTGCAAAAGATCGATCTCCGCGCGAAACCGGGCCCGGCGACGCACCTCGTGATCCCCTCCCCGGGTCTGCGATTCGCGATGCCGCGCCTCCGCCAGGGGCGTCCACACCACGCGATACCCCTGGCGTCGCACGCGCAGGCACAGATCCACATCGCCCAGGGCCAGCGGAAAATCCTCGTCGAATCCACCAACTTCCTCGAAGACCTCGCGGCGCATCATCAAACAGGCCGCGGTCACAGCGGAGAGATTCTGGGTGGTGACAAGTCGCCGTCCATATCCCTCCGCGTGGGCTGGTGAACCACGCAGCGGGTGGCCCACGGAATCGAGCACCCCCAGAATCACGCCCGCATGCTGGATCGTGTTGTCGGGATAGGAGAGCTTCGCGCCCACCACTCCAACCTCGGGGCGCAGCGCATGTTCGAGCATGATTTGCAGACAATCAGGATGCAAAAACTCGACATCATCATTCAGAAAGAGCAGCACCTCGCCCTGTGCCTGCCCAACCGCCTTGTTGTGGAGCCGCGCGTAATGAAACAGTTCGGACCAGCGCAGCACGCGTGCCCCGGAGTGGCGGGCGAGTTCCTCGATCGGACGGCCCGCGCGACCATTCTCGACAATGAGGATTTCCCGGCGCAGATAGTTATCGCGCTCGATCGCAGCCAGACATTTCTGGAGCATTCGCTCGTTGTTGTGCGTGGGAATGATCACCGAGAGCAGCGGCTGCTCACTGTGCGCATAACGGATCGTGAAAATCCCCTGATGGGGCGATTCGCTCACCTCCCCTTCCTCCCTGCACCGCGTCAAATGCGCGTGCAGCGCTGCACAGGCGACTCTGGGTGCCAGCGGCGGATTCGCTCCGCGATGGTACAGGACCGCGGGGATGTGGACGATCGCGCGCGCCTGTTCGCTGGCGCGCAGCATGAAGTCGTACGCCAGTGCTCCGTCGAACTCCGTCCGGCATCCGCCGATCCGCTCGAAGAGTGTGCGGCGAAACACGAGCAACTGTCCCAGGTAGGGATGGCTGCGCAGGGTGTCGGGTGACCAGTCGGGCTTGAACAACGGTCGACACCGAGCCCCGCGTGCATCCAGCTGATCCTCATCCGAGTAGAGCAGTTCAGTCTCCGGATGTCGGATCGTCGTTTCCGCGATCGTGGCCAGTGCCCAGGGAGGCAAGGCGTCCGTCGGAGCGAGCACGGCAAGGAAAGCCCCCGTGGCTTCCGTTGCGAGCCGATTGATCGTGGCGGCTCTTGTACTCTCGGTGATCGCGCACAGACCGATGCGCACGTTGTTCGCAGCCTTGCGCTGCAGCCAGTCGAGACAGTCCGGCGCCCCCGCGAACCCCACCCGGAGTTCCCAGCCGCCCCAGGTTTGTCGCTCCAACGACTGAATCATTCGCTGTACGTGCGCGAGGGAATCTCCCGGCGTTGGGAGGAGCAGTGAAAACTTCAGCGCATCTGGCGTCTGGCTTCCCCGCTGGCGTCGGCATTCTCTCCAGCCAGGCTCATTCTTCCAGCGCCACAGGAGATAGTAAATATCCTCACTCGACCAGCCGGTGACCGCGGCCAGACAGCGAATGGCACCGGGCAGACCGCGTTGCACACAGCGATTCAGGACTTCTCGAACGCGCTGCCCCCAGGTTGCGGGCACCTCCCAGCGATGGCGCAGGCGTTCATAGCGTTTTGCAATACTCCAGTGTTCTTCCTCGTAAACGCGCGCGAGGGGGGGATTGACCGCGCGGAGCAGATCGGCGTTCCGATACAGCGCCACCTCCAGTTGCCCCAGTTGCCAGGCAGTGAGATCAACCGGCGCTGAAGTTTCAGTGCCGAGGGGGCTTCGATCCAGGCTGGAGTGATTGAACACCGGAAACCTCTCACCTCGGAAACGGTCACCAGGCGCACTGGTGGGTTCTTTCCCTACCAGAATCAATCGAATCGTGTCAAGCGAGCCCGAACGAACCATGCAGGGCCGGAAAGGAGCAACCCGCCGGTGATCACAGATCGGCATCGCTAAACAGGTTGGTGTCCTGGAGCAAGAAGGCGCGTTTGCGCCGCTCGGGTCCTGGCACGTGCTGAGAGAACTCCAGTTCCAGCTTGCGGCGATCTCCGGGGCGAAGTCGCAATTCCACTCGTTCCAGTTGCTTCGCCCGCAACGGGTAGGAGTGATGCTCCTCACCGGGAATGCGCACGGTCAGAGTCATGTCCACCGGAGCCACTCCGGCCAGGTAGACGGCGCGCTCCTGCCCCGAGGGGGCCAACTGAATCGAACACAACGGTTCGAGCCAGTTGTCGAGGGAAAAACCAATCACCTTGCCACCCTTCAGGCGCTTCCAGTACTGGCGCAGCGAGGGTGCCATTTGCCGGTAGACGAGTTCCAGCGGGGGTAACCGCCGGACAACGGCACGAGCCGTCCGGCGCAGCACCTCGGGGAGCGGTTGCTTGCGCGCGTTCAGAGCCTTGTGATGCAGTCGAGTCACCAGCGGGAAGAAGAGGGGGACCCAGCGCAACCGTCGTGCCCAGCCATCCGGCTTTTCATAACAGAGGTGATGCCACAACCCGCGCACGGCCCCGAGATCCACAAACCCTCCGCTGTGCAGGCAAACGCGGATGATCTCCTTGATAAACGGCTGTCGGCACGACATTGTCTTCGTTTCCGGGTAGATGCGCGAGCAGGCCAGGATATCGCGCGTGTGCATGATCCGTCCACCCGACCGATCGATGCGAATCCAGTAATCGTAATCCATGGCGAAGTGGAGCGATTCATTGAACGGCCCAATGCGATGGGCGATGTGACTGCGCCAGAAGGCCGCGGGCTGACAGACACAGCAATCTTGCATCAACCGTTCAAAGCTGTAGTCGGCAGAGTTGTACATCCCGATGACCTCGTCGTCCTCGTTGATGTACTGGGCGCGGCCGTAGACCATGTCACAATCGCGATGTTTCTCGAACCACAACACCGCCTTTTCAACAGCATTCGGGAGCAGGACATCATCGGAATTCAGATAGGCCTGAATGCTCCCCTGGCAGAGCGACAACCCCTTGTTGATCGCATGGGTCTGCCCGCGATCCTTCTCCGAGATCCACCAGAAACGATCGCCATAGGACTTGAGGACGTCGACGGATTCATCCTTTGAGCCACCATCACAGACACGATATTCAATGTGCGGATAGGTCTGATTAAGAACACTTTCGATGGTGCGTTTCAGGAACCGCCCCTGGTTGTAGGAGGGGGTGACAATGCTGACCAGCGGCGGCGCGGGGAGAGTCAGGATCTGAGGGAGCGTGGGCGTGGCTGGCTCCGGTCGTGTGGCAACCCGCACCAGTGCCTCGTGGAGATTGGCGGCCGATTGGTGCCAGCTGTAAGCACGCACCCGCGCCTGGCCGCGCTGGCTCAACTCCTCGCGCAACCCGGGCTCCTCCAGGATGCGGCGCATCAATTGAGCCTGCGCCTGCACATCCGTTGGGTCACAGGTCAGAACCGCATCGCCTCCCACCTCGGGCAAACTGGTGGTGTTGCTGCACAGAACCGCGCCGCCCGCATCGAACGCTTCCAGCAAGGGCATACCAAACCCTTCGTGGAGCGAGAAGAAGACCACCGCACGAGCCTTCTGAAAGAGAGCCCGCAGCAGAGCCGGACGGACATAGCCCAGATGCTCGAGCGGAAGCTGGGGAAACTCGGCCTGCAACTGCTCCCATCCGTGTGGATGGCCGGTAAACACCAGGCGCAGGGGACGTCGCGTTTGCTCCAGCAGCAGGGCGAACGCCTGACAGAGCCGGCGATGATTCTTGTGCGGCCATAGGTTGGCAGGGAAGAGGAAGAACTCCTCCGTGGGGATCAGATGGCGTTCGCGCTCGGTCAAGTCCTGGCGCGCCGCCTCCTGCTGTTCGCGCGGCAACGCCGGAGTCATCAGGAAGATGTCGCGGCACTGCGTGCATTCCTGCTGCAGCAGGGAACGACGGGCATACTCGGAGATGGCGGCGATTGCTCCGGCGCTCGACAACGCCTGGGTAAAGGCAGCCCGGCGCGAACGGAGATGTTCAGGCGAGAAGAATTCCGGCAGATATTCATGCTGGATATCCGGGATCAAAAAAATCTGCCGATGCGAGGGAAAGGTGATCCGCTCCTCCAGCGGATAGGCGCGGAAGAGAACATCGAGTTTCGCCTCGTGCGCCAGGCGATCCACCTCCTTCAGATAGGTGTCATACGGGAGCGTGTGCACCGTGACACTGGCGGGAAGTGGTTCGAGCAGACTCCGATTGAAGACGGTGCAGTAAACGGTGTAATCGTGCTCGGGATGCTGCTTCATCAGTTCCTGAAACACGCCGCGCATCAACACGGCAATTCCGCCGGCATGCCCCAGCACCGTCTGCTTCATCTCGATGCCGATTTTCAGCCGCTGGTTTGGCGTCGGGGTTGCGAGCACTGTCTGCTCGGCAGTGCCGGCGGCCGGCGTTTCAGCGGTTCGCACGGGTGTGGACGGGCGGCGCGGGAAACTATCGGGCCCGCCATCCCAGAGTTCAAAGAGCTGGCTGGTCGCATGCCAGAAGCGTTCCAGCAAACGACGATAATGCGGAGGGTAGATTTCGGGATTTTGCGCCACGGCGCTGCTCAGGGTATCGAGATAGTAACAGAGGGCCCCGGGCGTCATGGGGATCTGGCTATGGCGCTCGGCGATTTGACGCAATTCCTCGACCCGCGCAAAGGAGCCGGTCGACGTCTTGGTGCGCCCATATTCCCGCGAGGCGGACAGATACTCGAGGAGCGGTTGCGGCGGCGCCACCTGGGCCAGGCGCAACCAGAGATCGGTATCAAGACCGTATTTCAACTGGGCATCGAGATAGCCAATTTGCTCCAGGTGGTGTCGCTGTATAAAGGTCGAGGGTTGAAGGATGTAGTTCAACCCATGAATCATCAATTCGGGGAGATAGCGGAGTTGCCCTTCCTGAAAGTAGGGGGTGCGCCTGGTGCCATCCTCGCTCATGCGCCAGCCATTGCCAAAATAGAAGGAGGCGTTGGGATTGCTCAGCACCGCACGAGCGACATGGTCCAGCGTCCCCGGCAAGTAGATATCATCCGCGTTCAGCCAGGCAACGATGCTCCCGGTGGCGCGGCGAAACCCCTTGTTGATGGCGTCCGCCTGACCGTGGTCGCGTTCGCTCACCCAGTACGTCAAACGCGGGGCATACTTCTTGATGAGGTCCACACTCCCATCGGTGGATCCGCCATCAAGAATAAGATATTCAAGATCGGGATAGTTCTGATCAAGCACCGAGCGAATGCATTCTTCCAGAAACTCTGCCTGGTTGAACGAGGGGGTGACCACGCTGATCCGGGGCCGTGCTGGCTGCATGGGAGTGATTTCCTGGGTCCTTCCGGGATCGATCCCTGTCCGCGCTGACCGGCTACCGCTATCGCGCGGGTGGAGCGCCCCTCCTGGGCGTCTGCACCGAGCCACTCAGGCACGGACAATTCCTGGCCGGGCATTATCGGCAACAGAGGGGTTTTCAGCAAGGCGAACTGATCAGGGCGAGGAAGACAGCCTGCGTTGCAAGGCGTACGGGGTGCCATACTCTCCCTGAACGGGGCGCTCCAACCCGTGCACATAGCTCAGAAACGCCCCGGTAAGAAGCAACTGGACCGCGCACAGCACCCCGAGCCAGCAGCGTCCGGTTCTCGACGCGCTGGTCTCATCTCCCCCAAGAGCCAGCCTGGCCACCCAGACAAACATCAGCGGAAAAGTGAGGACCATGTAATGGCGATGAATCGGAAGGAGGGTCGCGCTGAAAACCAGGCCAAACCCCCAGAGCGAGGCATTCTGAGTGAAGGCCGTGGCAGACCCTCGCCCCGCGAAGAGAGCCGCCCAGGCGCGCCGGGCATGCCACAGCCCCACCAGACCTCGTCCCACGATGGCTCCCATGGCGAGGAGCAGCAGCGCATGAAGCCCCGCGACGAGATAGGTCGGCGTTCCCGCCACCACGGGCGCCTGAAGAAAATCGACGAAATCCGCGCCCAGCGTGTAGTGCAGGCTGATGCCAAAGGGCTCGGTCGCCCAGCGCGACCAGAATTTGAACTCAAAGAGATGCACCAGTTGGCTTTTGTGCATGGTGCGATGCGCGAACTCCTCGCGCAGGTAGAGCAGCCAGGGAATCAACCCGACTGAGGCGAGCGCGGACCCAGTCACCCACCAGCGCCACCAGACCTCGCGACGACGGAAGAGCAACGCCCAGCCCGCAAAGCCCGCGACCATGAACATTCCGGCGGGGTGGACCTGAGCGAGCAGTGCGCCGGCAAAGCCCCATGCCAGGGCGCCCCAACGCCTCCCGCGATACCACCATCCGAGAAGTAGCAACATGCTGAAGAACGGGGTGATCGACGGCGGCCAGATCTTGCGATGGAGCAGGACAGCGAGTGGATTGACCGCCACCAGCGCCAGCCCCCACCACCACGCCTCACGCTCCACCGCGGGGACACAGCGGAGCACAAACACCAGAAGTAACAGCAGGGCGGCAATGTTCAGCCCTTGCGTGGCGCGGGCCAGTTCAGTGGGGTGTTCCGCCCCAGTCAGGCGCGCCAGCAGAAGAAACACCCATACCGTTCCACCCGGGTGACGAATCTCCTGGCTGGTGGGCATGCCGAGAAGTGGAACAGCGCTGGTCCGCCCGGCCTGCTGAGTCATCTCGAAAGTCCAGATTTCATCCGCCTTGTATTCCATGTCCTCGACCCAGAGGAGGCGGAACACCACGCCTGCGAAGAGGACGAGCGCCAGTGCGCAGCCGAGGAGGACCGTTCGCCGGTCGGGGAGGGAGCACCAGCGGGCCAGGTTCGAAAAAATTAGCGGTTTCGGGGAGAATAGTGGGGGGGGCGTCGGCGTCTGAGGAAGAGGGATCGTGGGTGAAACGCAACCTGTTCGGACATCCATGTCTTCTCCCGATCAACCAGAGCAGGGTGCTTTTTTGTTCAGATTTTTGTAACACAGAACAAAAAAGACTCATCTTCGCGCCAGAGGAGAGTATAATATCTGAGCAAAAATAGAGCCCACGATCAAGTCCATGCGATCAGGTGGTCTGCACCCGGACCAGCGCAACCGGGAATGGACCATCCTGACTCCTGCCAGGCGCGTAGCACTGCGACCGCGTCTGAGGGAGTCAAGCTGCTGGCCACGGGTGAGGCTGACAGTCAGGAAGCCGACCTCTCTCGATGAGCGACCCACCACAGCAAGGCTGGGCAGCCCCGAGAAGGGGAAGCGATCGCGAGGTCGTCGCTGACGCGATCCGGCGGATGTCCACCGTCGCCGTCCTCCTGTCATCGCCCCTGTGGTCGGCAGCTCTTTTCTTCACAACCCACCACTGGCGGATCGTGTGCCCTCTCTCGCCGAGTGGATGCGCGTTTGCGCCTTCACTCCCGGGCCAGGTTTCCCCAGCGGTGACTCGTTGTAGAGAAGCGCAAGTGGCTATCCGCACTCGCAAGGGCACACCTCAACATTCATCCCTGAATTACCGGAGTAGCTCGAATGCCCAACGATTCCCCCTCAGGACACAACCGGGAAAACAATGGCGCGCGCACGCCAGTGGATCGTCGCCGCATTCGGGAGGAGATCGCGCCTGCGCTTCAGCTCGCACATTACCTGACGGCCAGCGGGGACCTGCGCGGAGCCTGGGAAACCTACCGTTGCTTGATCCGCATGGTCGCCAGCGAATCCACCGTTGAACCCGTACAGGCGAGTTTGTGCGCACTGCTGGAAGAGGGAGCAACACAGGTCAACCTGGAGGCGCAGGTGGCCAGTTTTCGGCAGCGGCTCGACGAGATTGCGGGCCCGTGGGACCCCTCGCCCGCCTCGACCAATGCGCGCGTCTGGATTCAGCAGGCAATCAGTCTGGGAGCGCCGGCCTACAACGCGGGAGATCAACGCGGCTGCTACGAGGTGTATTCCGCCACTGCGCGTTTGTTGCTCACCCTCCTCTCGGAGGATGCGGACGGCCCCGCGGTCAAGAGCAAACTTGAGGAGGTGCTGCGCCGATGTGCGACCATGGCCGACGTCGATACACAGGCCTGGGCCATGCGGCACACGTTTGATGCGCTTCTCACGCCCCCCGCGGAGGGAACGCCGGAAATCCGAGCGATCCTGCAACATGCGATCGTGCTCGGCGCCCCCGTGTACAACGGCGGCGATCATGACGGTTGCTATGCAATCTATGCTGCCGTCGCCCGCCTGATCGTGACAACCTTCGCCGGCGCTGAACAGGCCAGAGAATTGTTGCAGGAGGCGCTGGATCAGTGTGCCGAGTTGGAGGACCCCAACCAGCAAGCCTGGACGATGCGACGTGCCTTCGATCGGTTGCTCGCCGGCGAATGAACGGCCGATTGCTCTTGTCCGCCCGGGTCGCTTGGCGTATCTCTCCCGCCCGTGTGGATTCCGGCCGTGATCAGAGGCGTTTGCTGTCGGCGGGAATCCGATTGGGGAGTTGGCTAAAGTGATTCCGCTCTTTGCCTCGCTGGACTCTTCTTTCTCGTTTCTCCCGGTGATGGTGTTTCTCGCCGAGATGTGTGTGGTGACCATCGGCACCGTGCGCATCATCTTTGTCTCGCGCGGCCAGCGCGTCCTGGCCCCGCTGCTTGGCTTCTTCGAGATCATCATCTGGCTATTCGCCATCGGGCAGATCATGCAGAACCTGAGCAATGTCTACTGCTACATGGCCTTTGCGGCGGGGTTCACCATTGGGAACTTCTTCGGCGTGCTGATCGAGAAGCGGCTGGCGATCGGGACCGCGGTCATCCAGATTATCACTCCTAAAAATCCCAATCATCTGGTCGAACGCTTGAAGGAAGAGGGCTATGGCGTCACCAGCATCGCCGCCCAGGGAGCGAACGGCCCGGTAACAATCATTCTCACCTTGCTGAAACGCCGGGAAATTGAACGCGTCAAGGAGTTGCTGCGCGCGATCGATCCGCAGCTGTTCTATTCGGTGGAGGACATTCAAAGCTCGGCAGCGGGGATCTTCCCCTCCAACCGAACTCGTGCCCGCCCCCGCTTGAATCCTGATCGCTGGCTGCGGTTGTTACGACCGGCTGCCTGATCGGAACACAAAACACCCATAAGCCATCTCAAAAGAAGGAGATGACTCACGGGTGTTTTGCGCTTCTCGCTCGTTCACGCTGGGCGCCACGAGGGGCGCGCTTACTGCTTGTTCTCGTCCTCAAGGACGCGACGGAGATCCTGCAGGATATTCTCGCGGGTCACGGCGTCGTTCTTGGCCGAATTCTTCACCTGGGTCAGGGCACGGACATAGTTGCCATGGTTCTCGCGCAGGCGATCGATCTTGCTTCGCGCCCCCTCCTTGCTGAAATCCGGGGGAAAGAAGAGTTTCCAGCTCTTGCCCACCTTCTTGACTTCCACGACGACGAAGGTGCCGCTGCGCAGATCGAGGGGATCGAAGTAGAGCGTTCGTAACATGCGCGGATCAATGTTCCAGCGTTCGGTGACCACGTCGCCCCGGAATGGTTCCTCCAGCAGCGTCACCAGGGTCGAATCGCCGCGTGAATCGATCTTCCCTTTCACGCTCAATTCGCGGGGAAAGGGTTCCAGGAGTTTCAGGGCGTAGCGGGTTTTGTCCGACTTCAGCTGATTGGATTCCATCACATCGAGCAGATCATCGACCCCGTGGGCGACATTTTCCGCCGGCTCCGCAGCCTTCGCCATCAATTCCCCGAAATCGCCCCCGACGAAGGTGGCGGCGGTCTCGAAATCCCGGTCCTTGATTGCGCGGCGAAACTTGTCGATGGCGTCCTCCGCCGATTCGGCCGGCCCAAAACCGCGCATGCGTCGGATGGCATCCTTGACAGGCCCGGGCCGGGTTTTGGGAAAGACAGCGAACACGCTCGATACCAGCATGAGCCCGAGGATGATAAAAAGCGCAGCAGCCTTGGTGGCGCGCATGACGACAATCCCCCCGTTGAATGAGAGCGTCAAGGAGCTTTGCCAAAGGAAGATCGACTATTAAGATCTAGATCAAAGTACTGAGGAATGCAAAAAACCGAGGGAGATCGGACGAGATTCACCGGGGAGAGGAGCCCCAACGGCGAACCCCTCCCCCACACGAGGTGTCCAGAGAACATGCCACACGATGACAAGCGCTTGCAGCGCAAACTGAAACGACAGATCAAACGCACTGGCAACAAGAAGCGACGGCAACACCTGAAGAAGGAGTTGACCCAAAATCCCGAGGAGGCCGCCTGGAGCGAGTACGACTTCGGGCACGATAGCTCCTCGGGGTTGAACGGTCTGGATCACGACACCACCCGCCGTCGCTTCCAGGAGGAGGAGTGACTCTCCGGCTCCACGAAGATTGCCGGTGCGCGAATTAATCGCTCCCTTCATAAGCAGCGAAAGGCGAGCGATGGCTCTGGCTGCGTGCCTGGGCCAGACACCGGCGTGTGGCGCTGAGCCGATCCGAGAGCACGACCGCGATCTCACGCAGGATGGCAATCTCCAGATGTGGGTCTTTTCCGCACATCTCCTGCACCTGATTGGCATCGAAGACGGCCACTCGGCAGGGTGTAATCGACCGCGCGGTCGCCGTCATGGCGCGCCGCCCCAGCATGGGGGACCAGCCCATCAGATCGCCCGGGGTCGCCGTGTAGACCGGCACGGGCTCGCCTGTCGCCTCCTTGATCTCCAGGCGCACTTCTCCACGGATCAACAGATACAACCAGGGGAAATCCTGCCCCTGAGCAAAAAGCACCGTTCCTTCGGGATATTCCTGAAGTTTCGCAATCGACGCGAGTTGCCGGGCGTACGGTTCGCCCAGGTTGCGCAGGAACGGGATCCGATCCATCTCTTCTGACGGTAACATCATTGACTCCCCTGTCAGCGAGTAAGATTGTAGCGGGCGAGGCGCGCTTGAGGCGCATTTCTCGCAATTCCGGTGCCGGTCCAGGGAAATCCCCGAGTTCAGATTGGGCATACCTTTTGCTAAGATCGGGTTGATGGGAACCGCACGGAGAGGAGAAGGATTTGTCCGAATGGAAGCGATCCTCAGCCGGAGCACCTGCAGCGCTGCGAACCGGCCTACTCACGAGCCATGCGGCAGTTCGCTCGTTTCGCTCACAAGGAATCTCCGTGCGGTCCTCCAGGAACGGGCCCGGGTAAACGATGCATGGGCGTTGCCGACCCCAACCGGTTTACCTCGTGCGGTTTTTGCCCTGGCCCCGTCGGAGCCCCCTTGTCGGATGGCAGATGAGCCTCCCTCGTGCCTCGTGCGCGGAGAGGAGGCAGTTCCGATGCAATCGAAATGGCGTTGTCTCTCCCCCGCTAACTCTCCGCTCCCAGGGAACGGCCATGACCACCAGTTTCCGTTCAAGTTTTGCGATTGCCGATGCATCCACCGCTACGATGCATCCCCTCGATGTCTTTCTTGCTCCGGCGTCGGTGGCGATTTTTGGCGCCAACGAGATCCCCGGGAGCGTTGAGCGCAATTTGATGTGGAATCTGGTTCGCCATCACTTTGGAGGGTTGGTCTTTCCGATCTGTCCGGCGGAATCCAGTTTGCTGGGGATCAAGGCCTATCGAGATCTGGGCGAGGTGCCTGCTCCGGTGGAACTGGCCATTATCGCCAGCGCTGCCGACAGGATCCCAGCCATTCTCGACCAGTGTCTCTCCGAAGGAGTGAAGGGAGCGATTCTCTTTGGGTCGGAGGATGCCTCGCGAGAGGCAAGCCCCACCAGCTCGGCGCAAAAGGTACGCGAACGGATTCGGCGTAGCTCCATGCGGATACTGGGGATGAGTTCAGCAGGTGTGGCCTGCCCCCGCACGGGCTTCAACGCCACCAGCGCCCCCGCCATGGTTCCCCCGGGAAAGGTCGGCCTCCTGTGCCAGAGTGGTGCGCTCATTACCGCGCTCTTCAAGCAGGAGCACTCCGAACAGGTGGGGTGCACCGCGGCCATCTCGGTGGGCTCCACGCTCGACATCAGCTGGGCCGAATGGCTGCGCTACCTGGCGGGGGATCCGCACACCGAATGCATCGGTCTGTTCATGGAACATGTGGACGATGCCCGTGCCTTTTTTGCGGCGGCACGCGAGGTGGCTGCCAGCAAGCCCATCGTGCTCTTCAAGGGAGGCAGCGAGGAAGGGCAGAATCCCAGCCGCAATGAAGTGTTCGACGAGGCGTGTCGCTGCAATGGAATTCTGCGCGTGCAGAAACTCGCCGACCTGTTTCGCATGGCCGCCCATTTGACCACTCAGCCGGTCACCCGCGGTCGTCGTCTGGCCGTTGTGACTAATGTTCATGGCCCCGCCATCGTGGCGGCGGATGCGCTGCGCGAGGCGGGCGGGCGGCTGGCAACCCTCACCCCCCACACGATGCAAGCGCTGAGCACGGGGCTGACCGCTCCAGGGACTCAGAATAATCCTCTCGATCTTCCGGGCGATACCGATGCGGCTCGTTTTCTGAACGTGGCGAACCTGGTGGCCGCGGATCCGCAAACCGATGCCTTGCTGCTGATTCTGGGGCCGGCTCCGCCGATGGATCCGGTCGCGGCCGCCGCGGGCCTCCGCGAACTCCGCGAGAAAAGTCACAAGCCGGTCCTCGCCTGCTGGATGTGGGCAGCAGCGACTCCGAGCAGCATCGCCCTGTTGCGGGAAGCCGGCATCCCGAACTTCCACTCGCCGGAGTCCGCCGTACGCGCCTTCCGCTATCTGTGCCAGCACGCGGAGAACCTCCGCTTCCTGGCCGAGATTCGCCAGGCTCTCGACGCGGTGGAAGATCCCTTTAACCCCGCCGTGGCCGAGGAGATCCTGGGGGGAGAGCGCGAACGCGGTCAGACTCTCCTTTCAGACGTTGACGCGTGCGCCTTGCTCAGTGCCTACGGATTGCCAGTTCAGCACAGTCATCGGATTGTCGATGAGGAACAGGCGATCCAGGTGGCAGACGCACTCGACTATCCTGTCACGATCGAACTCTCTCCCGAGGGGGTCGACACCAGGTCGGGCAGCGATGTCATTCGACTGAAAGCCGAGGATACCGGCTCACTCGAACGAGCTTTCCGCACCGTCGCGATGGTGGCGAAGAGTTATTACGATCCTGCGGCCCCGTTCCAGGCGGTCATCCGTCCGGTCGTGGGGGATGCACTTGGCGAGGTAGCAATCAGCAGCGTGAGCCAGACGGATCTCGGCCCGATGATTCGCCTTGGGACTTCCGGGCGTTCAGAGGACATCCCGCTGCAAGCGATCACAGCCCTCGCTCCGCTCACTCCGTTGACTGTGCGCGAAATGATTCAGAAATCGCCGGTGTTGGCGGCGTTGTCCGAACGCCACGGCGAGACGCTGGACCTGGATGCGCTGGAACGTTTCCTTTTGCGTCTTAGTCGACTGGTGTGCGATCAGCCCCGCATCAAGGAACTCATCATCCCCTCGTTGCTGATCCTCCTCGGACGGGTGCTCGCGCGAGATGTACGAGTTGTCCTTCACGAGGCGGAGTAAGCGCGAAGCGAAAGACCACCAGGACGCAAGGACCTGTGAGCCCCTGCGTCCTGGGTGTTTTTGAGGCCCCGGAACGGCTGTTAGACGAGTTCCTTGAGCGGTTGCGTCTCAGGGTCCACCAGATACTGCGGCCGACCGTTCGGGTCGAAGATGCGCACCTGGCTCAGTTTCAATCCCAGACAGGTGTAGAGAGTCGCGAAGATCTCCTGGTGCGTGACGGGGCGTTTGACTGCATGCTCGGCCAGGCGGTTCGTTTCGCCGATCGCCTGCCCGGTGCGCATGCCCCCGCCCGCCAGCAGCGCGCAGCTCACCTGCGGCCAGTGATCCCGGCTGGCGTCCTTGTTGATGCGCGGGGTGCGTCCGAACTCACCCCAGACCACCACCGCCACGTCGTTGTTCAGCCCACGTTCGTACAGATCCGTGACCAGAGCCGCCATCGCCTGATCGAGCAAGGGCATATCCTTGCGCCCCTGTACAAAGTTCTTACCATCGGGCCCATGCCAGTCCCAGCGACTGAAGTTGAGCGTCACCACCCGTGCGCCGGCTTCCACCAAGCGGCGGGCCAGGCAGAAGTTGCGGACCATGCGCGGCGCACCATCACGCTCGAACGCCGGATCGTCCACCCCATAACGAGCGAGGATCTCGGGCTTTTCTTTCGAGAGATCCAGGGCGTCCTTCATTTTCGAGGAGGTCAAAATGCCGAGCGCTTGCTGGCTGAAGGCATCCATCCCCTCGAACACGCCATTCTGATCGATGGTGCGATTCATGCTGTCGAACGCCTTGAGCAACCCAATGCGATCCTGCAGGCGTTCCAGCGTCATCCCCTTGAGCGTCATTCCCTCGCCGCCCATTTTCTTGTCCTTCCCTCCCACCAGGCGGAAAGGGGCATGGGCCAGGCCAAGGAACCCGCCATCACCCGGATAGCCCCAGCGTGCCTCGCCGGTGGGATACATGAGCGACAGATGCGGGGGAATGGCCTGGTTGGCCGGTCCCTGCACCTTCGACACCCAGGCGCCCAGCGCCGGCCAGTAGCCGAGTTTCTGCGGATCGCGTTTGCGCCCGGTCATGCACTGATAGGCGTCGTGATCCCCGCTGCTCCCGGAGAGCGAGCGGATGAAGACGAATTTGTCCGCCATCTGCGCGATGCGCGGGAAATGCTCGCAGATGCGGATGCCCGGGACCCTGGTGTTGATCGGTTTGAATTCCCCGCGAATCTCCACCGGCGCGTCCGGCTTGAGATCCCACATATCGAGGTGCGGCGGCCCGCCAGGAAGGAAGACGTTGATGACCGCCTTGTGCGTCTGCCGACTCCCCGATTGAGCCTCAGCGGCCAGAAGCTGGGGCAGCATCAGCGAACCGCCAAAGAGGGTGCCCCCGACGGTGAGAAAGTCGCGGCGTGTAAGACCGTCGCAAAAACCGCCGTTGCGGTGCGCCCGGCCGAAGATGGTTAACATGCAAGCCCCCCAGTCAAAAACAGTCACGGCGCGCTCGGATGAAAACGGCTCACGAGTGCAGCCAACCACCGATCCATTGATGATACTTCGTTTTCGCGTTGCCCACACGCGGAATTTCCCGCGTCTGGCGCCCGGCGTCTCCTTCTCAAAGAATCGCTTCCTTGATGAGCGGGGCCTCCTCGGCGATCAACTTGACCGGTCGATTCGCCGGGGTCGTAACCACCGTGTCGGGGTTGATGCCAAGGAGGTGATAGAGCGTGCGCCCAAAGCTCTCCACCTTGTAGAATTTATCCGTCACCTGCGCCCCGACCTTGTCGGTCGCGCCCACAACGTTGCCGCCACGGAAGCCCCCGCCGGCGGCCAGGACAAACTGGGCGTAATCCCAGTGGTCGCGGCCTGCTTTCTTATCTGTCCCGCACTTGGGGGCCCGCCCCATTTCTCCCAGCGCCAGGACGATCGTCGATTCCAGCAACCCGCGCTCGTGGAGATCCTCGATCAGGGTGGACAGAGCCGCGTCGAGCATGGGGATTTGCTGACGTCCGGCGATGAAGTTCTCCCCGTGCCAGTCCCAGTAGCCAAAGTTAAAGTGCACAATGGGCACCCCAGCCTCAACCAGGCGGCGCGCCAGCAGGAAGTGCTTGACGTTTCCTGAAGGATAGCGCGTCCTGGCCGGCACATTGCGGGTGTATCGTTCCACCTTTTTCGGATCTTCTTTGGAGAGATCCATCGCCGCGCGCAGTTTGGGCGAGCGCAGCATGTTGAAGGCGGTCTTTTGAAACTGATCGAGCCCCTCGACCAGCGGATCGAGTTTGGCGCTCTGGCGCAGCCCCTGGTCGAGCACCTTGAGCAGTTCGGTGTGCTGATCGAGCGCGGGCAACTCGATCTGCGGGGTAAGCATCTTGCTGATGTCATCCTTCGCCGCCACGGGATCGAAGATAAGCGGACTGAACGCAGGCCCCAGAAAACTGGGCGCAATGGCATTGATGGTGTGAACGTCAATCATCCCCAGGGTGGTGAAGGTCGGCAGGTCGACCGGACCGGGGCGGAACTTCGCCACGCCACTCCCGATCATGGGGTACTCTTCGGTGCCGCTCGGCAGGCGCGGATTCCCCGTAAGCCAGTAGAACGGCGCACGGGCGTGGTCGCCCGGCTTGTTCATGGTGGTGACGGAACGAAGGATGGTGTAGCGATTGGCCAGCCGCGCCAGTCCGGGCATCAGTTCGCAGATCTCAATCCCGGAGACATTGGTCTTGATCGGCTTGAACTCTCCGCGATACTCCGCCGGAGCATTGGGCTTCATGTCGAACATGTCGGTGTGCGGAGGCCCGCCGCCCAGCCAGACACAGATCATGTGCCTGGCCCGTGGTTTGCTCTGCTTCGGGACTGGGGGACTTCCCTGCGCACGCAGGACATCCAGCAGGGACACGCCACAAAGGCCCAGCCCGCCGACCCGCAGAAAATTGCGCCGATGGAGCCGCCGAAAGGATTCGCACGTGTTCTTCATCTGTCCTTCCCCCCATCAGTGCTGCAGCACAAACTCACGGGTGTTGAGCAAACTCCACAGAACGCCTTGCAACCCCTTCTCGGGAGTGGTTGCTTTTTGCAGATGGGCCAGACAGGCCTTCTCCTCGTGCTCCCGGGGCAAACGCCCCAGAGTGAGCAAAAACACCTCTGCAACCCGGCCTCGGTCCTCGGGAATCTCCTTGAGAATACGCGCCACCTCGCCCCGAGGATCGGCAATCTTCTGCCAGATGCGGGGATGGTTGGCGAGACTCAGCACCTGGATAACCGAGGCGCTGCCATCGCGTTCACAATCGCACTGGACGGCCGAGTTGCGTTTGGGTTTGCCGAAGTTGGCGAGCATGAAGTTGACAAACGCATTCTTCGGCGCAAACGGCATCTCCACCGTGCGCATTTCCCTGGGCCAGTGATAGTATTCCATCTCCAGCTTCTCGGTCGTTCCGGTCGCCTGGTTGAGCGCATCAAGCAGCACCTCGGCGGGGAGACGGCGATACGCAAAGAAGGCGTAGTTAGCCCGATCGAAGGCATTCGCCGGGGTCGCCGTGCTGCTCTGCTGATAGGTACGACTGCACAGAATGGTTCGATGAAGCCATTTCAGATCGTATTTATTCTTGATAAACCCGGCGCTCAGTTCCTCCAACAACTCGGGGTGCGAAGGCGGATTGAACGAGGAGAGATTGTCCGGCGGATCGATGATGCCCCGGCCAAAGTAGTGCGCCCAGACCCGGTTCACCATGGCACGCGCGAAATAGGGGTTGTCGGGGCGCCGGAGCCACTCCATCACCACCCGACGGGGATCATCTCCCCGGGAGAGGTCGGAATCCTGGCTTTCGCCCAGGAGACGGGAGCGTTTGGATGTCTGGGTGCCGATCGGACTGCTCACGGTGGCGAAGGCGGGTTGCGGATCAAGCCGCACCTCGGCATGCATCAGGCGTCGGGCTGCCTCGGGAAGCAGTTTGCTGCGGCGCTCCAGATCGGTCAGTTGTTGCTTGAGTTTGTCGAACTCGGCGAGGACGGCCTCGTGCTTGGCGAGAAGTTTGCGTTGTTCCTCGGCGCGGGCAGCCATCTTTTCCAGCCGTGGGAGTTCGCGCCGGATGCGTTCGGCCTCGGTCCGCGCTGTGCGCGCTTCCGCTTCGCGCTTCCTGTACTCGCCTTCACGCAGTTTTTTGGCCTGCTCGGCGAGCTTTTTGGCCTCGTCATTGAGCCGTTTGAAGTGAACCGCCACCTCGGGATAGTTCTTCTCATTGCGGTCCTGAAAGCCGATCTTGCGCACCCCCATGAAGAAGTTGGCAAAGCTGAGCAGATCGTCCTGCTGCCAGCTATCGTGGGGATGACGATGACACTGCGCACACTCCAGACGCAGCCCGAGGAAGGCATGGGCCACCTGCAAGGTCGCCGCGATCCCGGTCGAGGAACTGCGCTGCCAGTACAGGTCGAGAGTGCGCCGTTGGCGGTAGAGGTCGAGATCCCTGCGCCCCGGTCCATACCCCTCCTCCATCTGCACCACTTCCTTGACCCAGGCGTCCACCGATCTCCCCTCACGGCTGGTGGCGGTCAGGATGCGCTCCACGAACTGATCGTAGGGGAGATTCTCTTCAAGGCGTGCCCGCACCCACTGCTGAAAGCGCGGGGCATCAACCTCCTGGCGCATCCCATCGGCATAGACGCCATAATCAGTCGCCTTGAGAAGATCACAGAATTTCAAGGTCCACAAGGCGGCGTGCCCGGGCCGCTGGAGCAACTCCTCGATCTTCCGGGCGCGCTTGTCGGCTGTTTTGTCGGCGAGGAAGGCGCGCACCTCCTTCGGCGTGGGCAGTTCCCCGCTGACATCGAGCATGATTCGCCGCAAAAAGCTGGCATCGTCGCACACCTCGACGGGAGGGATGTTCAGTCGGCGCAACTTGGCGAGAACGTGCTCATCGATAAAGTTGTGTGGCCGCACAGCGGGGAAAGCGCTCGTTGAGGGAGCGGGGACAATCAATCGGGTCAGGGCGAGATCCGCACGGTAGCGAACAAGGATCGCCGTTTCGCCCACCCCCTGCACTGTCACCTGGCCGTCACGTCCCACCCGAGCCACTGCGGAATCGAGCACCTCGAACGAGCACAGCGGCGTCACCTCAAGCCGGGAGTCATCCGCAAAGGTGGCGTCTACCCGGAGTTGGTAGGTGCTCCCGGGCCTGAGAGCCTGTTCGCCTGGGGTGACACGAAGCTGGCGCACGCGCGAGCGCTCCGACGGATCAAGCCGGGCGCCGGCGGCGATCCAGCGACGGATAATCTCATATTCAGGAGATCCGCGCGCCAGGCGTTTCCCGCCCTGGTGAGTTGCCTCGCCTGTCGCCTTGAGAAGGAGCAGACTGGATTCCGGGTTGAGCCGATTGATGCGTCTTCCGCCGAGTTCATGGACCAGTTGATCGTGGTCAAGCGCGGGATCGGCGCCGAAGAGGGAGAGCTTGAAGCCATTCTGTCCCTTGACCGCGCCATGGCAGGTTCCGCCATTACAGCCAAGCCGACTAAAAACCGCCTGCACCTGGCGTGCATAGAGCGGTGCTTCCTCGGCCGCGCTGGCACAGGGAAGAGCGGCCAGCGCGAATACCCCACCCAGGAGGAGCACCCACAGGTCGGTATGCGGCCGTGGTTTTCCGGGGGGAGCGAACATTCTGTGGCGAACACAATGCATGGTCCACTCTCGTCGTGCAGGAGGGCGCAGCGGCAGGCCAGCCTGTCTGGGAGGAATGGTATCATCGCGATTTCCGCCGAGATGAGCAAGCGAAATCCGCTTCATGAGAAATGGTTGCGCGAATCGCCGCGTCTGCGCGAAGGGATTTCCACAAGAGGAGCGAGCCAACCGATTGCGAACCGCTGGAGAGTGTGGTATCACAGAAATGAAAGAAACCTGCCAGGCACATAGGGGGGAAACATCGTGCTGGCCATCCATGATCGCGCCTTGAGTCGGCGCGCCTTTTTGCAAATTGGCAGCCTCGCCCTGGGCGGGCTGACCTTGCCACAACTGTATGCTGCGGAATCCAGCCGGCTTCTCAGCGACAAGTCGGTCATCTTCCTGTTCCTGCACGGCGGTCCGAGCCAGACCGAGACGTTCGACCCGAAGATGACGGCACCCGATAACAGTCGCAGTGCGACCGGCGAGGTCGCCACCAAACTTCCCGGCGTGACTTTTGGCAGCACCTTTCCCAGGCTGGCGCAGCTGGCCGACAAACTCGCCATTGTGCGCTCTTATGTGCCGGGCGATGCCAACCACGACATTAAACCCATCGTGTGCAAGGACTCCTTTGGCGCCAATCTGGGCTCTGTCTATGCGCGGGTCGCCGGGGTAAACAACCCCACCACGGGGATGCCCTCCAATGTCGTCCTCTTCCCGCGCGCGGTCGATCCCAGCACCCAGCCCGGAACGATGAGCTTTGGCAAGTTCGGCGATACCGGACCCTTCGGTCTTTCGACTGCGCCGTTTGATCCCAGCGGGGGCGGACAGCTGCAGAAGAACATGCGTCTCTCTCTGCCGCTCACCCAGTTGAACGATCGACGGGCCCTTCTGGCGCAACTCGATCAGGTCAAGTGGGCCGCCTCCGAAACCCAGCTGATTGAGGGGCTCGATCGCACGCGCCAGCAAGCCTTCAACACCATCCTCGGGGGGGTCGCCGATGCCTTCGACCTGGCCAGGGAGAACCCGCGGGTGATCGCACGCTACGACACCGCTCCGCTGGTGCGGCCAGAGAACATCGACAAGAAGTGGAAAAACTACAATAACTATGTCGATAATGCCAAATCGCTTGGCAAGCTCCTTCTGCTGGCCCGGCGCCTGTGTGAACGCGGCTGTGGGTTTGTCACCGTGACGACCAACTTCGTCTGGGACATGCACTCCGACGTCAACAACGCCCCTGTGGCGGAGGGGATGCGCTACATGGGCGTTCCGCTCGATCATGCTCTGTCGGCGTTTATCGAGGATCTTGAGGCCCGCGGCTTGAGCGACAAGATTCTGCTGGTGGCCTGCGGAGAGATTGGACGCACTCCGAAGATCAACAACAAGGGCGGGCGCGACCACTGGGGCAACCTCGGCCCGCTCCTGTTAACCGGCGGCGGACTGAAGATGGGGCAAGTGATCGGCCAGTCGAACCGGATCGCCGGAGAGCCACAAACCGACCCCGTGCGCATCCGCCATCTACTGGGGACGATCCTGCACACGCTCTTCGACGTTGGCACGCTCCGTCTGATGTCGGGGGTGCCGCGAGAGATCACCCAGACGATGACTGCCTGGGACCCCATCCCTGGCCTGCATTGAGCCGGAAGCGGGGGCCGAGCGCAATTGGGGCCAGGTGGGAGTTGATCGGCTCTCCACCTGGCCCCAACCGCGCGCGGCCTTACTTCTCCTTGACCGCCTCCACCACGTAACTCCCCTCCCAGGCCCCATACGGACTGGTCTCGATTCCGTTCCGCGTCGACCCGATGTAGGCGATTTGCCCCGGGAGGATCGTCACCTTGACGACCCCTTTTTCTCCGTTTTTCAGAATCCCCGCATGGACCGCTGCACGCGCCAGACTGGAGTCATCGGTGTAGACATCCGATCCCCACACCGTGCCGCCGTTGCTATTGCCGGTGACTTCAAAGTAGTAGCTCTGCCCGTTCTTGCCCCGGTAGCCCGTCAGGGTGACAGGATCGGGGAGCACCTCGAAAGTGTGTTTGCCTTTGGGAACCCGGACGACTTCGACCCCGTCAATGCGATAGCTCCCGCCCCAAACGCCATAGGCGGAGGTGGTGATGCCGTTGCGTGTGGAGGATTGGTAGCTGTTCTGTCCCGCGAGGATGGTGACCTTGAGCACGCCCCGCTGCCCATCCTTGAGGAAGCCCGCATGGACCGCCGCACGGGCCAGGGCGGAGTCATCGGTGTAGATGTCGCTCCCCCAGACGCTGCCCCCGTCGCGAACACCAGTCACACGAATGCGAAAGCTCTTACCGACCGCGTTGCGCAGATGCGAGAGGGTACCCGGATCCGGGATCGCCTTGGTGGGATCGTGAGCCCAACTTCCCGTCCCCGGTTGGACCGAGACAACCACCAGCAGGCAGCCAAGAAGAAGGGTGCGACGCATTGGGCCCTCCCGCAAGCGATCGGTGCGTGGAGTTGGTGCCATCACCGCAGTGATTTTTTCGCCTGCGCAGTTTACCCCCTTCTCCCTGCCCTGCCAATTGCAAATCACAACCCGGCCGGGCCATGTTACAAACCCACACTCGACCGCGTTGCACCTGGAGGGAACTAACTTCGCGAAAGCTGACGGAGAAGGTGCCGCGCACAGGCGGCAGCCCCGATGAACCCTGCATCGCTTCCCAGCTCGGCGTAGCGAATCTCGGTCTTTTCCACCAGCACCGGGAACGCCATCTCGCTCACATGATAGCGAATGCGCCCCAGAAAAGCCGGCCCGGCGGCGATCATTCCCCCGCCATACACCACCATGTCAGGATCGAAACTGTGCATGGCATTGGTGGCGCCCACCGCGAGATAGTAGGCGGTCTCCTCGACGATCTGTGCCGCCAGGCCGTCGCCCTGCGCGGCGTGATCGAAGATCGCGCGGGCACTTAACTCCTCGCGTTCCCGGTGCAGCGAGGAGACACCGCCATCGCGCGCCAGTGCTTCCTGGGCACGCTTCACGACCGAGATGGCGCTGGCGTACGCTTCCAGACAGCCCCAGCGGCCACAGCCACACCGGCGCGGCTGGGTCATTTCAATCTTCACATGGCCGAGTTCCGCGCCGTGGCTGTGCGCTCCGGTGAGCACCTGGCCATCGAGCACCACTCCTCCGCCAATTCCCGTCCCCAGGGTGAAGAGGACCAGGCTTCGGGTGTTGCGACCAGCTCCCACCCACGCCTCGCCACAGGCCGCCGCGTTGGCATCGTTCTGAAAGGCGGTCGGAACCTTGAACACCCCGTGGATGTGATCGCGCACCGGGACATTTTGCCAGGGCTTCAGATTGGGCGGATCCAGGATAATGCCCGCGTGGATGTCCATCGTTCCCGGGGTGGCCACGCCGATGGCCGCGATCTGCTCCATCCCCAGCCCCGCGGCCCGGGTCGCCACCCGGATCGTCTCGCACATGCGCTCCAGGCCAAATTCCTGGCCGCGGGAGGCCTCGGTGGGCAGACTCACTCCGCTGAGCGCACGCCCGGTGTCATCGACCACGCCTCCCTTCATGCTCGATCCGCCCACATCCAACCCGACAAAATAGAGTGGTTTGCTCATACGTGTGTCGCTGTTCGCCTGCCTCTTACTCGACCACCCCCAGACCAAGTCCGGTCAAGGTGCCTGTTTCCATCGTTCCGTCGGTGATACGAAAAACCCCGGGGAACCGCTCCACCCAGGGCGCATTGGCCGCGGGCATGTATTGCCGCGCATTCGCCTCAATGGCCGCCACTCCTGGAACTCGGGCCGCCAACCCCGCCGAGTGCAACAACGACGCCCCCGGACAGGTTAGATCCTGCACACAGAGGAACAGCCCCATCTTCTGGGCGGCGGCCGCCAGCAACAGCGACGACGTCTGCCCCTTGCACGCCTTCAGGGCGGCTCCCGTGTAGCCCATCGCGCGCGCCAGTTGCAGACTTTCCAGATCGAGCAACGATTCATCGATGACCACCGGCCGCAACCGAGCCGCCTGGTGCATCACGTTGTGCCGATTCGCCTTCAGGTCACGCGCTGTCGGTTGTTCAATGTACTGGATGCGCGCAAATCCGGCTGGCACTCCTTCCTGGGTCCGACGCAGGAACTCCAGCAGATACTCCACATTGGGACAGCGCTCGTTGAAATCAAGAGAGTAGTACCACTGCGCAACCCCACGCCGCTGCTGCGTTTGCGCTGTTACCTGTTCGATGGCGGTGAAACGCTCCACGTCCCATCCCAGGTCATCGCCGTTCAGTTTCACCTTCAGATGGGTCAATCCGTTGTAGTCGATCCACTCCGGGAGCGTTTGCGGCAAGCCATCGTCCAGGCGCTGGCGCACCTGAGCATCGGTAAGGGGATCGAGCGCCCCAATCAAATGATAGAGTGGCAACCGCGCACGCGGTGCAGAGAGGAGATAACGATCCAGACGCTCCCCCGCATACTCGGCGCCAAGATAGTGGCCGAGGTCATGAGGGAGAAAATCGGGGCCATAAGTCGCATAACAGTTGCGGCCATGCGCCTTGCCAAAGGCATCGTGCAGCGCCGCATCGATCGGGCTGGCCACCACCAGCGTGCACAGGCGCGGGATCGGTTCGGCCAGGTGCAAATCGGTGCTCAGTTGCGCAGCCGCCTGAAAATAGGCCTCTTCCAGGGCGTGATTGAGATCGATCGGATGTCCGGCTTCGCGATACGCGACGGTCAGGCGACACAGAATCTGTGCGAGTTGCTTCATCGCCCCGAGGGTTTCGTCGTAACTCAGCACGCGCGAGGGAAACGACCAGACATTCCCGAGCGGCATCGACCCAAAACCTCGCGCAATCGTGCCACTCACCGTTTCGACCACACAGTGAATGTTGAGGAGCGCGGCGCGATCGAGCGCAACCCCGCCAAACTTGATCGGCGTGCGATACTGGTACTCCTCGAAACTCGGGGTGATTTCCCGAACACGGATGGCAGTCGGCAAGGTCATGATCACTCGCGGGGTGAACGCAGGGAGGTTGGTTCAACCAGAGTGGCGCTTTCGTGGCGCCACCCGTCGGACAATCCACTCGGGGGAATGGACTACCCACCGAGCCTGATCTTCCATTACAGACTGCCCGGTCGTCGGGGAAGAAGCAACCCTATTCTTTGGCGTTCCTGTCCTGTCTGGGGCGGAGATTGCCGGAGTCGACATCCGGGGCGATTCTCACCAGGACACCCGTTCCACGCTCCCGCCGGGGCTTATTCTTCGGGTGAGAATCACTTCCCCGGAATCCGGTCAGGAGGGAATTGCCGGTGCAGGGCGGTTTGAGCCATCTTCAACGCGTCTCTGTCGGGAGGATTGGAGATCCGATTGTTCATTTCACCAGGATCAGTGCGATGATCGTACAACTCCGCGGCCAGAACTTTCCCTGTCTTCCAGGAGCGCCACTCCGTGTAACGCATCGTGCTGGTGCGGACACTGTAGCCCATTGCCTCGGCCTCCCCGGTCGCGGTTCGATCGAAGTAGGCGGGGCGGGGATGCTGGGTGAAGGCGACTTCCTTCACCTTCTTCTGCGGGTTCTCCAGAATCGGCACCAGCGAGGTCCCTTCCAATCCCTCGGGCGTCTTTAACCCACAGAGGGCAGTGATTGTCGGAAAGAGATCCACTAACTCCGCAAAGGAGTCCGTCGCCTTTCCGGCATGCGCGCTGCGCGGCGGAGCGAAGATCAATGGCACACGTGCATCGAGCTCGAAACACGAGGTTTTCGCCCACAAGCCATGCTCGCCAAGATGATAACCGTGGTCAGCAAGGAAGACGATCAGGGTGTTCTCACGTAAGCCAAGGCGGTCGAGTTCCGCGAGTACCTTCCCTACCTGGGTATCCATGTAGCTGACGTTGGCATAATAGCCGTGGCGCATCTCGGCCGCCTGTTTCGCAGTGAAGGTCATCTGCCTGGGTGGCAAGCCGCGCAGTTCACGGCCATCGTGCAAGGCCACTTCAGGCACGCCCGTGGGACGAGCGGGGTTGAGGCGTGGGAGCTGGTCGCGCTGATAAAGATCCCAGTACCTGGAAGGAGCATTGAAAGGCGCATGGGGTTTCCAGAATCCCACCGCCAGGAAGAAGGGTTTCTCCTTGATCTCCCCGAGCACGCGAATCGCTTCTGCTGCCACGCGCCCGTCGTAATAGGCATCATCTCCCACGGCATAGCGTTGACAGTGGGGTGCCTCCGCACGGTTGGCGGGAAGGGGGCCTTTCACCTGAGGTTTATCCTCGCCGTGATTGGCATAGTAAAGGAATTCGTCCGCACTCCAGGAACGGCGATCCCCCTTCTGTTTGGTGTGCCAGTTATGAAAGATCTTCCCCACATCTCGCGTGACATACCCCTGCTGCTTGAACCACTGGGGAAGGGTGATGGCATCGGGCATTTTCTCACGGAAATGAATGCTATTCACCCACAGACCAATTGTGTCGGGGCGCCGACCGGTCAGAAAGGAGGAACGCGACGGATTGCACAACGCTTGCTGACAGTAGGCGTGATTGAAGCGCACCCCTCGTTTGGCCAGCGCATCCAGGTTTGGAGTCAACGCAGGGGAGCCATAACAGCCCAGCTCCACCCGGAGATCATCCGCGACAATGAAGAGGACATTTGTTTTTTTCTCATGACCGAAGGCGAACCCGCTCGCGAGCAGGGTCAATATCATGGCACCACAGTAACGCATCGTACTCTCCCCTGGCAACCCTGCATGTGCAGCGTAATCCCCTGTTCTCCACCGAAGCAGCTCGCCTTTCTCTCACTCCGTTTTCACTCGCCTGATCATACCCCTCCATCACTCGATTGCAAGCAGTCTCCACGATTCCCCTCTGGTGGAAGAGCGCATGTAATGGAGCAACGACACGGGTTGCATCCCTCGTCGTCCAGAGAGATGCGTGACCTCAGAAGAACAGGCAAACGATCCTGTCGTTCGGATCGTTCCTTTTCAGCACAGGACAGTTCCCTCACACCCAGGTATACTGATCCCAGGCGCTTCCTTCTTCCAATTCTCGGAGACAGAATTCCATGTTGCTGTGCACCACTGTTGTCGTCCTCGCACTCGTGGCGGCCGATCCAGCCAGGGAGGTTGAAACCGCGCTGGCGGGGGGGGCAAAACTCTCCAGCTACACATTTGTTATTGAGGATCAACCCGGACAGGGAATGAAGGGATGTGAAGGCAAGTTCCAAAAAGGTCAGCCAATCTCCTTCAAGGCCGACAACATTGAATTCTACCGCCAGGAGAAGGCCATTGTTTACCTGCAGGGAGGAAGCTGGAAACGTTCCAAAACCGGGGTGGAGTCGGATCCTCTGTTGATCCTGGGCGCGGTCGCCAAGGTGCGCCGGGCTCGTCTCCCCCACGAAGAACTTCTCGATCTGGGAACGGCTTTGCAGGATGTGAAAAAGACCGACCAAAAGGGGGGAAGCTCTCTCTACAGCGCGACACTGACTGCCAGGGGGATCAGACAGTTGGTGCCTACCGAATACGCTGGGGTAGCCCGGAACGGCAACGTGAAACTCTGGCTCGATGCGGACAAAAAACTGCACAAGTATGAGTTGAGCTTTCGCCTCCAGGGACGGCTTGGTAACGCCGAGATCGATGGGAACTACACCCACGTGGTCACCCTTGGTAACCCTGGCAAAACACGCGTCCAGGTGCCTGCCGAGGCAGCCCGATTACTCCGACCCTGAACGGGAGCTACCGGGGAAACCCGAGGAGCTTGAAAAGCCCCGCTTCGTCGGCAGAGAGAATGCGTCGCCCGTCGGGCCGAAAGGCGACAAATATGACCTCGTCCTTGTGGGTGTCGTAGCAATGAACTTCCTCCCCCGTGGCGACCTTCCACACATGGATTTTTCGATCCTGGCCGCCAGAGACAATCAGCGCGCCATCGGGACTGAAGGCAACAGCGCGCGGCACCCCTCCTTTGTGTCCCGAGAACTCGCGCACCAGATTGCCCGTGGCAACGTCGCGCACCTGGATGCGCCCCAGGAAACTCCCGTTGGCCAGTCCAAAGGCAATGCGTTTACCATCCGCTGAGAAGTTGATTCCCACGGTGCCCGCGGCGAGATCAAACCGGTGGAGAACCTTTCCAGTGTTCAGATCCCACAGGCGCACGTGCCCGTCAAAATGGGCTGCACAGAAGATGGGAGCCGTGGGGGACATGACCATTTTCCCGAGCGTTTGCCGCTCCTCCAACGGGATGCGTTTCAGTTCCTTCCCTGTGGCCACTTCCCACTGCACGATGCCGCTCCCCTCCACCCCGGCCACAAGGCTCTTGCTGTCGGGCGAAAAGGCCACGCCACGCACCCCGGCGTATCGTCGCCCCGTATCGAGGGTGCGGAGCAACTTACCACTTTTGCGATCCCACAGGCAGATTTTCCCCTGACCATCGCCCGACGCCAGCAAACGATCATCTCGCGAATAGCTGAGGCACAGAGCTCCCCACTGATTTCCCCCTTCTCCCTGCACCGTCTCCTTGCCGGTTTCCAGATCGCACACTTGCAGACGACAAAGCCCCCTTCGATAGCACAGCACCGACCGACCATCCGGGAAAAGAGCGGCATCAACACAGAGACGATCAGCAAACGGAAAGGATGTCTCCAGGGCGAACACCTTTTGTTCGAGGAGGGGAATCAGCCGTTGGGCGCGAACGCGCACCTCGGCATCCCCTGCCGTGGCGGCTGCATGACGAAGCGGGAGAAGAACGGGTTCC
>JAKOSN010000124.1 GCA_029777335.1 Planctomycetota bacterium
CTGGTGTGCCCATTCTGGAAGCGTTGAGCATTGTGCGCGAGACGTGTACCAACACCGTCTTTGAACGCATGTATCAACGAGTGTATGAATCGATCCGTGAAGGCGATACCATTGCCCAGCCGCTCAAGGAAAGCCGGCTCGTGGATGACATGGTCGTGAACATGATCGACGTCGGCGAGGAAACCGGCGATCTGGATACGATGTTGAACAAGATCGCCGATGTGTACGATGAAGAAGTCAACGTGCTGGTGGAAAGCCTTATCAGCTTGCTGGAACCGTTGATGATCGTCGTCCTGGGGTTGATCATCGGTACGATCGTGATCGCTCTGTTCATGCCGATGTTGAAATTGCTCGAGGGGTTGAGCAAGTAACCACAGAAAAGGGAGGCGGGGTGCCTGAGGACGCCCCGCCTGGCAACCACAACGGCCCGGGCAAATCGGACATTTAATACGGATTCTGGAACGCACCCATGTTAAAGCGACAACCCTCTTCTGTACGCCGCTCGGCCGGCTTCACCTTGATTGAATTGCTCGTGGTCATGGCCATCATTGCGGTGCTGATGAGTTTAACCACCGCCGCCGTGATTCGCGTGCTGGGGCTGGGACCGCAAACCAGCACGCGCGCCGACATCAGCCAGTTGCAAGGAGCGATTGAGAATTTTCAGACGAAGTACAGCGTCGATTACATTCCCAGTCGCATCGTGCTCCGCGAACAGATCGGCGCCTACGACCTGAGCAACAAACTTGAACTCGATTCGCTCACCTATTTAAAGCGCGTTTTTGGGCGCCAGCTGGGCGAAGGCGTCCCCGGGATCGACTGGAATGGCAACGGAC
Organism: Planctomycetota bacterium; assembly: GCA_029777335.1. GTDB lineage: Bacteria > Planctomycetota > Planctomycetia > Gemmatales > Gemmataceae > JAKOSN01. The sequence goes on from JAKOSN010000124.1 coordinate 834, forward strand.
AGATCGATAATTACGCACAGGTGCTCGATGGGAACGAGTGCCTGGTGTTCTTTCTGGGTGGAATTCCGCAATTTGCCAACGGCGTGTATGCGTGTCGGGGCTTCTCGACCAATCCGAGGAGTCCTGCCCTGGCAACCACGGGAGATCGTGTCGGGCCGTTTTTCCAGTTCAAGAGCAATCGTCTGGCAACAACCAATGCTGTCGGCTTTCTCTCCTATGCGGATCCCTATGGGGTGAAATTTGCCTATTTTAGCTCCTATGGGATTCCCAACGGTTACAACCGCTATGGAAGCAGCGATTGTGCCTCTCTGGGAGTGTCGCCGTATTTTAGCAGCGCCGTTTCCGGTGGGGTGACCACGTACCACAACTCCAAAACATTCCAGATCATCTCGGCGGGGAAGGACAAGGCCTTTGGTCCGGGCGGACTGTGGAACCCGGGGGGAGCGGTCCCCGGTCCGGTGAGTGATGATATGAGCAATTTTTATTCAGGCCTGCTGGGTGGCTAGTGCATCAGGAACCAACGACGAACACACGCACAACATCTGGAGGGCTGATATGACACCAAGGACCACTCACGCCGCGGCACGGCGCGGCTTTTCGCTGGTGGAACTCCTCACCGTGCTGGCGATCCTCTCCATCCTGGTGGCGTTGACGGCCAGCGGAGTGATCAAGACGATCGATTATCAGCATCGCTCCAACACCACCACCTTGCTCAACAAGGTCCACGGCGAACTGAGCAAGCAATGGACCGCCACGCTCGACACGGCCAAGGGTGAGACCCCCTCTCCCACAGTGGTGAGCATGGCAGGCGGCGACCCCGAACGGGCCAAGGTGATCTGGATCAAGTTCCGCCTCAAGCAGGAATTTCCCATGAGCTATGCTGAGGCGCTCAATCCGGGCGGCGGGGTCGTTCCCATTGTCGACCTGCCCTCGCGCTATGCACGCGATCTCGGAGGACGCACCAGGGCCAATAATCCGTTGACGGAATCGGCGGCCTGCCTGTTGCTAGCGCTGAAGAAAACGCGGCGCGGTACGGGCTTTAACGCCGAACAGGCCTTCGGCGCCTCGGCGATGAAGGACACCGATGGCGATGGGTTGCCCGAACTGGTCGATAGCTGGGGCACAGCGGTCTTTTTCTATCGCTGGGGCACGGGAAGTCTTGAACTCGATCAACTGGGGGGCGCGCGCACCAGCAATCTGACCCGTGATCGAGAGGATCCCGGCCATACGCTGATGAACGCGAGCTGGAACAGCAGCGCGGGGGCGACGCAGTTTGCACAGCTCCTCCACGCGATCCGATACAACAATGCACCCTATTCGTGGTACACCGAACCGACGGTGGTCTCCGCGGGGGGCAATCGCCTCTTTGGCCTTGATGGGACGATGGCCGTCGTCACTGGCCAGGATGCCAGCGATAACCTCTACACATTCCGCCTTCGCGGAGGCTTCGGAGACAGAGCGACCATGTGGAGCAGACCTACTTCGCCTCACCGAAACAGCCGACACGCGATCACCTTGATTGAACTGATCGTGGTGATGAGCGTGATTGTTGTGCTGGGCGCATTGATCGTGGGGATTCAGGGTTC
>JAKOSN010000125.1 GCA_029777335.1 Planctomycetota bacterium
TCCAGGTGCAACAACCCACGCCCAGGGAAGTCGTGCTCACCACCGATGCACCCTGGGAAGGGAACACCAGTGCTTACTTTACCATCTTCCAGGATGGTTCCAAACTTCGCATGTACTATCGCGGCTCCCACTTCGATGAGAAAACGAGGAAGGCCCCGCATCGCGAAGTCACCTGCTACGCCGAGAGTACCGACGGGATTCACTGGACCAAACCCAACCTGAGTCTGTTCGCGTTCGAGGGCTCCAGAAAGAACAACATCGTTTGGGATGGCGAGGGAACGCATGATTTTACCCCGTTCAAGGATGGGAATCCGCGCTGTCCTGCCGAGGTGCGTTACAAGGCGCTGGGACGAACCGAAGGGGGATTGCTGGCGTTCGGTTCACCGGATGGGATTCACTGGAAACTTCTCCGCGACAAACCCGTGATCACACGCGGGGCGTTCGATTCACAAAATCTCGCTTTCTGGGATCCGCAAATTGGGAAATATCGGGAGTATCATCGTGCCTTTCGGGGGGTTCGCGACATCATGACCGGAACCTCCGCCGATTTTCTCAACTGGAGCGAACCGTTTTTTCTCACCTATCCGGACGCCCCGCGTGAGCAACTCTACACCAATGCCATCCAGCCTTACCTTCGCGCCCCGCACCTGTTGCTTGGCTTTCCAACTCGTTTCCTCGCGGAGAAACAACAGACGGAACCCGTTTTCATGGCCAGCCGCGATGGCACGGTTTTCCAGCGCTATCCCCAGGCGGTCATTCCTCGGACAGCGCCCAGGGATCGAGACGGGAATCGCAGCAACTACATGACCTGGGGTATGGTGCAACTCCCAGGCCAGGAACGAGAGCTTTCTGTCTATGCGACGGAGGCCTACTATCGCGGACCGGGGAGTCGGGTTCGTCGTTTCGTTTATCGGCTTGATGGTTTCGTGGCCCTGCACGGCGGGAGTGAGGGCGGAGAGGTTCGCACCCGGCCGATCCGCTTCACGGGGGACCGCCTGGTGCTCAACTACAAGACCACGCAGCAGGGGAGTGTGCGTATTGAACTCACCGATAGCGACGGGCAGCCGCTTCCGGGATTCAGTGCACGCGAGGCCAGGGTGTTACAGGGAGACGAACTCGCCGCGCCGGTGAGCTGGGAGAAGGGGAGCAGTCTGCGCAAGCTGGTGCGCACCCCCCTCTGCCTGCGGTTCATCTTGAAAGACGCCGATGTTTTCAGTTTCCGTTTTGAATGACCGTGTGAAAAGAGCCACGAGTGTGCGGATTGTAGCGGTTAGGAGGGCACAGGCTGCTTTTCTTGGACTCCGTCCAGAGAGGGAGTATTATCCCTTCGATCCGGTTACCTGGTAGATCAGGTACAGTTTCTCAGGAGTTTCATCGTTCCCTTCTCCGCAGGGAATTCCCCCCTGAATTGTCCATGACCCCGTGACCGATCCCAGTAACGGTTCCTCTCCGAGGAAGCGAAAGGATTTGCACGGCGAGGTGATGGACCATCCGCCGGGAACTCTGTCTTGGAGACAACTCGTGAAGAGACTCTTCCTCTACGCGGCAGCGTCGCTGCTTGCGCTGACCACCAGTTTGTTCGCCCAGGGAACGGGGATGATGGCAGCGCCGACCACCCCCGTGATCAGCATGCCCGCGCCCAACCTCGATGGGTGCAATTCGTGTCCAAGCTGCTACGATCAGTGTGGCGCATCCTGTGGACCCCGCTTTTATGCGAGCGGTGAATATCTGCTGTGGTGGCTGCGCGACAACAAGGTGCACGTGCCGCTGGTGGCTGGGATCCCCAATCCGACCAACCTGGGCAATGTGGCGGAGGCCAGCCTGGCCAACCCGAACGCCAGGATTCTCTACGGCCCGCAAGAGATCGATACCGGCGCGTTCTCCGGTGGGCGGCTTACCCTTGGGATGGCACTGGGAGACGAGGGGCGTCTTGGACTGGAGCTGAGTGGTCTCTACTTGCCGCAGCAATCGGAATCAACGACCTTCCGCTCCAATGGCACCACGGGGTTGATTCTCCCGTACTTCCAGCCGGCCCAGTCGTTCTTCGGCTTCCAGATCAACCCGAATCAGGAAGCGGGCGGAGTGGTAGCCGGTCCCGTGACCAACTTCCTGGGCGCCACAAGCGTTCTGAGTGGGGCGGTCAACATTGACTCCAAGACTCAGCTGTGGGGACTGGAAGCAAATAGCGTCTACAATCTGAGGAGTGGAAACGGCCTGCGCGTGGATGGTTTGCTTGGTTTCCGTTACCTGGGCCTCAACGACGATCTGACCATCGGCGTCCTCCGCAGCGATTCCGCCTCGACCATCGATAGCTTCAAGGCTTCCAACAACTTCTACGCCGGGCAGATTGGAGCGCGGGTGTCCTGGATCGGCGAACGGTTCACGGTGTCTGCCAACGCCAAGCTGGCCATGGGTGTGAACAACGAATCGATCAACCTGCGTGGTTCGTCCAGCCAGACGCTCGACTTTGGGGGCTTCGGCACCTTCACCACCAAGAGCGGTAACCAGGGCTTCTACACTCAGCCCACCAATGTGGGTCGATCCGCCGATGCTCGCTTCGCGGTTCTCCCCGAGATCGGGATGAACGTCGGCTACCGCCTGACCGACATGGTCACTCTCCAGGCCGGTTATACCTTCCTGTACCTCAGCGATGTGGTTCGCTCGGGCGACCAGCTGAATCGCACGATGGGCGTCACCCCGGGCACGCCGTTGCTCTCCCCGGGCACCGCTTCCAAGGATCCGGTTCGCGTCGATCGCTACACGGATTTCTGGGCCCACGGCATCAACCTGGGAGTGCAGCTGAGCTTCTAATTCTCGCGATTGGATAGGATCCTCAAGGGGCGGGTGGCTGCACTGGGTGTAGCTTCTCGCCCCTGGGTGTTTGGAGTGACGTCTACTGCCACCCCTCAGTACCAGCGTCCTCCGCCGCGGTGAGGTTCGGGCTTGCTCAGAAACTCATCGCGCTCGGTCCAGTCACGGAAGAGATACGAACCAGGCGCGGCCGCGAGATTGCCCTTGGATGCTGGCGAAATTTGCTTGAACTCCTTGGGAAAAGCAGGCGCGGGATGGCTTTTGCATTCTGGATCGTCGCGGTAGATCGGAGTGAAGTTCTTGTTCTTGGTCTGGCCCACGCCCCCATACGTATCCCAGATACGGAGCGATGCTTCCTTGGAGACGGGGCGGCACAAGTGCTCGAACTGGGGGAGTAATTCCGGGCGCAGCACAATGTACATGCCGATCAGGTTGGAGACGAGATCCTCCATGCTGTAGCCACTGTCGGTCACCCAGCGATAAGGCGCCGATGCCTGCATGGCCTCGAAAGCATGCGAAACCTCCATGAAGATGGCCATCGCCACCTGTTCCTTCTGAGCGCGCGACAGGTAGCGACGAACCCAGTACGAACGGGTTTCGCCCACGTAAATGCCTCCTTTCATCTCCTGTCGATAGGTCACCTTGACCCCGTTGCCATCCAGCACCGAGGGCGGCAACTTGCTCTCGTTCATGAACTGGTGCCACAGCGCCTTCTGACTGGCGTAGGGCCGTTCAACCCCGGGTTGGCGGCGTTGTTGCGCCTTCATCAACCCTGCATGGCCCAGATCGATCCACCCGCAATTACAGGTGTAAATGAGCCGATCGTTCTGGATATCTGCCCGTGTCGTCATGCTTTCTTCCCGACGTTCCGCCTGGAGCGAATGAGTGGTTGGCTCCTCCACGCCAGGCACCAACACTTGCCGCTGTGGACCATCCCCTCCCTACATGTAGATGCGATCCGGGGCGGGGAAGCCGACACGAATGTTCCCCACTTTGCCGCAGGATTGTGATGCGGCCCGTTTTTCTGTAGCGACACTGGCCCGTCATTGATAATGCTAACCAGTACCGTTCCTTCATCGTTTCGATGTTGTTGCCGAGGTTGTCTCTAGCGGCGGGAGCTTGGCGGAGAGAGGAGCGAGACCACTCGCTTCACCAACTCTGTCCGTACTGTCCCTGGTTGCCCGGCAAGGAGGAAAATCCTCATGTCTCACACTGCTTCGCACAATGCATGTCCGGATTGTGGCGGATTATTGCAAGGGATTGCTCTGTTCGGACGCGGTCCCTCGAATCCGCTCAGCGGGGCTGCCATCGATACGGCGGTTCTTTATTACACCGATGCCGGCGCGAAACGAAGTCGGTGGCTGGAGATGCTGGAGGAACAGGGCACCGTGGAAACCAGCATGTGCACTGCCTGTCATCGCATCTTTCTCTATGGAATTCCGCGCCGGAGCACATAAAGTTACCTCGCCTCGCGCGAGGCGCGTCAAGATCCATCCTTCAAACGAGGGCTTCGAACATGGGACTGTGGTCGACGATCAAGGGGTGGCTGAATATTGGCGGGGTCGATGTCAAACTCTGGAAGTACTCTGAACCGCTGAAACGCTCCAATCCGGTGATCACCGGGGCGGTTCTCCTCAAGACCAAATCGGAGAAGACGGTTCTGAGCCTGGAAGTCAAGGTCGTCGAGGAAGTGACGACCGGTTCGGGCGAGGACAAGAAGACCGTCACCAACATCCTGGGCAAGTACAAGGTGCCCGATATGGGCAAAGGGCTGGGCTACCCGCTGGTGCTGAAGCCGGGAGAGAACAAGGAGGAGCCGTTCACGTTGAATGTCGCTCTCACCCAGCGCTTGCAGGACTATGGTGGGGTGGTGGGCGGACTCGGCAAGCTGGCCGCCTTCGCCTCCGGGGAAACGGTCGAATTCTATCTGATGGCAACCGCCGACGTGCAGGGCACCCCGTTCGATCCAACCCACAAGGTCAAACTCAGTATCGCCAACTGATCCCCACCTCGCTTCCAGACCGCCCAGCAGGGATCGCGTCCACCTGCTTCTCGTGATGCCTGCTGGCGGTGTTCTCCCCCCCCCGCGAACGAAGTCCCCGTCCTCCACACCGCATTTCAGGGGCGCCTCCCGTGCGGACGGTCCTCCCCCTTGTCTTCGTGCGTACGATTCTATCAGCGTCGTGGACAGATTCCCCTCAGCTGCCGTGGAGAACCATGAACATCCCTACATTGAACAACGAACAGGTCGAACGATTCGGGCAAAAGATGGTGGAGGTGCTGAACCACTCGGCCTTGGCGATGATGGTGTCGCTGGGGCACCGGACGGGGCTCCTGGATGTCCTGGCGCGGTTGCCCGCGAGCACGAGCCAGGCGATCGCCGAGGCTGCGGGGCTCAGCGAACGTTATGTGCGCGAGTGGTTGGGGGCCATGGTCACCGGTGGCGTGGTCGAGTTTTCGCCGGAGGCAAAAACCTATCGTCTGCCGCCTGAACACGCTGCCTGGCTGACGCGCGCTGCCATCCCGAACAACCTGGCTGCCTCGGCACAATGGATCGCCGTCCTCGCCTCGGCCGAAGATAAACTGGTCGAAGCGTTCCAGCACGGGCGTGGCGTTCCGTACCACGCCTATCATCGGTTCCACGAGGTGATGGCCGAGGAGAGCGCTCAAACAGTGGTGTCGGGTCTGGTGGAGCACATTCTGCCACTGGTGCCCGGGCTCAGGGAGCGGTTGGAGCAGGGGATCGAGGTGCTCGATGTGGGGTGTGGGAGCGGTCGAGCAATGCTGCGCCTGGCGCAGACCTTTCCGCACAGTCGGTTCACGGGAATTGATCTGTCGACGGAAGGGGTTGCGAACGCCAATGCCAACGCCACGCGCGAAGGGCTGACCAATCTGCGCTATCTCGTCCACGATGCCGCCACGCCTGGAGACGAACAACGCTACGATCTTATCACCGCGTTCGATGCCATTCACGATCAGGCCCGTCCCGACCAGGTGCTGCGCAACGTGGCTCGGGCTCTACGGCCAACCGGCGCCTTTCTGATGCAGGACATTGCCGGGTCGAGTCATCTCCACCAGGACATGCATCACCCCCTCGCGCCGTTTCTGTACACTATTTCCTGCATGCACTGCATGTCGGTGTCGCTGGCGGGCAATGGATTGGGGCTCGGCGCCATGTGGGGCAAGGAGGTTGCCTTGCGGATGCTGCGCGAGGCCGGCTTTGCCCAGGTGCGTGTGGAAACGCTGCCGCACGATGTGATGAATTTCTACTTTATTGCCACGCTGGCTCCCTGATTGACGATGGGAAGTCCCCACGCCGCGTGAGCCAAGGCCGGAGGGCGAGGTATGACAGGCCGCCGAGTGGCAATCATCACTGGAGCCAGTCGCGGAATTGGCCGTGCCTGTGCTCTGGGACTGGCTCGCGCGGGGTGGGATATCGTCATCGCCGCGAAAAGCACGGACACCTCTGCAAAACTCCCCGGATCGATCTTCACGGTTGCCAGTGAGGTGGAGGCCCTCGGGGCGCAGGCCTTGCCGTTGCAGGTCGATGTCCGCGATGACAATCAGCTGGAAAGCATGGCGCGGCAAACACGCCAACGCTTTGGCCGGATTGACCTGTTGCTCAACAACGCCGGCGCCCTCTTCTGGCAGCCGCTACTGGATACTCCCCCCAAGCGATTTGATCTGGTGATGGCGGTCAATGTCCGCGCGGCGTTCCTGGCCTGTCGCGCCGTGCTTCCGGCGATGCGGGCACAGGGGCAGGGCCATATCATTAACCTGTCGCCACCCCTGGATCTCGCGATGGTGCCCGGGCGGATCGCCTATTCGATCAGCAAACTTGGGATGACCTTGCTCACCCATGGGTTGGCAGCGGAAGAAAAGAAGCACAATATCGCGGTCAATAGTCTCTGGCCGGTCACCATTATCGAGAGTCAGGCCAGTATCAACCATGCCCTGGGGACACCAGCGATGTGGCGCAAGCCCGAGATTCTCGTCGAGTGTGTGCTACGGCTGGTGGCAAAGGAACCTGCTGCGCTGACAGGGCAGGCGCTCCTCGATGAGGATTTCCTCCGCGCCGAGGGGGTGACGGATTTCAGCGTCTATGCCTGTGTGCCGGGGACCAATCCGCCTCGGCTGTCGTGGCAGATGCTCCCTGGTACCTGAGCGTGCTTACCCGCTCAGTGGCGTGAAAAAAGGCTCGTCGTGGTCCAGGTCCTCACCTTGCCACCCGGCAAAGCGCTGTCGGTGCTGCCGTTTCAATTCTGGGGTGGCCAATTGCCGTTCCAACAACCCCGGCCAGGCGAGGTGTGTTGCCTGCAGCAAGATCTGCTGACCATGGGGTGTCAAAGAGTCGTCGAGATCGAGATAACTCAGGCATGGGAGCGCCTGCGATTCGACCAGGGCTGCGATCCCTCTCTCGGTGATCGCGCCACTCGGCCGTGAGGAGAATGCGAGGCTGTGCAGTCGTTGCAGAGAGGGTGAACGGCTTACTTGGTCCAGCACCTGGTCGTCGCCACACCCCTTTAGCTTCACCACGCGGAGGTGCGCTGCTTTCGGGGATTGGAGATACGAGCCGATGCCGACTCCTGTCACGTTCACACATTGATTCAGATCCAGGTATCCCAGCTGCGGGAACGAGGACGATTCCGCCATCGCGAGCAGACCCGGATCCCCAAACGTCAGCCCCTGCAAGTTCAGGTGGGTCAGATTTCGCAGATAAGGGCACTCTGCGAGGTGGACAATGTCTGCTGTGGTCAGCCGCGTTCGGGGTAGATCCAGGCGTTTCAGCTGAGCTAACTGCGAACACCCGAGCAGTTGCCGGAACGGTTCCCCAGACAGTGGCATCTCGGCCAGTGAGAGTGCCTCCAGCCTCCCCCAGGGGCGCGACGTGAGTTCCTCCAGAAACGCTGTGGTGATCTCGGCGGGAATGTCAGGAAAGCCGCCGAGCGCAAGTCGCCGTATTGAGGAATCCTGAAGACGTGCGCCGATCTCGGAGTAGATCTCCGCGCTCAGCCGCGGGAGGCCACTGAGGTTGAGTTCTTCAATCCGTTCCCAGACCGGCGAGGTGAGCAGAAAGCGAATCGCCTCGGTATCAAGTTGTGGGTTGTACGCCAGATCCAGGTGGGTGATCCTGCGCCCGGTTGATGACGAGAGGAGAGCGATCAGGAAGCCGGTGTTGAGGTTGCTGCTCGAAAGATCAAGAGTGGTTAGTGATTCCATGCGCAGCAAGCGCTGCGGTGTCAGCAAGTCGCGCACACAGGAACTGCTCAGCTCCATGCCGGTGAGACGCAATCCGCGCAGGGAAGCGAGATGGGGCGAGGCGGTGAGGCGTAAGAGTTCCGCGGCGCCATCGCTGGCAACATCGAGGCGCACTGTGGCAAGGCGTCCGAGCTGCGGCAAGCACCCCAACATTCCCGGACGTTTGGGCTCCTCGAACAGCAACAGCGCCAGGTGCTGGAGCGGATGCTTGTCGAAGATCTCATCCGCCCGGCTCACCAGCCAGTCCGGATCTCCACACGAGAGCGATTCAAGAAACCCTCGCCGAAAGCGACTGCGAGGGAGCTGGCCTTTCCAGCGTGGATGGTTACTGACATAGAGCTGTCGTTCCTGGGCGACAAGGGGGCTATAGCTCGCGTCCACAGGAGCGAGGTGCTCCAGGCGACACTGCGTGCGGATAAATGCAGCGCGGGCTTGATCGCCTTGCTCCTCCAGCCAGTCGGCAAAGATCAGCCGTGCGTTCTCGTCGTGGGGCTCGGCGAGGATGTGACGGAGCAGGGCCTGGTGGGGCGTCATGGCGATCCTCGGAAGGTGGACGCTCTGGTGGTTCTGATTTCACCCCATGAGGGCGTGGCTGTCAACGCCGGAACGAAGCGGGGGAGGTGTGCCGGTGAGGCTCGCTCCTTGTCGAGGCTGTAATCGACAACTAGAACAAGCCACGCCTTTGACCGCAGGGAGCAGGTCGTTTGATGCAACGCCCAGAGAAGCCGATCCGATAAGGGGGGCGATCCATGGCCCGGGTGATCGACATCATCTATCGATACGACCCAGAGACCGCACCTGTCATCCCTCCACCAGCGACTGCCGAGGCGGCACGCCAGCTGCTTGAAGCAGGGAATCGCGAGTTTTCCCATCTGCTGGATCCGACTCCTCACCCGCGCCAACCACGGATCATTCCGATCGATCTGGAGGATCTGGGCCACAGCGACGAGGCCGGGACCGCTCCGCGGCAAGAACCCTTTGCCGTGGTGCTCAGCTGCTCCGATGCACGCGTGCCGACCGAGTTGATCTTTAACCAGGGATGCAACGATCTCTTCGTGGTGCGGGTGGCGGGTAATGTCCTGGGGAGTGAATGCCTGGGGAGCATCGACTATGCGATCCAGCACTTTCAGAAAACGCTGAAATTGCTCGTGGTTCTGGGGCATAGCGGGTGCGGAGCGGTCACCGCCGCCGTGGATGCTTTCTTGCAACCCTCGCGATATCTGGCGGTCGCCTCAAGCCACCAGCTTCGGGCGATTGTGGATCGGCTCTTTGTCTCGGTGCGAACGGCGTCCCAATCGCTCGAAGAAGCCTGGGGCGCAGAGGTGAAGCAACACGCCAGATATCGGCAAATAGTGATCGAGATGACCGTCGTGCTCAATGCAGCGCTGACCGCCTCGGTTTTGCGGCGTGAGTTGCTGCGTGAGGAGGCCGAGCAGCTAGCGGTGGTCTACGGCTATTACGATCTCACAAGGCGCAAAGTGATCCTGCCGAGCGAGGCGCTGGAGGCCGCCGCCGAGCGCGAAGAAGTGGGACTGATCGCCCCGCCGGTGGGGTTGAACGACTTCAGTGAGCTGGCCGGGCGCCTGGCACACTGCACTCTCGTGGACCGTCTTCTGCGTGGCAGGTGAGTACAATGGAGCCCGCCCCGCGCTGGTATCACACCTGGCTGCCTTCCCTGCATATTTCCGAGCGACTCCTGGCCTATCTCCTGGGGTCGATGGTGTACACCGTGAGCGTGGGGATGGTGATCAATCACTCCAGCTGGGCGCGCTGGACCTGGGGAACCGAGTGGGCTGCCCTCAGTGGCCTTGTTTTGGGGACTCTGCTCGCGTTTCGCAACAAGGAAGCCTATGACCGCTGGTGGGAGGGACGAAAACTCTGGGGACAACTGGTCAATGACACACGCACCCTGGCCCTTCAGATTCGCGCTCATGCTCGGGTGGGACCAGAGGAGCAGCGGCGCATGGGAGAGTTACTGCACGGGTTTGCCCTGGCTCTGAAAGGGCATCTGCGCAACGAACAACTGCCCCCGGCTCTTCCCGGGGTGCAGCTGCTGTCCCCCGCACCGAGCCATCTCCCCCTCCACCTCGCCGAGGAGATTCACCTCACGCTGGGCCGATGGAATCACGAAGGGAGACTGGACGGAACCATCATTCCGCTGGGGTGGACCGCTCGGGGGTTGATGGATGTGTGTGGAGCCTGTGAGCGAATCCGGCACACTCCTGTGCCCTCCTCTTATCGGGCGCTCCTCCGGCATGGAATCCTGGTCTACATTCTGATCACCCCCTGGACCATCCTGATGGATGTCCCGCTGCTGGAAGGAGTGGGAGTGACTGCCGTGAGCTTCTACTTTCTGCTCGGCATTGAGCTGACTGCGGAGGAAGTGGAGGAACCGTTCGGGACAGAGAAGGACGATCTCCCCCTGGAAACCTACTGCGATACGATCGGGGGGTCGATGCGGCAGATTCTGGGTAACGCATCGACCCCGTTCGTTGAGGATTCGCCAGGATAACGCCGCAGAACGGTCCTTAACCGGGCGATTGAATGGTCTGGAAGAGATCGCTCATCCGAATGCCCAGTCCCAGCGTGATACGGTAGAGCGTTTCGATCGAGGCCGAGTTTTTCCCCAGTTCGATTTGCGAAAGATAGCCAAGCGACACCCCGGTACGCTGGGCCATCTGGGCCAGGGTAAGACCGAGCGCCTTGCGCCGTTCGCGGATGGCAGTGCCCAGCGATTCGCGGAGGGATGCCTCGGTCAAGCGCAGCAAGCCCTTGCTTTCGAGGCAGCGCGTCACAATGCGTTGCAGATGACTGACCTGGAAGGGCTTGGTCAGGTAGTCGTAGGTTCGCGCACGTAGACACTGCAAGGCACTATCGATCGAGGGATACGCCGTCACCACGATGATGCTGGCATCGGGCTGAAACTCGCGAATCCACTCCAGCACTTGCTCTGGATCGAGGCCAGGGATGACATAGTCGAGAATGATCAGGTGATAGACCTGAGTGCGCAGATGTTGAGCGACCTGCTCCGGATGAGAAAGGACATCGACCACATACCCGCTGGGGGTCAGGGCTGCCTCGATCATGCGACCGACCGATTCATCGTCGTCGATCACCAGAATGCGGACCTCGTTGGCGCAGTAGAGGGGAGAAACCTCCTTCTCCGGGACAGCGTGCGCTCCCGAGGGGGCGCTTTCGCCATGGAGGCGGTTCAGGGGATCGTGAACTCCCGACGAGGGTCGAGTCGGTTCGTCACCGGTCAGATTGCGAGGCGTTGAGAAATTCACGGTCGCGTTCTCCATAAGAACACCTCACCGAACACACCCGCAGAAGTCACTCCGGGAGGAGTTCCACTGGGTGACGGTTGCTTGGATTTAAGCCGAGGCAGCTACCGGCCGATCGAGTGCGACACGGACTGCGTCGAGCAAAACCTCTGGCAGTAAGGGAAGGGGAACAAACGTGTAGGGACAGCTCAGGAAGGGCAAGAGGGAAGCACCCCTGGGGTTCTCTCCGCCCAGACAAACCAGAGAAACCTTGTTCTCGCGCTGCAGCCAGGAGCGGAGAATCTCACGGTTCTTGCCACACAGGATCGATTCCTCCACCATCAACAGGCTGAACGGCTGAGTCCTGGCGGTGGTCCACGACAGCAAGCCCTCGGCGGCGGTTGGCGTGCGCACGATCTCGTAACCCTCGGGTTGCAAGATACGAGCGATCGCAGACCGCAGTTCCGGTGTCTGAGTGACGAGAAGGATGCGACGCGTTGATCCAGGAGATCGCGACGGATCCTCGGGCGTGGTATGCTCTGCTGTGACCACGGGGAGAACGAAGCGAGCCAGGGCTCCCCCTTCGACGTGGTTGTTCAGGGCGAGCCCTCCCCCGTGGCTGAGAACCAGTCCATAGACGACGTGCAGCCCCAGGCCGCGATGGCGAATCTTGGTCGTGAAAAAGGGCTCCTGAAAGAGACGCCGCAACAGTTCCGGGGTGAAGCCAGGCCCGCTATCGTGAACACTGACTTCCACATACGCTCCCGGGGCAGGAGTGCCCAGGAACTCCAGGCAGTCCCCGGTATCCAGATCGCGCCTGCGAGCAGTGATCCAGACGCTTCCCTGGGAGGGAATCGCCTCGCGGGCGTTTTCGAGCAGCGCGGCCAGGATGTCGTTCAGCGCGGCTGCGCTCCCGGCGACGAGGGGCAAATCAGCGGGAACATCCGCTTGCAAGCTGATGGAGGAGGGCCAGGTTGGTGCGCAGCGGGCCATCTCTTCCTGTACCACGTCGCGGAGCGAGATGGGGACGATTGCTGTTTTGGCGATCCGACGGGCAAAAAGCCGAAGGCGATCCGTAAAGTGAGCACCAAGTTCAGCGCCGCGATAAATCTCTTGCAAGTAGCGCTGCAGCGTGGCGTCGCGCCCCCCCTGGCAAAGTCCCAGTTCACTGAAACCAAGGATACTGGTGAGCACGTTACTAAAATCGTGAGCCAGGCGGCGCACCACAAGCGCGGTTTGTTCTAACGTGTGCTGCGCGGATAAGCGGCGGAGCTGTTCGCGCCAGCGCGGCATTTCTCCTTCCGTGGGCGCGAGACGATTGGTGAGCACCTGACTGGTGAGCAGGAGTGCGCTTTGCTCAGCCTCCGTCCATTGGCGACTGGAGGGGGCTTCCAACCACAGAAGCAAACAGGGGGTGGAGCGCTCGCCTACCAGGCTCAACAACCAGTGACGCTCCGCGGTCCGGACTGCCAGGGGGAGACAGCTGCTGCGCAGTTCGGTGAGCAAGGCGGGTTGATCCTGCCAGGGGAAGCGGATGTCGGGAGCCCCCTGGGGGTGGCAGAGGAACGGGAGGCCGTCGTGTCCCCAGGCAAGGCCTGCCGCGTTGCACTGGAACGCTGTGGCGAGATCCTCGAACACCTGGGTGAGTCCCCGTCCCGGTTCATGAAGGGGCACCAGGAGTCGTTGCAACAGGGCGAGAACGGCGGCACTGCAGTCCGACGTCTCGTGGCGGGGAACAAGAATCGCCTCTACCATGGCTCCGATTCCTGACTTGCATTTCAGGTGAGATCAATAAGTCGGACGAAATTCTTCTTGTATCGGAACTCTAGAACAGAAAGAGAGGCTCGGTCAAATGGAGGAGAGGCATTTTAGGCGAAAAATATGGCCTCACCTGAGCGAAGGGAAGTCGAGGAGATACCGGGTTGCGCAGGATGCACCGCCTCCCCAGTCGGGAAGGGAACCGACGACGCGGGGCGAGGTTATCGGGAGCGGATCGTCTGGACCACGCGAAAGCCGACCGAGTCGTAGCCTCGGGCAGGATCACGCGAGTCGCGAGCCGCGGAGCGAACCAGATTGAGCGGACTGTTCCACCCTCCGCCCCGCACCACGCGTTTGGTTCCCTTCGAGGGGCCCCGTGGATCGCGGACCGCCTGTTCAGGTTCATCCGGCAGCATCGGCGCGGGAGGATAGGGTCCGTACCAATCCAGGCACCATTCGGCCACATTGCCATGCATATCCGAGATTCCGAACGCATTGGGACGGTAACTGCGTACTGGTGCGGTGTACGCCTGGCCGTCATCGAAA
>JAKOSN010000126.1 GCA_029777335.1 Planctomycetota bacterium
AGAAGGACGCACTCACTCCTTCCTGTCGGCCGACGGTCGCACCAGGACCTCGCCGGGTTTTCGTGGCAGGACGTTCGCGGGCGCCTTCTCGATCGGCTTGTTCTTGGCATTCCACCAGGTCGTGGTGTAGACCCGCTGCTCGGGATTCCAGTGCAGATGGGTTTGCACCACCTCTCCAGGGAAGTAATCCACCTTCCACGGACCGAGCAGTTTGCGGGAAATGTCCTTCCACTCGATCAGGAGCGTATCACCCTTCTTGCAGGAGCCCTTGTCGACCTCCACAATTTGCACCCAGGCCTGCCACACGGGAAGGGCTTCGCCCGTCCGCTGGAGCATTTCGGTGCGCGTGCAGGCAACTCCCAGCACGCGCACGGTGGCAATCACATCACTCTTCTTGACGAGATCCGCTGCGGACATTGGGGGAGGAATCGCCTCCACGCGGCCAGTCGTCAGGCTGGCGCCGAGCACAACCAGGCAGATTCCCCCGAGCGTTCGTGGCCTCCAGCACGTCTTCACCGGCGTCTCCTCCTCTGCCAGGGTGCTCCCTTACTGAGTCGGTTCTTTCACCGTAGATTTTGGATCGCTTTTGTAGACGCTGGTACTGGCCGGCTTGCGATTGTTCAGCAAGAGTGCCAGATTCTGTGCATTGGGATTTTTGCCATCTTCCATGGTGTCGAGCACCAGGAGCGCATCCTTGAAGACGGCCTGCACGAACGGGTCCTTGACGTCCTTCCAGTTCTGCATGGCATCGCTCAGGCGTGCGGCGTGGATCTTCCAGGGCTCGCCTTTCTGGCTGGGATCCTGGTAGGCCTGGGCCAGGTGCACGACCAGCCAGCCGACATGCTGGGCGGCGTAGTCCAGGGCATAATCCGCATTCAACTTGGGATCGAGCTGACACAGGCCGATCGCGGCCTCGACTTGCTCATCCAGACGTGGCTCGGGAACAAGCCCATCCTTGCTGACCACGCGGAGCAGGGCAAGTGCCACCAGTGAATCCTTGACCGCGGGCAAGGCGGGGACGCGGGTTTCGGTCAGGGCGCGAATGGCCTCGCGGCGGATGATCTTCAGGCCCTCGATTTCTCCCTTGGGAGTGCGTTCAAAAAGCTCCGGCTTGCGCTCGATGAAGGCCACCAGTGTGGTCAGACACTTCTGCTCCGCGGTCTTGTCCTTGAAACCCGGGGGCGTGCTTTTGCGGGCAGCCTGAAGCACGCTGCCCAGGCCACGCAAGGCATAATATTTGACGCCATCGCTCCGATTCTGATCGGCAATCAAGGCCACCAGGGGATCGGTCAACTTGGCATCCCCACAGCGTTCCGCAAGGAGGGCCAGTGCTCGTGCCGCATTCACCTGGGCAATCAAGGGCTGGTTGAAGTTGCTCAGAATCTTCATGGAAGCAGTCACGAGTTCGTCGCGGAAACGCGCTCGGACTGCCTCGTTGGAGGGCTTGGTGTAGGCACTTTTGAGATAGAAATCGAGATCGGTGAGCACCTTGTCGAGCGAGCCCGGCGTGAGGGGGGATTGCTTCTGTGGATTGGTGATCGGGTACACCAGCGTGCGCGCGGCGATCTCCAGCAGATCGAGTTTCTCCTTCTCTGGGGCCGGGCTATCGGCGCTCAGGGCGAGCAGATTCTTGAAGGCCTCGTAATCGAGGCGCCGGTCTTCGGTCAGATAGACATCGTTCTGCGCCCGCAGCGGTGCCTGGGTACACAGGAGTAACAGCAGGGCCAGCCAGAGGAAACGAGAACGGAGCATGATGGATTCCTGATGGGAAAGGACGCGGCGCCAACCAGCACGCTGCGGCGACGACGTTCTGAAGCTATCACTTCCTGGCAGGGGTTGTCAAGAAAACGCAATTCCCCACCTGGACACGACTTTTCCGATTGGGAGACTCTCACTGTCTTCTTGAAACCGTGCGAAGCGATCCCGTAGAATATAACAACCTGGCGCACTGGTTTGTTGGAAACATCTCCGATGGTTATCCCCTCTCTGCAAAACCCGATCGTGCTGGCACACGGCTTCCTCGGCTTCGATCAGCTGCATCTGGGCAAGTGGACGATCGCTCATTACTGGCCTGGCATCCCCGAGGCGTTGACCGCGGCAGGCAACCGGGTGCTGGTCACGCGTGTTGCCCCGTTGGGGAGCGTGGCGGAACGGGCGGCCCAACTCAAGGCTCACATCGACGAGGCGTTCCCCGACGAACCCGTTCACATGATCGCCCACAGCATGGGGGGACTGGATGCACGCTATCTCATCTCCTGCCTGGGGATGGCAGAGCGGGTGCTCAGTCTGACTACCATTGCTACGCCGCACCGAGGGACGGCGTTCGCCGACTGGGGGCTGCGCTGGCTTGAACCGCTCGGCTCGTGGTGGCAACCGGCGTTCTCGCCCTTGCGCGCCATTCGCGATGTGAGCATCCGGGGGTGTCGCCGGTTTAACGAGGAGGTTCCCGATGCACCGGGGGTCCGCTATTTCTCGGTGGCCGGGCGGTTCTCGGGGACCTGGCTTGCTCCCGAATGGGCCCTTTCGGCGCACATTATTCAGCTGGAACAGGGCGAGAATGACGGCCTGGTGCCCGTGGCCTCCGCTCGCTATGGAGAAAGTTGCGAGGTCTGGGAAGGCGATCATGTGAGCCTGGTCAACTGGAATGGGCCGTTGGGGCGAACGCGACGCGGTTGGAGCGATCGCATCCCTCAGTATGCGCAACTTCTGGAACGGCTGGTCGACGAGAAGATCGCGGTGGGTTGACAACGGAGAACGAGCCAGAACGCTCTCCTGGCTCGTTCCTTTCTGGTCTGGTACTGCTCAGGGCAAGGGCATATCTTCGTCGAGAGGACGGTGTCGGCGAGTCGGCTGGCTCACCTTGTTGAGGGCGTTCAACCCCCAGAAAATGACCCCCGCCACTGCCACGAGCCCCGCTCCACCCATCATTAACTGCGTTTGCTGCTCCTGCTCCCTGGCGACAACTGCCGCCTCTTCAGGGGTGAGCGGACGTCAGCACTTTCCCCAGGCATTTCCCACCGGAAGCGCGAACCCTGCCAGCAGCAGCAACCCGAAAAGTCCCAGGCGTAATCCTCGTTTCATCCTCTCCTCTCCAGTTCCGGGTAAGGATCTCTTCTCCTCAAGTCTAGTGCGCACTTCACGCGTGTGTCGAACTTCTACTGACCTGGGTTTTCTCTCTGGCGGTGAGTATCCTCTCCCCATTCACTCCGTTTTGGTGAAGGAGTATCCATGAGCAGTGAAGCCAAACTGTTCGAAACAATACGCGCCCAGTACACCCAGTGGCCTCCCTACCGTGCCTATGCGGATGACGTGGAGCAACAGGGGGATCCGGACTACGCCGAATACATCCGTCTGGAGTATCGCCTGGAACAGCCCTTCGAGGACGAGGCGGAACGCAGGCAGATGAAGAAGCGCTTCGACAAACTCTTTCGCAAGTATTGCAATCAGTGGGATGACATTACGGGTGCAACCAATGTCTGGTCAACCTGGGGAGTGCCCACGAACGTTGTGATGCAGGCCGCCGCCTTTCTGGACCACGGCGAGCAGGTGTGCCAACGCCTCCCGATCTGGGGGATCTGGTTCGGATCGCCGCAGGATCATTTTCCTCCCGGTCACGTGGAGCAGCACGCCACGGCGCTGGCACAGTTACCCTGCTGGAGCCACTTCCGTGAGATCAACTTCCACGGTGAGTGCGTGCAGGTGCGCGGACTGACCACTGTTCTGTCTGCCGCGACACTGACTCGGCTGGCGCGATTGTGCCTTGCCAGCAACCCGCTCGGAGACGAGGCCGCCGCGGTACTCGCCTCCACTCCCGCGCTGCACACGCTCACCGATCTCCAGTTAGAACATGCGAAAGTCAGTACCGCAGGAGTCAAAACGCTGACCGCCTCCCCCCATCTTCGGCTCCAGTCGCTGGCACTGCACTACGATCAACTCGGAGATGAAGCTGCTGAGATTCTTGCCAATGCCCCCTCCTTGGCCGGTCTGCGCACCCTCGACCTGCTCTACTCCGACATTGGTCCCGAGGGGGTAAAGGCCTTGATGGCGTCCCCCTATCTGACGCAGCTCACGCGGTTGAGTTTGGCGGGGAACGGTCGGCTCAACGCCGAGGCGATGCATGCGCTGGCACAGTCGCCGAACGTCGCCAAGCTGGTCAAACTCGACCTGTACAACTGGGATTTTGGCGATGCGGACATGAAACAGCTGATCGAATCGCCCCACCTCTCTCCCACGCTAAACCTGAACATTAGCAAAACAGCGATGAAAGATCGCTTGAGTGGCAAGGTGCAAAAGGCACTCAAGGCACGCTTTGCAACCATCACTTGACCATGCGAAGCGGCCGCCCGCAGGGAGAGCAGACCGTTCCCTGCGGGCAGTCGACCGGCCAGTGCTCAGCGTGCGTGGATATCAACCCGTCGCAGCCACAAGGGCAGGCCATGATCCTGAAAGCCGATGTAGCCCGACTCGGGCCGTCCCTTGATCTTGGGATTATCCAGAGCCACCTCGTTGACCACCTCGCCATTGAGCCACACGGTCACCTTGTTGCCACGCACCAGCACCTTCATCTTGTTCCACTGCCCGGTCGGTTTTGAGGCGTTCTTGGTAGGCGGAATGCCCGGAATGATGCCCCCCGAATCGTGATCCGTCAGCTTCTCTCCTTCTTTCTTGCTCCCCGAATCATAGATCTGCACCTCGATGCCTTTCTGCACCGGATTTTTGAGATCGCTTACATGAAAATAGAAGCCGCTATTGCCACCCTTGGCGACCTTGTATTCAAAGTTCGCCTCGAAATCCTTGTATTGCTTCTTCGACCACAGATAGGCGTCGTACCGTTGCCACCCTGTTTCGCCGGGACGCGGTTGGAGGGTGGCAACGCCATTCTTGTCGAGGATCCAGTTGCCCTTCGTGTTCCAGTGCCGGGTCAGGTCGCCCCCGGCCAGTAAGTCATCGCCCTCAGCGCTCTCCTTGTCGAAGCCTCGCCCCACTCCGCCGACAAGAAGCAACGCCAACCCGAACGTGACGACCAGACAACGAGAGACTGCAAACGCCCTCATGGTGAGCCTCCGCGTGAAGGGAAACGGCAAAAACACTGGCCTGGAGACTACCACGGCCAGGCCCGTCTCGCCAGAGGGTGGGCAAAATGTTCTCGGAGGAAAGCGCCGAAGCAGGCTCGCACGATGGGACAGGCAAGGCCCGCCTTACTACCCTCGGCGACGAGCGGCCCCTGTTCAGCGTTCATGTGAAGCGAAGCGCTTCATGCGGTTACTGGGCGGTTTTCTTGCTGGCAGGCATGACATAGATCTCGGCGATCTTCTTGTTCGCAGGGTCAGTCACCAGGGTGACACGAAGTCCCTTGTCGTTCATCGTGGTGAAGAGTTCGTTGTGCAGGCCGTTGGGGATGGTCGCGGTCGCCTCCACTTCCTTCGTCAGACGATTCACCTTGCCGTGATAAACCTGGACGGCGGGGACAAGAGGGAGCGTTTGCTCGACTCCGTCTCCCGACCGGGTGAAGGTGATCTGATCAGGCGCCACCCTGGTGAGCACGGCTCGGAACTCCTCGGAGAGATCCTCGGCGGATTGAGTCGCCGCGGGGGGCGAGTGCGCATCCCGATAATGCACATAGACATCGCCGAGCATAAGGATCGCTTCGAGCATCAGAACCAGGAGAATGGCAATCTCAAGCAGATGTCCCTTGCGATACCAGCGATAATCTGCGACGCGATCGTTGGCGCCTTCGTAGAGGTCCTCCATTGCTTCCAGACGATCGTTGAGCGCCTCCAGGCGCGTCTCCACCTCGGCTTTCACCAGCAGGCGCGCCAGCAAACGCCGGGCTTCCACGGAGAGCGTGCGCGCGGGGCGAGCGAGGCGCGGTTCCAGCCGGGCGTAGGTCAAACGCAGCTGGGCGAAATACTCGATCATCTGGGTGAAGCGTTTCCAGTGCCTGCGATCGGCCTGGCGAATGGTATGCGCACGGGGCACATCCTCCCGTGCCTGATCCTCGTGCTTCTCGACGGCGGACTCCAGGGCACGCAGTTCGCCCTCGTAAAAGGCGAAATCGGTGAGCGCTGCCAGGATATCCTCACTGCGATCTTTCCGTGCCTGGATGACCGCCTGTCCAGGACGCCACTGGATGGTCTCGGTTTCGCTCTTGATGAGCACCGGCGGCATTGCCTCGGGTTGCTCCAGAGGAGGAGCCAGCCAGGCATCGGCGTTCTTCACCCAGTCGCAGTTGGTGCCACGGGGAATGAAGACGAGGGTGCACTGATCGGTCGGTTCCGGCCAGGGTTTCTCGGTGGGCAACTCGGCGAGCGGGAGGATCGTCTCCACCGCCACCATCGAACGCGGTTGCTGGAAGCGTCGTCGCACCCGGGCTACGGGACTTGCTTCGCGAACAAAGTGAATGCGTCGAACCACCACGCCCTGATTGGCAGCAACAGGGGAGGACGCGGTTGGTGATCGAGACACGCGAGCAGCCATGATTCACATCGTCCTGTTCAGGAACGTCCAGGGTTGGAGAGTTACACACGGGTCAGGGGAAGTTGTCCGTCGAGAGGGAGCGGTGGCTCGGGATTCGTGTGGCCGTTGGGTGTACTCGCCACTGGGTCTGCCACACCAGGGGCAGGGAGGGATGGGACCTTGCCCGTCGCGGAGAGTGCGCCACGAGACTGGGTCTCCTGGAAATCGGCCATCTCCTCGAGGATCCACTCCGCCACCACATCGGCGGAGTCCATCACTCCGTTCAGCGTGGAATCGAAGAGATAATCCCCAACGACAAAGAGCCACGGATGGAGCGTTGGTTCGGGGAGATGACGCGAATCCGGTTCGCGCGCAGGACGACCGGCGGGTAACCCGTTGACGGAGCCGACCCAGCGATGCACCCGGCCCTCGCGAGCCAGCCTTCGGCCCTCTTGCAAGGTGTGCGGTAAGCTCTCCAGCACCCGCTCGATGAGGAGGTGGTCGTCGAGGTTGCTCAGCGTCAAGGCGGCTTCTCCGGCCAGGAGCCACCCCAGCACGCCGTGCGAGCAATGTGGTTGGCGTGAACTTTCATCGTACACGCAGCATCCGCCAAATGCCTCCGCCATGAAATACGATCCGCTGATCTGCTCGCGCCAGAAAGGCCTGTCAAAAAGAATGCTCACACGCAGATAGTGGGCCGGGTAATCGTAGTGGGCATGATGGCGGCGCATCGCCTCGGCCAGGACCTCGCCGCCCCAGTCGATGGCGGGGATCCAGTTGTTGGGGAGCGCAACCACCACAAAATCGAACTCTTCATGGACGTATTGCCCGCCACGGCGCGAGGTCACACGCAGGTTGTCCTGTGCGGTTCGCTCCACTCGTACCACCGGCTGTTTCAAACAGACGCGCGCCGAGAGGCGGCGGGCCAGTTCCTGGGGCAGACGTTCCAGTCCGCCCTCGATGGTGTACAGCCGCATGTAGTCGGGTTCGTTCATCAGATAGTTTTGCAGGCCATACATGGCATTGGTGTGTTCGGGCTCGGTGGCCAGATCGCTGTGGACCGCCACCTCCAGGTAGCGCCGGGCCGTCGCATCAGGGACGCGCGCGAGCAACGCGCGAAAACTACAGCGACTGAGCGGATCGTTATTATCCTCTTTCCAGTCGGATTCGTAATACTCCACCGGACTGATCCACGCGCGCGCCTTGCGGTTGAAGGCACGGAGCGCCCGACAGGTGTTTTCGCCGCACACACGTCGGATATCTTCCTCCGTGGTGAGCACCTGCTCGTGCAGAACCACGCTTTCTCCCGCCATCGGCTGGGTTGAAAGACCGAGGGCGGAGATCAACTCACGCAGGGGATCGGGGCCCAGCTGCGAGTAGTCGTACAGTTCCGCGGCCCCCGCCTCATAGGGCACAGGGGCGGATTGAAACTGTCGCGTGACGATCTTCCCCCCAAGCCGATCGCTCGCCTCGTACAGGGTGAGCGCACACGGAAAAGGGGAGCGTTTCTCCAGGAGATAGGCGGTCATTAATCCACCAGGCCCGCCGCCGATGACTGCCACGCGCATGGGGTCCATGGACAACTCTGCTTGGGGGTGTCGAAAGAAATGCCACGCGCAGGCTCCCCGCGCCAGAAGGAGATTAACGCAGACAGAAAGTCAATAGTTGCAAAGAGTTCCGGTTTGCTTTCGGTTTTCGCATCCGCGAAGCGAGCCGACGGCGTGGCACGGATACGAGGTTCTAACACCCGCTTGCATCGCAAGTTCTGTTCATGAGAGCCATTTTCATCGATTTGGCCAGTTTCGCTGTCGTTAGAAACGGAATCCCTCGCGGACGTGGCATGCGAAATGGACGATCAAGATGGTGCGGAGTCCATCACTCTGCACGGAGACCGACGCGGTGCCATGCGTGTTTGCTCCTTGGGGGGTGGACTTTTTTCCTTGTCTGGCTCGGCCCGGAAGCCAATAATCGGCTACTTTGTTCTGCGCCCTCTTCCCCAATTCGCAGGTAGCCCATGTCTCTCTCCACGCTCGACACCCCCTTTCTGCGCGATCGCGTGGCCCGCTGGCAGGCGGGGGATGAGCAGGCCGCCGCAGACCTGCTCCGCCCCATCGAGACGTTGCTGCGCCGACTTGCTGGGCGGATGTTACTCCGAAACC
>JAKOSN010000127.1 GCA_029777335.1 Planctomycetota bacterium
ACGCGGCCAGCTTTCGTTGTACTCCGGATCGTTCTTGATCAAGCGCATCTGCGCCGGTTCCTCAACCACCTCGCCTTTTTTGATCAGGTAGATCCCACCATCAAGCTGCGGCAAGAACGTGTATTGATGATTCACCGGACCAGGCGAATACACCGTGAGCAGATGATTATCCGGCGCCCCCGCAGGATGAGTGAACTTGCCCACGCGCGGCGCGGTTTTATCACCCCGGATGGAAGTATCCGTCGGTCCTTCCAACCCGTGACTGAACGGTGTCAATGAAACCGCTCCCGTGGGCATGAACGGCAATCGATACCAGCGCGGCCGACCATTATCATGACGACCAAAACGCCAGGGTTTGTTGCGCGGATCGTTCATCGCCGCCGGACCAAAGGCCGGATAGCCATCAGGCGGAGAAGGCGGCATCTTCAGATAGGCACCAAATCCACTATTGTTTTGATTGTAATACTCTTCAAATATAATCGAACCATCGCTCAACTGAGTCTGGAAATGAAAGCCATTGGGTGCCCCACCCGGATCAAAAGCACTCACCAGCGGAGCCCAGTTGGTGCCATCGGGGTGAATCGTCCAGATGCCCCACAGAATGGAATCACGCGCACCCTGCGATTCCAGCGTGCTGTACATGATGCGCCCATCTTTCAATGCCACCGGATGCAGCGCCCCGGATAGATTGAGATGACCGATCTTTTCCAGATTTTGCGGATCGGCTGTCTCGCCAATACTGGTATCAACATCATCCATCACAAACAGTTGCAGGGCGATGGCGGGATAGCCCCGCGCCGGCCGAAACCCATCGCGACTGCTGGTAAAGGCCAGGCGCCCGCCGGGCAGAGGACACGGCCCCATGTTGTAGACACCCGTTTCAATGTAACTGCGGCCCGGCTGCGCAGTGCGAAAATCGGTCGACCACATCGCCGCGCCACGATTGGGTGTGTGCTTCTGATTGGTCAGACGCACAATGCGCCGTGATTTCAGATGGATCTTGTAGATATCCGCTCCCTGTCGCGGTGGATTCCACTGATTGTGATTTTTCAGATTGTAAATATGACTGTAATACACCCACTGCGCATCGAACGAAACCACCGGATCGGTGATGGAGCCCTCGCCACCAGCCACGAGCAATTCCTCCTTCCCATCAGGGTGAAGGAGCATCAAATCCGCTCCCGGCTCCATGGTGACAGGCTGTGAAAAATCGGTATAGAAACGCTTGTGGGTTTTATCGCCTGCCCGCCGCGCGCGCACATAAACGATGTCGTAATCATACTTGATCGAGTTATCGCTCCGGATCGACGGCACCTTCACATTGACCGGATCGAGAAACAGTTTCTCCCTCTCCTGCTTCGGCTGCCCCAGAACGGGCACGACGATGAGCGCGAGCGCCACCAGCAACACGGCAAAAAACCAGCGCATTTTGATCAACCGCATCATCACTTTCCCCCCTCGAACAAAGATCCAGGCGGGAGGCATGAGTTCTCCTCCCGGGCACTACTCTACCCAGAGCGCTACCCCAACGCAACAAAACGTGGTCGTTCGCAGGATCTTGCCAGGAGCATCGAGAAAGGCGAGCAGCGATGCGACCCTGAATTGCACGTTAGGAAAATGGAAATTTCTTCTTGACATTCGGTAGTCACGCTTTTACATCTTGAAATTAACACTTTCATGCCAATGCCAGCTCGCTCCAGTGCAATCTCTCCAAACTGGTAGTGCTTGCTGTGGAAGCTACGTGCAGAGGCCCAGTAATGTACAGCAGCGCGAACATGATCCTGACAGCGTCGCAGCATTTCCCTCTCGATCGAAGAAGAGGATGGCACAGAATATGACCTTGTTGTGCCAGTCCGACACGTTGGAGTCGAAGACCCCCAGGCCGCGCCGGCACGTGAACCAAAGTGAACGAGGGAGACGAGATGATCGCTCGCTATTGCGGTGTTGCGTTTCTAGGACTTGTCTTGCTCCCATACTCGGCGATCGTTGCTGCGACGGGCGACTCCAATCCAGCGGTGGTCGCAGCACGCAAACGGCAGGAAACGGTGAAAACGCTTGAAATCAAGTTCAAGCAGACGGACATCATCGCGCCCGGAGGGGTATCAGATAAGGCGCCGCCCATGTACAAACCGGCCTCTCTGGTGCCACCAAAAGAAACCACGGTTCAATCCGTTAATCGTTATGTGATTGCGGAGAACAAGATTCGTTTCGAGAATAACCATCCCTCCTGGCGAATGCCTCAGGGCAGGTTGCTTGAACGCGGTGCATTGAGCGTGACCAATGGCAAGGATGGCCTCCTGCTGTTTCCCACTGGCATCGGTGCCCAGGGAACTGCGGAGGGAATCATTGAAAAGAACGCCCAGATAGCGGAATTTCAACTTTTCGTCCTGGCACCAATTAACTTGACCTTGCGTGCGTTTGACCCCGTGGTGTGCGCCTATCCCCTCGAAGAATGGAAACGATCCGGCACCACCCGCATGGTTGGAGGAGTTCAGTGCGAGGAGTACCTTGATTCCCGTTCCACGATCACCCGCCACTACTGGCTGGCGCCCAAACAGGATCACGTTATCCGACAGGTCCAGGTGATTGAACGTGGAAAACTACGAGATCAATGCGATATTGACTACACCAAAAACGACATCTGCGGTTGGATGCCGACCGCCTGGCGCTGGTCGCAACACACTCCCACGGGCAAACTCGCGCAAACAACCAAAATCGAAGTACTCGAGTATCGGCTCAATGAAACACAACCCGCCGAGCAATTTGAGTTAAAGTTCCCCCCCGGCTGTCGAGTTCATAACAACAAGAACAGCAAGGAGTACCTTGTCAAGGACGACGGAACAATGCGCGAACAATCCCGCACCGGGGAGGAGTTGCCGGACGTTGTCTTTCAGCCACAATCACCCTGGGTGCGACGACATCAATGGGAGTTGATCAGCGCCGCCCTGGCCCTCCTGCTTCTCATCGTCGGTCTGGTAGCCTGGCGCAAACGCGCCGCCAGATCGGTCTAGCGCGACGGCACCCTTGTAGCCACTCATCCGAGGGTTATGATCCGTTGCAGAGGAGCCCCGCTCGCACCGTGATTTCCGAGGCTGCCATGCCCTGTTACCCAACCCACGTCCGCAGTCGGTGTCGCCACGCCTTCACGCTCGTTGAAGCCATTGTGGTCCTGGCCATCCTCGTTGTCTTGCTGAGTCTTGTCCTCCCCGCTGTGCAGCAGATTCGAGATACCGCCTCACGCACGCAATGTGCTTCCCAACTCCGTCAACTCGCGCTGGGGGTGCACCTCTATTCGGACAGTCATCAGCGTTTGCCCCGTGGTTGCGACTATCCCTTTCCCGTTCCTGGACTTTATCCGGAACAGGGGCCGGGGCTCTCCTGGCAGACAAGCATCCTGCCCTACATCGAGCAATATCCCCTGTGGGAACTTGCCTGGTCCGCACACAAGGCAGATCCCCATGGGCACATTTCCAGCCATTCCGACGTCGCCGCCACCATCCTGCCCCTTTTTCTCTGCCCCAGCCAACCAACTCGAACTGCCGCGTACTATCCACAAGGAGAAGTGTCTGCCCTCACCTCGTATCAGGGAGTCGCTGGCACCGCCGTGCGGCGCAACGACGGCGTTTTCCACAAGGATTACACCGTCCGCTTCGTCGATATTACCGATGGTCTTTCTTTCACTCTGATGATTGGCGAACGCCCTTCCGGGCCCAGACCAACCGATGGCAGTTGGTACAGCCACTGGGGATGCTGCCCCTGTGGCGCAGCACAAATCC
This sequence comes from Planctomycetota bacterium, assembly GCA_029777335.1. Taxonomy (GTDB): domain Bacteria; phylum Planctomycetota; class Planctomycetia; order Gemmatales; family Gemmataceae; genus JAKOSN01. The sequence continues at coordinate 3,777 of JAKOSN010000127.1, forward strand.
TCCCCGCGGGAAGGAATGACTGGCTCGGTCCCGATGGCATCGACTGTACCCCCTCCCTTTATCCCCTGCGTCCCGGCACCTACGGCGACGACTGTGACCTGCGCCATTTCTGGAGTCTGCATCGCCAGGGGGCCAACTTTGCCTTTGCCGATGGTTCCATTCGCTTCCTGCGCTACAGTGAAACTCCCATCCTGCGCGATTTGGCTACCCGCGCTGGCGGGGAAATCTCCACGCTTGATTGATTGCGTGCTCGCCTTGCTTCTCCTCAACGTCGCTCTGGCGCCGAGGAACGCCGATTCTTCGGCCTGGTCGAGATGTGGTCGGCTCCCTCGCGACGCTGCGCTTTCATGAACTCGTACAGTCGTTCGGCGGCCGTCTCCCACTTCCCCGAACGTGCCCTGGCGATCACCTCGTCCAGGTACTCTCCCGCCTCCGTCGGCATCTTCCCCGCGTCGCGCTGGGCGTGCAATCGTTGCTCGCACTGGCCCAGTAACTTCTCGTCGCGCGCCGTGACGGCAGTGAAGAGCGCATCGACACTGCGAAACACCTCCTCGTCGGCCCCCATCTGCGGCGGACCGCTCCAGAGCATCACCAGCAACCCCACCAGTAACACCCCCCCAATCCCCACGGCGAGGAGAAGCAGAGAGCGTACCTTTCCAGATCCTTCTTCACTCTCAATAATCGCCATGAATCGCCTCTCCGCCATCGCGTGTCGACAGCGCCACCCACGTATTGGGATTGATGTACTGCGAGATAAACCGCACCGAGCCATCGCCAAACAGGACATTCGCCCCGCCTGGATGCTCCGCGTACATCTCGTCGGTGTGTCCAAATGGATTGTTCGGCGCGTGAATGATCACCTGGGGATGATCATGTGTGTCTGGCCCACTGTGAACCCCCACCAAACACCCCGCGCCATTGTTCTCCGACGGCCACGGACGCAGATCAAGCCGTGGCGGAGTGACCGCCCCAGGCACCACGCCCACCCACGTCTTGTTGCTCAGCACCGAGCTGTGTTCGCCAAGAAACACGGTGTTGGAGAGCCCGTCGGAGATGCGTCCCACGGACATCTTCGCATTCCGATAGAACGGCCCATCGATGCGCGCCGAGAGGTTGTTGTTGGCCGGAATTGGTTCGGGAAGGTCGTAGTCGTAGCAGTAAGCGGTCGCCCGCCCCCACGGCTGATGAATCCCCGCATTGGTCACATAATGACTGTGCGCAAACACAATGGGTGTGCCATCTCCACGGACCAGGGGCACCCCATGGCGCACGTCCGCCCCTTCCTGTTGCACGACGAACCCCTCGCTCCCTCCGCTCGCCGAGGGACAGAGAAACACCTTCAGGCGCGTCTGCACCGCCCCCGCGTTCTCGGGTGCCCAGCACGGCAAATCGAGCCGAAATTGGCGATATAAATTGTCCTGTTCCAGATAAGGTAATAGCAGGGTGCCCCACGCCCACCCCGGGGGGCCATTGCGATACTCATCCCCGTAACGGATCCCGTAAGCGGTGCCATCCGCGTAGGGGTTCGCCGTCTGATACGCCGGGGGAAAGAGGTGGTGATCCCCTTCGTAGGAGTGCAGCGCCAGACCCAGCTGCTTGAGATTATTGGAACACTGCAACCGCCCCGCTGCCTCGCGCACCTTCTGCACCGCGGGCAACAACAATCCCATAAGGATCGCCATGATCGCCATCACCACCAGCAACTCAATCAGCGTAAACCCCGATCGCGGCGAAGTCTTCATGCACCACTCCCTGCGCAGCAAGGTTTGCATAATATCCCTGATTAGTTAAACCTAATCAATTGCTTAGCTGAAGCTAGCGAATCCCAGGAGAATCGTCAAGAAGAAAAGTGCGCAGCCGACCACACGGACCATGGGTCGGCAAAGGAAGACGGTTTGACAGGGAACGTGCACGCCCAGGCGAACTCAGGGGCGCGGTAGCACCTCAGCTGCGGGACGCCAGCGGAAGGGATCGATGGGAGCGATGATGTTCTCGGTGTTCAGTTGCAACCCCGTCAGACTCTGAATCCACTGCAACACCCGCTCGGGGTCGCCTTGAATCGGAGTGACCACGGGCCAGATCTCCGCCCGCTCGGGATTGCCTGGAGTCACTCCAAACAACGACCCATCGGGGCTCACCTTCACATGCCCACCCCAGCGCCTCGCTCCCACGGGCTTCCCCGTACTCGCGTGCCAGATCGTGGTGAAATCCAAACCGCTCGCCAGAAGCAGTTCGCCATTGGGGGTGTAGGTCAATCCGTAGTAACCCGAGCTTTCCACCGACGGTGCCGCGCGTATTCCCTGGGCAGTATCGACCTGGCGGATAAACCCATCGCTCCCCGCCAGGGCAACCACCTGCCCATTGGAACGATAGGCGGCATTGGTCACAAGCAGATTGGGAATGGCATGCACGGGCCCCAGGGGAGTCTTGCCATCGGCGAGCCATTCGCGAAAAAACGACTGTGTCGCCAGCAAGATCCTCTCCCCATCGGGAGTATAACGGACTGCCCACAGGTGCGGGGTACCCTCAATCTGCAATGCCGTGGGAAGTGCCTTGCCACTCTCCACATCCCACATCATCGCCCGTGGGCGCTGCTCATAGCCAATCCCCAGCAAGATGCGTCCCTTCGGGTGCAGGGCCAACTTCTTGATCGGCCCCATCGTGACCCCCGCCTCCAGATCGCGGATCGGTTTTCCGCTCGCGGTATCCCAGATCCGAACCCGCGTGCCACACCCCCCATACACCCGCTTTCCATCCGGGCTCCACTGGTGATCATCAACCCAACCCAGGGGGTCAAAGGGGAGCGACGGCTCGACGCGCTTGCCGGTTTGGAGATCATAGCGAAAGATCTGCCGCGCTGTCGGTTCCGGGACCGTCTGACAGAATGCGCTGATAGCCACTTCCGGGCGATCGAGCCGAAACGAGAGACAGTAACCCGGCGCGGGGAGGAGATGCGTCCACCGGGGCCGTGGTTCGTCGATCCGATACCAGGTCACGCGCTCCGTTCCGCCCACCACCAGTTGCTTGCCATCGGGAGTCAAGAGAGCAGTTCGCGTGTCGTCCTGAGTGACCACTGGCAAACCCACCCGGCGCCCGGTTCCCCAGTCCCAGGCACCAAGAATCCGGCTTTCGCCACTGACAACCAGCTGTCTTCCATCGGAGCTAAAGTGTGCGGCATGCACATTCCCATTCAGGATCGCCTTCTTCCCAAGGGGTTGGAGCGAGCTGGTTTCCCAGACCTGAACCGAGTTTTCGATGTGATGCCCGGTTAAAAACCGACTCCCCGCAGGATCAAAAGCAGCATAGCGATTGCGGTTGGCGGTGAGGATCGATCTGCCCACCGCCTTCCCGGTGCGTGCGTCCCACAACTGCGCACGCCAGTTGGCATTGGCGGTCAACACACGCGTCCCATCGGGATGATACGCCACCCCTTCACAGTATTCGCCCCCGTGGTTAAATCCGGGTTGAATGCGCTCCCCGGTGGTAACGTTCCGTGCCCACACCGTTGCTCCAATTTCCGAGGCGAGGATCTGGGTCCCGTCGGGGTGAAATACCACCGTGGGCACAAAATAATCGGGAACGGGATTGGCAAGAATGCGAATCACCATCGCTTTTTGGAGGGAACCGTCATACGGCCACAGGCGAACCGTTCCATCGGCACAGTAGGCAGCAATCAGCTTTCCGCGTGGTTGCCAGGCCAGCGCCAGAACCGCCGACGAGAACCTGGCCGAGGGCCGTTGCAGCCGAAGCGATGAAACATTCCAGAAGCGCACCGTCCCATCACTTCCCCCGGTGGCCAGTGTCTTGCCATCGGGGCTCCAGCACAGGCTCCGCACCACACACCCGGGGTGGGGCATCATCGTCTCCACCGACGCCGTCTGTTGCGCCCAGGCTCGGATGGCGTAGCGAAACACCATTTCCAGCTGTCCGTCGCCGCCCTGCACCGCGTGGTCCAGGCCGCGTGCAAACCACAGCAACCCTGCCGCGGGCTCCCCACCAAGCGAAAGTTGCTGGGCGCGATCGAACATCGCATCGGCCGCCGTTCTCAGCGCGTTGCGCTCCGCCTGTTGCGCCTTCCTCAGTGCGTTCATGGTGCGATCACGTTCCTGCCCCAGTTCCCACGCGTTCCGGGATTTGATCGCCGCCAGCACAAGCGGGACCACCAGCAACCCAAGCAACACGAGTCCTCCAAGGAAGCAGACCGCCGCCCACGACGGATGGCGCCGACAGGTGCGCCAGCCTCGCTCCAGCAGGCCGACGGGGCGCGCCGTGATCGGTTCACCCGCCAAAAACCGCGTCAGATCGTCCGCCAGGTCGCGCGCCCGAAGGTAACGCCGGGGAATCTCCTTGCGCAGACATTTCAGACAGATCGTCTCCAGATCACGCGGAATTTGCGGGGACAGGCGGCGCGGTGGCACCGGCTCGTTGTGCAACAATTGCATGATGGTGTCCAGCGGCGTGGGCGCCTTGAAAGGCGGACGTCCGGTCAGACACTCATAGAGAATGGCGCCCAGCGCATAAATATCGGCCCCGGGACCAATTTCCTTGGTTCTCCCGCGCGCCTGCTCGGGGGCCATGTACGACGGCGTGCCCATGACGGCCCCGGTCGCGGTGCGCCCCGCCTCGTCCAGCTTCTTTGCCAATCCGAAGTCGGTGATCTTGGGGTTCCCATCCTCGGCGAGCAACACGTTCGCGGGTTTCAGATCGCGATGAATCACTCCCTTGTCGTGAGCTGCCTGCATCGCTCGCGCCAGCTTCTCCACCAACCCGGCGGCCTCCTGAGCGGGGAGCGGCGTGCCCGCCAACCGCTTCTCCAGACTCCCCCCCGCGCAGAACTCAAAGCTGAAAAAAGGCAAGCCCTGATATTCACCCACTTCGTGGATCTGCACGATCCCCGGATGTTGCAACCGCGCAATCGCCTCCGCCTCGGTGCGAAAGCGTTCGCGTTCAGTGGGTCCCGCATGCTCGGCGGTCAAAATCATCTTCAACGCAACCAGCCGATTCAAACTCGTCTGCCGCGCCAGGTAGACGACCCCCATCCCTCCGCGTCCCAATTCGCGCACAATTTCGTATCCACTCACCGCCGCAGCCAGCGCAGTGGGCGCGACCGGCCCCCCCTCTCCCCCCGAACACGTTCTGGCCGGATCGCCCGCCTCGTCGGCTGACTGGCGTGACTGCGTTTCCAGAGGAGAAAGCCCACCTTCGCTCGGAATCGGATCGTGCACAGAATCATCCCTTTTCGCGCTCGGAGAGTGTTGTTCGCCCTTCACTGAAGAAGGAGGCTATTGTCGTCCTGGAGTTGGAACGCCGTGTTCCAGGACGCTCCAAGTCGGTTCAGCAAGTCGCAGAGCCATTCCGCATCGTCGCGGCAGGCGCGAACCAGGCGAAAGCGCAGGATCTCCAGTGGAATCAGCCGCACCTCGGTCAGGCACCTCTCCCACGGATTGATCCGAATCCGGTACATCAACGTCAAGTTGCCCCGATAGTCCTGCCGTCCGCCAATCCCCTCGTAATCGTTCAAAAAATCCCCACACCCATGAAGAATCAATCGATTGTGATAACGTTCAATCGCCTTCACATGATGGGAGGAATGCCCGTGCACAATGTCAATGCCCTCGTCAATGAGTCGGTGAGCAAAGGCGCGATCCTGCGCAGGGATCTCATACCCCCAGTTGCCGCCCCAGTGAATCGAGAGGACAGTAACATCGCCGGGCTGTTTCACACTGTGAAATTCGCGGGCCAGGCGATGCGCACTCTCCTCGGAAAGGTCGTCCAGCAGATTCACTCCGGGGCGCTGGGTGGTGGCCCCCCATTCCCAGGGAATGCCGCTGCTGAGTGTGCCGACCGCCCCAAGAAGAACCCGCCCCTTCCCGGGGACCGCGAAGGCCACCAGCGAACGCGCCTCGGCCGAGTTGCGCCCGGCCCCCACGCAAACCAGCCCCGCACTCTGCAGTGTTTGCAGGGTCTCCGTCAACCCCTGGTAACCCCAGTCCAGCACATGATTGTTCGCCAGGCAACAACCATCGAGGCGCGCCGCGGTGAGACAGCCCACGTTGTCGGGGTGCATGCGATAGTGGATCCCTTTTTCCGGCCAGGGCTCCTCGTTGGTGGTGATGCTTGTCTCCAGGTTGATGATCCGTACCTCGGTCTGCTGCAGTTCCGCCAGGGCCTCGCCCCAGACATAATCCAGGGAGACGGGCCAGGGTATCGGCCCATTGCGTTCCTCCGCCAACTCGACATACTCGCGCGCATCGCGGACCGAAAACTCGTACAACGTTGGACTCCCCGGGTGCGGGAGAATTTGATCGATCCCGCGCCCGGTCATCACATCGCCGCACAGAATCAGGCTGATCGCTTCCGGGTGGTTCATCTTCATTCCGTTCCCGCCTGCAAGCGACACCATTGCCACGAGTCGGCACACCCGTTTGGAGCGAGCGGGCGAGAAACTGCGCTCGGAGTGCGCAACCCCCAGCGTTGCGCTCGAGGAGATCTTTAGTGTAGACCACGAACCGCCGGATCACAACTTCTGGATCGCCGTTCGGGTATTGAACGTTCGCTCGCCTCAGCGCGGGCACCGTTGGCCTGGGATCGCACGCAGAGATACAATCATTCGATCCGTCCACCATCCCTGCGCTCACGAGGTCGTCATGCCGAACGTGCCTGTTCCTCCCCTCGATCCAGAGAGCGTCCGTCTTGAGGAAGCCCATCAACGGACAAAGAACTGGAAACGCTGGGGGCCGTATCTGGCGGAACGTCAATGGGGAACCGTCCGCGAGGATTACTCCGCCAATGGCGATCCCTGGCGCTACTTCCCGCACGAGCATGCGCGCAGTCGCGCCTATCGCTGGGGCGAGGACGGATTACTCGGCTTTACCGATCGGGAATGTCGCCTTTGTTTTGCGCTCGCCCTGTGGAACGGCAAGGATCCTATCCTCAAGGAACGTCTCTTTGGTCTCACCGGCCCCGAGGGCAATCACGGCGAGGATGTCAAGGAGTGTTACTTCTACCTGGAGAGCACCCCCACCCACTCCTATTGCCGCGGACTGTACAGGTATCCGCAGGCGGAGTTCCCCTATCATCGTCTTGTTGAGGAAAACCACACTCGCGATCGCACCAAACCGGAATTCGAGCTGATCGATACCGGCATCTTCAACGAGAACCGCTATTTCGATGTCCAGGCGGAGTACGCCAAGGCTTCACCCGACGATCTCTGGATTCGCCTTACGTTCACCAATCGCGGTCCGGAGCGCGCGACCCTTCATGCGCTCCCCACCCTGTGGTTTCGCAACACCTGGGTCTGGGGCTGTCAGCATGAAGGCTGCTGGCGGAAGCCGTTTCTCAAACCGATCCATCCCGATGAACTCCTTGTCGATCATGCCACGCTCAATCGCTGGCGCTTCTTCGCCCCGCCCGCGCCTGACGGAACTCCGCCGCACTGGTTGTTCACCGAGAACCACACCAACGCTCCCAAGCTCTACAACGATCCGCAACCTGGCCCATTCAAGGACGCCTTCCATGATTACGTGATCCACGGTCGCCAGGATGCGGTGCATGCGCTCCAGGTCGGCACCAAGGGAGCCGCCTGGTATGTGCTCGATCTTCCGCCCGGGGGAGAGACGGTGCTCCTCTTTCGCCTCTGTCCGGAAGACGAGGTTGCGGCACACACCTATCCCAACGACGCGACGGCGATTTTCAAGGCGCGCCAGGAGGAGATGACCGCCTACTACGCCCGGCATCTCCCCGATCAACTCACCGTGGAAGAACAGCGTGTATTGCGCCAGGCCTGCGCCGGGCTCCTCTGGAGTAAACAGTTTTACCACGTGGTTATCAACGACTGGCTCGAGGGCGATCCCGACCAGCCCAGCCCCCCGGCGGATCGACTCCAGGGCCGCAATCACGATTGGAAACACCTGTTTAGCCGCGATGTCCTGTCCATGCCGGACAAGTGGGAATATCCCTGGTTTGCCGCCTGGGATCTCGCCTTTCACATGATTCCGTTTGCGCGCCTGGATCCCAGCTTCGCCAAGCATCAATTGATCCTGCTGCTGCGCGAGTGGTACATGCATCCCAACGGCCAGATGCCGGCCTATGAATTCAACTTTTCCGATGTGAATCCTCCGGTTCATGCCTGGGCCTGCTGGCAGGTGTATCGGCTCGACGGGCGCCGCGATCACCTCTTCCTGGCCCGCGTGTTCCAGAAACTGCTTCTCAACTTCACCTGGTGGGTCAATCGCAAGGATATTCAGGGCAAACATCTGTTCGCCGGCGGATTCCTGGGGCTGGATAACATTGGCGTGTTCGATCGTTCGCAACCGTTACCAGGAGGCATGCGTCTGGAACAGGCCGATGGCACCGCGTGGATGGCCTTTTTTTGCGGGACCATGCTGGCGATGGCCCTGGAGCTGGCACGCGGGCAACCCGCCTATGAAGATCTCGCTTCCAAATTCCTCGAACATTTTGTCGCCATCGCCGATGCCATGAACGCTCATGGCGAGGATGGCCTGTGGGACGAGGAAGACGGCTTTTATTACGACGAATTGCAATGGGATGGTCACACGCAACCACTCCGCATTCGCTCGGTGGTGGGGTTGATCCCTCTCGTCGCCGTGGAGGTGCTTGAAGAAGATTTACTGGAGAGCCTGAAAGGATTTCACAAGCGGCTGCGCTGGTTTCTGGAGAACCGCCTCGATCTGAAGCACGAGCTCGCTTATCACCAGGTAACAGTCAACGAGGAGACCCAGCATCGGCATCGACTCCTTGCCATGCCCACGCGCGAACGCCTGGAGCGCATCCTCCAGCGCGTGCTCGATGAAAACGAATTCCTTTCCCCTCACGGGATTCGTTCGCTCTCACGCTACCATCTTGAGCACCCGTTCACGTGCACCACCGGGGACACGTCGCAACATGTCGCCTATGTACCAGGCGACTCCGATAGCCCGATGTTTGGCGGCAATTCCAACTGGCGCGGTCCGGTCTGGTTTCCGGTGAACTATCTGCTGATCGAGGCGTTGCGACGATATCATCACTTCTACGGCAAGTCGTTTCAGGTGGAGTGTCCCACCGGATCGGGGCAACGCATGACGCTGGATCAGGTCGCCGATGAACTCTCCTGTCGCCTGATTCGCCTCTTTCTGCCGGATGGCGCTGGCAACCGCCCCTGCCATGGCACCGACGAATGCTATAAAAACGATCCTCATTGGCGTGATTTGCTGTTGTTTCACGAGTTCTTTCATGGCGACAATGGCCGGGGACTGGGCGCCTGCCATCAAACCGGGTGGACTGCCCTGGTGGCCTCGCTGCTCTTTGAACAGGCCGAACGCCGCCAGCGTGGTTACGCCTCGCCCCCCACCCCGACGCCCCACTGAACCCGAGAGGAACCCCGATGGACGCCGTGCCTCTGTCAAGTGCTGCCCTGCTCGTGGTGGATGTGCAGTGCGGCTTTAGCGAACTCTGCCCCGCCGAGTTGCCGGTGCCAGGCGCGCTCGGCCTTGTCCCGGCGATCAATCAACTTCTGGAATGGCCCTGGAAACGCATCGACGCCACGATGGACTGGCATCCGGCCAACCACCGCAGTTTTCTGGGCCAACGCGATGCGCTCTATCCGCCGCACTGTGTGCAGGGCACTCCCGGAGCGGAGTTCTTGCCGGGTTTGCACACGGCGCGCTTTCACACGATCTGGCGCAAGGGCTTCGACCCTGCGTTCGAGGCCTATGCCGTGACCGCCCAGCATCCGGGGCTGGCAGCGTTCTATCGCGCCAGTGGCATCACCACGGTGGTGGTCTGCGGGATCGCCACCAATATCTGCTGTTACTTTGCTGCCCGCGATCTGCGCCAGGCGGGTTTCCGCATCCTGCTCGTGGAAGATGCCAGTGCGGGCATTGATATCCCGGCCGCCGACCTCCTTCAGACAAAAACCAGGGAGGAAGGCCAGCGACTGGGAATCGAATATGTTACCCTGCGTGAACTGCGGCTTGAGACGCATTGAGAGCACCGAGGAAAACCGGGGCGTGGCCATGTTCGATGTCATCATCAGTGGGGGACGGATCATCGATGGAACCGGCTTGCCCTGGTATCAGGCCGATGTGGGGATTCGAGGTGATCGGATCACCGCTCTCGGCTCGCTCGCACACGCCGAGACGCGCCTGCGCCTTGATGCCCGGGGTAAGGTGGTCGCACCCGGGTTTATCGATACGCATGTGCATGGCGATCTCATTCTCCTCGCCGATCCGCTGCACGAACCGGCCATCCGGCAAGGGATCACCACCTATCTGGTCGGCCAGGATGGCGTGGCGATGGCGCCTGCCTCGGCGGCCACCCTGGAGTACATGCGCCGCTACACCGCTGGCTTTAGCGGGATTCACGAACTTCCGCAGCGCTGGTCGAGCATGGCAGAGTACCTGGCGCTGTTCAATCACCGTTGTGCCCTGAACGTGGCCTCGCTGGTGCCCAACGGCAACATTCGCATGGAAGTGCTGGGCCTGGAAACCCGCCCCCCCACCCCCGACGAACTCAAACGCATGCGCGCCCTGGTTCGTGAGGCGATGGAGCAGGGAGCGGTCGGCCTGTCGTCGGGGCTGGATTACATCCCGAGCCGCTACGCCGAGACCGCCGAGCTCAGTGCCCTTTGTGAAGAGATCGCTCCCCTTGGCGGAGTTTATGTCACTCACATGCGCGCTTATGACCCGTCCCGAGTGTGCTCGGCGATGGACGAGGTGTTTCGCATTGGTGCCCAGGCGGAGTGTGCGGTCCATATCTCGCACTTTAACAGCAAGGCCGACCTGGTGCTGCCGGTTCTCGACAGCGCCCGGGCGCGCGGCATCGATGTCACCTACGATCTGTACTGCTACCTGGCGGGGAGCACCATCCTGGGGATGCTCGCGCTGCCACCGGAGGTGCAGGAAGGCGGACCCGAGCCCACGCTGGCGCGATTGCGTGACCCAGACGTGCGCGCGCAACTAACCAGCTGGTTCGCCGCCCCGCGCGTCCCTCTGGAGAAGATTCGCCTGAGTTTCATCGCCGCCCCCGAGCATCGCCACCACGAGGGCCAGACGCTCCAGGAGGCCGCCGCACACGCGGACAAACCGCTGGGCACGTTTATCTGCGATCTCCTGGTCGCCTCGGAATTGGCGGTCGGCTGTGTGTCACCCCATCGTCAACGCGGAGAGGAAGACATTCGCGCGTTGATGCGCCACCCCTGCATGATCGGCGGCAGCGACGGCATTTATACCGGCGGTTCGCCCCATCCGCGCGGGTGCGGCTGTTATGCGCGCTACCTGGGTTACTATGTGCGCGAGGCGCGCGTGTGGTCGCTGGAAGAGGCGGTTCAACACCTGGCGGGCCACGCTGCGCGGCGTTTCGGGCTGAAAGACCGCGGCTTTTTGCACGAAGGCTTCGCCGCCGACGTCGTTGTCTTCGATCCCGCGACCATTGCGGATCGTTCCACCTACGAGCGCGGCAAGGAACTGGCCGTGGGGATGGAGCAGGTGCTGGTCAACGGCACGCTGGTGTTGCACAATGGTCAACGGACCGCCGCACTCCCTGGTCGCGGACTACGCGGTGGCAACGGATCAACCTGAACCTGGGTTCAAGAGGAACTCCCATGGCAGACTACGTTCCCTGTCCGAATTGTGGTGGCGAGCAGATCAAGAAGGTGGGGTTCACCTGGTGGGGCGGAGTGCTCGGACCGTCGCTCCTGACACATGTCAAGTGTGGGGATTGCGGCACCACGTACAACGGCAAGACCGGGAAATCGAACACCACAGGAATTATCATTTATTCCGTCGTGGTGGCCCTGATCGCGTTCGCGCTGATCTTTTTCCTCTCGCGTTAACGCCCTCCCTGTCATCGCCCACGATTCTGGAAGAAAGGACGAGGCAGCCATGTCGCTTCCCACTCAGCTCGATGCCTGGAAAAACCTCGAACAGCACTATCCGCGTATGGCTCCGCTGCACATGCGCGATCTCTTCGCCCAGGATCCGCAGCGGTTCCAGAAGTTCTCGATCCGCTTTGGCGACATCCTTCTCGATTACTCCAAGAATCGCATCACCGAGCAGACGATGGCCCTCCTCTTCGAGCTCGCGCGCCAGGCTGATCTGCACGGCTGGATCGAAAAGATGTTCACCGGGGCGAAGATCAACACCACCGAGCATCGCGCTGTTCTGCACATCGCTCTGCGCAACCGCTCCAATCGCCCCATTCTCGTCGAGGGGGTCGATGTCATGCCCGAGGTGAACGCGGTCCTCGCCCACATGCGCACCTTCGCCAACGAGATTCGGAGCGGCTCGTGGACAGGCTACACCGGGCAGCGCATCACCGATGTGGTCAACATTGGCATCGGGGGATCGGATCTGGGCCCCGTCATGGTGACCGAGGCGCTCAAGCCCTACGCCCAGCGCGATTTGAAGGTCCATTTTGTCTCCAATGTCGACGGCACCCATCTCGCCGAAACCCTGCGCCTCGTTCACCCCGAGACGGTTCTCTTCATCATCGCCTCGAAGACCTTCACCACCCAGGAAACGTTGACCAACGCCCACAGCGCCAAGGATTGGTTCCTGCGCAGTGCCGGCGATCCGGCTCATGTCGCCAAACACTTTGTCGCGCTCTCCACCAACGCCGCCGAGGTGAGCAAGTTTGGCATCGATACGAAGAACATGTTCGCTTTCTGGGACTGGGTCGGCGGACGCTACTCGTTGTGGTCGGCGATTGGCCTGTCGATCGCCGTTGCCATCGGCATGGATCATTTCGAGGAATTGCTCACGGGTGCTCATCTGATGGACGAGCATTTCCGGACCGCTCCGCTGGAACAAAATCTCCCGGTGATCCTGGCCCTGCTCGGGATCTGGTACAACAATTTCTTCGGCGCGCAGACCCAGGCCATCCTTCCCTATGACCAGTACATGCATCGCTTCCCCGCCTACTTCCAGCAGGGCGACATGGAATCCAATGGCAAGAGCGTGACCCGCGAAGGGCAGCCCTGCACCTGGTCCACCGGGCCGGTCATCTGGGGCGAGCCGGGCACCAATGGGCAACATGCCTTTTATCAGCTCATTCATCAGGGCACCAAGCTGATCCCCTGCGATTTCCTCGCTCCCATTGAAACGCAGAATCCGCTGGGCGAGCACCATCCCATCCTGCTCTCCAACTTCTTCGCCCAGACCGAAGCGTTGATGAAGGGGAAAACCCCGGCCGAGGTGCGAGCCGAACTGGGCTCGGCCAGGCTCTCCGCCGAGGAACTGGAAAAACTGGTGCCCCAGAAGACGTTTGCCGGCAACAAACCGACCAATTCGATCCTCTTTCAGCGTCTCACCCCGCGCACACTCGGCTCGCTCATCGCCATGTATGAACACAAGATCTTCACTCAGGGGATCATCTGGAATGTGAACTCGTTCGATCAGTGGGGGGTCGAACTGGGGAAACAGCTCGCGAAGGTCATCCTCCCCGAGTTGAAAGGGAGTCACCCCGTGACCAGCCACGATTCCTCGACCAACGGACTGATCAACTATTACCGCGAGCAGCGGGAACGCTAACGGGGCGATGCCCTGACCCGCAGCTGGCTCCTGGGGATCGCTCTGCTCTCCGCTGCGCTCCCCCAGGGACCACTCCTGCATCGGGTCCTCCCGCAAACGGGTCGGCATGGCATTGCACCAATCCGCCTCTTCGCCCATAATCTATTCATCCTGCATCTTTGCGAAGGCGGAGAGCCATGACCGAACCCATCAGCCCGGACGATCGTTCCCTGCTGATCACTCTCGATGAGAGTAGTCGACTCGTCCAGGAGAGCCATGATCCCCATCAAACGCTGACCAACATTGTCCGCCTTATTCAGGATCGTTTTCACACGGCGGTCTGTTCGGTCTATTTGCTGGAACACGAGCAGCAGGAACTGGTTCTGGGCGCTACCATCGGCCTGAAGCCGGAAAGCGTGGGGCGCGTGCGCATGCGCGTGCAGGAGGGATTAACCGGATTGGTGGCCGAGCAAAAAGCCCCGGTCATGGTCGCCGATGCCTTCAAGCATCCGCGCTTCAAGTATTTCCCCGAGGCGGGAGAAGACCCGTATCGCTCCTTTCTGGGCGTTCCTCTCATCGAAGGCGGGGTACTCGAAGGGGTCCTGGTGGTGCAAACCACCGAGTCTCGCAACTTCTCCCCCGCAGAAGTGCGCATGCTGTCCGCCATCGGTGCGCAGGTCGCCTCACTGGTGGGCGATGCGCATCTGCTCGATCGCGTGCTGGCCATCGCGCACGGTCAGCAATTTCTCGCTCCGCAGCTGCCCGTTCAGGAAGTGGTTCGTGTGCAGGGGGTGTCCCTGAGCCCGGGCATGGGGCTGGGGCAGGCGTACATTGTCGACGGCTTCAGCGAATGGCGCGCCACCGTCCCCTTGATCAGCACCAACCCTGCGGAGGAAAAACGACGTCTTGCTCAGGCACTCCACGAGGCACGCCAGGAACTTATCCTGCAAAGCCAGCGCATCTCCGAGTTGGTCGGAGAGGACCACGGCGCCATCCTGCAAGCGCAGCTGATGATCATGCAGGATCGCGGCATCGAGCAGGACCTGACCAACTGCCTGGATGCCGGCGCCAGCGCCGAGGGCGCTATCTTTCAGACGCTGGACAAGTACGTGGCCGCCTTCCAGCAGCTGACCACTCCCTACTTTCAGGAGCGAGTCCACGACATCAAGGATGTCTTTCATCGTCTTTTGTGGCAACTGCGCACGCGCCCGATCGGCCTGGGGGTCGGGCCCGAGAGCATCGTCCTGCTGGCGCACGAAGCCTCGGTGATGGAACTCTTCGCCGTGAGCCTCGATCAGCTGGCGGCGGTCATCGTCGAACATGGTAGCGCGTCCAGCCACGCCGCCATTCTGGCGCGCAGCCTGGGCATCCCGATGATTGGACAGGTGCGCAACTTTGGCGCTCTCCTTGCCCCGGGGCGGCGCCTGCTGGTCGATGGCACCGAGGGAATTGTCTATCTCGATCCCGCCCCGGATTTTGTCGTCCCCCGCGCCCGCGCGCCGGAAGTGCCCGATTCGCTCCCGCCGCTCTCTCTGCAGCCGGGGATGCCGCGTCTGGAGGCGAACATCAACCTACTGTGCGAGGTCCATCCCGCCGTCAAACGCGGGGCCACCGGAGTGGGCCTCTATCGCAGCGAATTTCTCTTTCTGGCGCGTCGCACGCTCCCCACCGAGGAGGAACAGGTCAGCCTCTACCGCAAATTGCTCACCCAGATGGATGGCCGCCCTGTCACCATCCGCACCTTCGATCTGCGGCCTGACAAGCTGATGTCCTACTCGCATCTGAGCCTGGCGGCCGCGCGTCCCTTCGACTGGCGCCTGGTGCTGGATTCTGGCCCCTTGCAGCAGCTCTTTCGCGACCAGGTGCGGGCGATTCTGCGCGCCGGAGCGCCGAGCCACGGCGCCACCCAGCGCATCGGACCCGTGCGTCTCGTGGTTCCGCTCGTCACCTCCACGGAACTGCTCGATTTCGTGGTGCAAACGCTGGCGCAGGCACGGACCGATCTGGAACAGGAAGGGCTGGAGTTCACTGCCCATCCGCCCCTGGGCGTGATGATCGAGGTGGCCGCGGCCGCTCCCCTGGTGGAACTCTGGGCCCACCAGGTCGATTTCTTCGCCCTGGGCACCAACGACCTGACCGCCTCGGCCCTCGGACTCGATCGCGACGATCCCCAGACCGCCAATCAGCTTGATCCGCTCCATCCCGGCCTCCTTCGGCTGATCGACTCAGTCGTGGTCCAGGCCCACAAGGCAGGCAAACCCGTCACGGTGTGTGGGGAAATGGCCACCGATCCGCAGGGACTCCTTGCACTCGTTGCCCTGCAGGTCGATTCGCTTAGTGTGGCGGTCCATCAGCTCCCGACCGTTCGACGGATCCTGACCAACCTCAGCGTGGAGCGCGTCCGCCAGATCCGGGACCCGCTCTTTCGCTGTCGCACCAGCAGCGAGTGTCGTGAATTTCTGCGCCAGTGGGCCCGCCCGCTGACCGAGGGAGTACGGTCATGAAGTCGTCCCGGGAAACGATGCTCCAACGAATTCGCCAGGCCGTTCAGGCAGGCAACCCAGCGGGCGGCAGACCTCCGCTTCCTGAACGCGGCTCGCTCGCTTACCAGGGAGCCGACCCCGATCCCGTGGCGCGCTTTTGCCAGGAATTCCGCACTGCCGGCGGGCAGGTCGTCGTCGTTCCCGATCTGGGCACCGCGCGTCTCACCCTCCTGGAGCGGGTGCGTGCCTGTGCTGGAAAGCGCCTCTTACTCGGGCGGGACCGCCTGGTGCAGCAACTCGCACTCACCGAGGTTTTCCGCCTTGAAGGCTACACCGTTTCTCCCTTCCACGAGCTTTCTCCACAGAACAGCCGCCCGGTCTTCTTCGCCGCCGATATTGGCCTGACCGGTGTCGATTACCTGATCGCCGAGACCGGGTCGCTGGTGGTTCTGGCGCGCCCCGATCAGCCGCGCGCGCTGAGTCTGCTGCCGCCGGTCCACCTTGTCGTGGCCGAAGCGGCGCAGATTGTTCCCGATCTCTTCGATCTCTTCGAGGGGACGAACGGACCTGCCAAAGGAGCGCTCCCCTCGTGCATGACCCTGATCACGGGACCGAGTAAAACAGGCGATATCGAGTTAAACCTTGTCACCGGGGTCCATGGTCCGGGTGAGGTTCACGTCGTCTTGATTCACTCGACCGCTGGCTGATCGGAATTGTCGCATGAATGCCGTCGTGATCGACCACGTCACCAAGACGTTCGGCCGCCATGTCGCGGTCAACGAGCTGTGTTTGACCGTCCCCGCGGGCACCATCTACGGCTTCATCGGGCCCAATGGCTCGGGGAAAACAACCACGCTACGGATGATCATGCGCATTCTCTACCCCGACCGCGGCACCCTGGAGGTGCTGGGCGAAACACGCCTGGGGGCGGCCAATGATCGCGTCGGCTATCTCCCTGAGGAGCGCGGCCTGTACAAACAAATGAAGGTCCGCGATATCCTTCAATTCTATGCCGAATTGAAAGGGTTTCGCGACCACGACCGGGCCATCACCGACTGGCTCGAACGCCTCGGCCTGAGCGACTGGAGCAACAAGAAGGTCGAAACACTCTCCAAGGGGATGGCGCAGAAGGTCCAGTTCATCGCCACCGTGGTGGCTCGCCCCGACCTCGTCCTCCTCGACGAACCCTTTTCCGGCCTCGATCCGGTGAATGCGGTCGTGCTGCGCGAGGCAATCCTCGCCCTGCGCCGCTCGGGCACCACGGTGATCTTCTCCACCCACGACATGGACGTGGCCCAGAAGATGTGCGACTTCGTCTTCATGATCTACAAGGGGCGCAAGGTTCTCGACGGCACGCTGGAACAGATTCAGGCGGCCTATGGTAGCGATACCGTGCGCGTTCATGTGGAAGGGCGAAACGGCACTCTGGAGAATCTCCCCGACGTGGTCACCGTGACCGACTTTGGCCGCTGGCAGGAGTTACGCCTGGCGCGCGACGCCGATCCCCAGCGCATCCTGGCCGAGTTGATGCAGCGCGGCCGCGTCCATCATTTCGAGTTAACGCGTCCCACCTTGCATGACATTTTCATGCGCATCGCGCAACCCCAGACCGAGGAGATGGCCGATGCGTAAAATCCTTGTCATTGCGCGGCGCGAATACCTGGCAGCCGTCAAAACCCGGGCGTTTGTGATCGGCCTGCTCATCATGCCCCTGATGATGAGTGCCAGCGCGGTCCTCCAGGTCGTCCTTGACAAGGTCCGCGATACCAGTGAAAAGCGCTTTGGCGTGGTCGATCGCACAGGCAATCCCGTGGTGCGCCAGGCGCTGGAACAGGCGGTCGCTCTGCACAACACCCATGGGTTGAATGATCCCCAGACCGGCAAGCAGATACGGTCCCCGCTCGCCCTTGAATGGATCACCCCCAGCAACCCGGATCCGCAGGCGATCAAGCAGCAGCGCTTCGACCTGTCCGAACGGGTGCGCCACGGTTCGCTCTTTGGTTTTCTCGATATTGGTCCCGACGTGCTGCGCACCCCACACCCCGCACCCGGCGAATCGCCTCCTGAGAGCGCCTCGCTGCGCTACCAATCGAATCGGCCCACCTTTCTCGATTTCGCGCAGCTGGCCGAGCGCACCCTCACGCGTACCGCCCAGGAACAACGTGCCGGCACCGGCGAAAATGTGGCGGCCCTCCGCGCCTTGCTCGAACCGGTGCCGCTGCTCTCCAAGGGTCTGCTCACCCGCAATGCCTCCACCGGCGAGATCGAGGACGCCACCGAACAAAGTCGCATCGCTCCCGTCCTGGTCCCGGGATTGCTGTCGCTGTTGATGGTGATGAATGTGCTCATGGGCGCCACGCCGTTAATGCAGGGCGTGGTCGAGGAAAAGATGCAGCGCATTGCCGAGGTTCTGCTCGGCTCGGTCCCGCCCTTCGGCCTGATGCTGGGCAAACTGGTCGGCACGGTCGGCGTTTCGCTCACCATGGGCGGCTTTTATCTGGCCGGCTTCTTCTGGGCTGCGCATCGCTATGGCTTTGGGGAATATCTCTCGACTCCTTTGATCCTCTGGTTTATCCTTTTTCAGGCGCTGGCGGCCCTCATGTACGGCGCCCTGTTCATCGCCGTGGGGGCAGCCTGCACCGACATGAAGGAAACCCAGAGTCTTATGTGGCCCGTGATGCTCCTTGCCTGTTTGCCGCTCTTTGTGCTGGGCCACGTGGTGCAGGAACCGCATGGCCCGGTTGCCAGGACGCTGTCGTACTTTCCCTTCTCCACGCCGATGTTGTTGATCGCGCGCAATGCAGTTCCTCCGGGTCTGCCCGGGTGGGAAATGCTGCTGGGCATGGGGCTGGTGCTGGCCACCACCATCGCCTGTGTCTGGATGGCGGGCCGCATCTTCCGCGTGGGCATCCTGATGCAGGGGCAGGGTGCACGGCTGAGCGAACTGGTGCGCTGGGTGGTTCGAGGGTGATCCACGAGGAACTCATGGCTGCCGACCAACTTCCCCCCACGATCAACGGCCCCGAACGAGCGGTCGACGGCGACGCCGTCACCGTTGGCGCCACGACCACGCCGCTGGGGACGCTACCGTTGCAGGATCGCTATCACGCTGGTTATCAGTTGCTCGAAGAAATTGGCCGCGGTGGCATGGGCGTGGTCTTCAAGGCCCGGCAAGTGACGCTCAATCGCATTGTCGCCCTCAAGATGATTCTCTCCGGTCCCTTCGCCGCCAACCAGGAGCTCACCCGCTTCCGCGCTGAGGCCGAGGCGATCGCCCAGTTGCAACACCCCAATATCGTGCAGATCTACGAGGTCAATGAATGGCGCGCTGGCGACGGCAATCCCGGTTCGCCCTTTTTCTCGCTGGAATACGTCGAGGGGGGAAGCCTCGCCGACCGCATTCGGGGCACGCCCTGGGCCAGCCTCCCCGCCGCAGAGCTGGTGCGCACCCTGGCGCTGGCAATGCATCGGGCGCATCAACAGGGCATTATTCACCGCGATCTGAAACCCGGCAACATCCTCCTCACCAGCGACGGCGTGCCCAAGATCACCGACTTCGGGCTGGCCAAGCGCGTGCTGCGCACGGAGGCGCCCCCAACGCTGGGAAGCAGCGAACCCAACGCCTCCACGCTCCCGGGGCAAATTCTCGGCACCCCCAGCTACATGGCGCCAGAGCAGGCCGAGAGTCGCTGGACCGACATCGGCCCCGCCACCGACGTTTATGCCCTGGGAGCGATCCTGTATGAACTCCTGACGGGGCGGCCGCCGTTCAAGGCCGAAACTCCCCTGGACACCATCATGCATGTGCTCAGCGCCCAGCCGGCACCGCCACGATTGCTCAATTCCAAGGTCGATCGAGATCTGGAGACCATCTGTCTGAAATGTCTGGAAAAAGATCCGCGCCTGCGCTATCCGACCGCCCAGGCGCTGGCGAACGACCTGGAACGGTATCAGCACGGGGATGCCATCGAGGCGAGCAGTGTCAACCTGCTGTCACGTTTGACCCGCGCCCTGGAACACAAGGATCACGCCGCCGAGTTTCGCAGCTGGGGCACCATGCTCCTCTGTTTCGCTGCCATCATCTTTGTCGGCCACGCGATCACCTTTGTGAGCATGGCCTTCCATGGTCCCGAATGGTTTGACTGGGTAGCACGCGGTGCGCAGTTTGGCCTTTCGGCCTTGATCTTTCTGCGCTATCGCCCCCACACGGTCTTGCCCACCACGGCGGCGGAACGACAGCTCTGGTCGATCTGGATCGGCTATCTGCTGGCCTATTTTTGCACGGTGCTCATGACGCGCTTGCTGGTGCGCGAGGAGATCATTGGCCGCGGGGCCGAAGGCGCGGAGCGGTGGAAGCAGCTTCTGATCTATCCCATCTCGGCGATGCTGAGCGGAATGGCTGTTTTCACCATGGGAAGCAACTACTGGAATCGCTACTACCTTTTCGGCATGGCCTTCTTTGTGCTGGCGCTGCTGATGCCCTTTCACCTGCAATGGGCACCGCTGGAGCTGGGTACCCTCTGGGCAGTTTGCCTGGTCGCCATCGGCCTGCACCTGCGCCGCCTGGGTCGCGAACAGGCCAATCCCCCGGAAGCCAGCTCCGCCGCACCTCGCGTGTGACGGGTTTCCTTAAACCCGCTGCGATTTGCGGATCATCTGGCGGCGATTGCGCATCTCCTGCCGATCCACATCGAGCGTCTGCAAGATGGGGAGATAGACCTCGCGGTAGTAAATTTCCTCGCTAAAAAGTTCCAGTTCGCGCACGCGCGCAACTCGCTTCTGGCTTTCATCAAGGAGATCGTGGATGGCAGGCATGGCAAAATCGTTCATGACCCGGCGCATTTGCGCCAGGGTGCCCTCGCGATCATACTTGAGAAAGAGCGCAAACGCATCGCGAAAGAAAACATGATGCGCCTTCTCGTCGATCGCCAGGTACATCAGCAGCTGTTCGAGCGCTGGATCGCCCCCCAGTTCGAGGGTGCGATTGCGCAGGTTACGATAGTTCAGCCAGGTCGCCTGTTCCTGCACCATGGCATAGCAGAGCATCCCCAGCGCGGAATCGTGTGGCAGGTTCCACTCGCGCGTAAAGACCTTTTTTTCCAGATCGGCAATCTGTTCCTCGCTGCGCTGCCGGGAGCGGAGCAGCCAGTCGGTCAGCGCCAGGGAGTGCTTGGATTCCTCGTAGCCCCAGTTGGCGTAGAACCACACGCGGCCCTTGCTCTGGCGCACCACGGGGAGAATCCTGGAGGTGTAATCGGGGAGGTACAGTTCAACGGCGGTGAAACTCTCTATCACGTCGGCGACGGCGGGATTCAGCTTCGGGTTGACCTGATCCCAGGGAATATCCTCGCGAATATTCCAGCGCCGGCGACGCTCCGCCTGGTCAAAAAAGTCTCGGTACAGCCGCCACAAGGCACCTTCCAGTTCGGGGCAGGTAATCGGATCGGGGGGAGTCGGTTCGCTCATCAAATCCTCACCGCGCATCCAGGCGCGCCTTCCATGTAAACTCATGTCCCTCCAGCAAGGGGATTGAAAGGATAAGGATCGGGTAAATCACTCAAAGCGTCAAGCAAGAAAACCGCTCCCCGCTGGAAATGCCGACGTGCGACCACAGCCCGAGCGTCAAGGCCGCTGGTTTTTAAGCGGATTCCACAGGGTAATCGTCTCCTTGAGCGGACGTTGTTTGGTCGACCAGAAATTGCCAACAACCAGAGTGGGAGGTTTGCCCGCGCCGTACAGCGGGCCAATGGCACAGGTGAAGTGATCGCACTCCTTTGTTTCCAGAGGCCGACGCACAAACGTGCCCTTGCGCGTCTGCTCCAGCCAGAGAACGGAATCGAGCGCAAGCTCGTCGCGGCGTGTGAATTCCTCGGCGGGGAGATAACTCACCGCGAGAATATCCAGATCGCCATCGCCGTCGACATCCGCCGCCACGGCTCGGGTGACCCCAGGCATGTCTGTCAGGCGGTGCGGCGTGAAGGGATACGTTCCCCGATTTTCCAGCCAGTGCACCCCATGGTAGGGCTTGAGCACAAAGGGTTTATCGAGGACATCGCCGTTGGTGTAGAGGACATCGAGATCCCCATCGCCGTCCACGTCGGCCAGCTGAATCCCGCTACTGCCATACGCAGGGTGAGGAGCGGCGTGGATCACCTCCTTGCGAAAACGGCCCTCCCCCTCGTTGAGAAAGGCGACCACTGTTTCGTGTTCCTGGCTGATCAGCGCGACAAAATCAGGTTTGCCATCGCGATTGAGGTCGGCAACGGGAACGTGGATGGTGCCATGGCGGTCATCGAGCACGCGCGGCACGAATTGTGGCTTTGACCAGTCCGTGGTGCGATTCTCCAGGAGAAGAATGCTCCCCGTTTCGCGCCAACCAAACTCGGCAACCACCAGATCGAGCTTGCCATCCCCGTTGAAGTCGGCGGCCTGAACATCGGCGACTCGCCCCACGTCACTCAGCAAGGGCAGCGGCGTGAAGGTGCCATCGCCCCGCCCGCGCAACCAGACCACACTCCCCGCCTTTTCATCGGAGGGGAAAAAGCGGCCCAGGCACGCGACCAGAATGTCCGCATGGCCATCCCCGTCGAGATCCACCAGCTCGGCATGCGCGGGCGCGGGAACCTTCCCCAGCACCTGCCACGCGGGTGGATCGACGTGCGGATTGCAGCGCAGCACCTGCCCCTCGTTTTTCAGCGGATCGCATTCACACACGAGAATCTCAAGCGGACCGGTGGGGGTGAAGCGCACCAGGTTGACGTTGACCACCTCGGGAAACGGCTCGCGCCCGGGGAGCGAATATCCCCGGCGTTGCCACTGGATCGAAGGAACGCCGGGCGCTTCAGGGCGAGTGGGCAAGGGCAGTTCCAGCGGGGCACGTTTCTCGTAGTAGGTGATCACCTCCTCGAGCGCTGGGGCGGGCAAATCCGGACGCAGACGCATGCCAAAGGTGAATCCCTGGGTCACCTCCTTGCGCCAGGCCCAGCGCGGGAAAGAATCTGGAGGAGGATAGGCGTGGCAGGCAACCCCGCAGAACTGTTGCACCTGCTCAGCGGTGGCCTCGCGTTCAGGAGGGAGTGGAGGGAGTGAAACGGACTCCGGGGTGGAATGACAGCGAACATACCAGTAGCCGCCGCCGGCAGCCGCCAGCAGCCCCACCACGCCGACCAGCAAGCGCGTCCACGACGAGATCGTCACGGTAAACGTCCCTGATGAATTCCAGGCGCCACGCGGAGGATCGTGGCGCCTCTGCATCACGACACCAGTGCGCTCAGGGGCGCATCGGGGGGAGCTTGTTTTCCCGACGCAGACGGCGCATTTCGTCCACCGCCTTGTCGCGCCGCTCCTGATCCCAGGTGGCATTGTAGTTGAGTTGCACGCGCCCCGCCGGAGAACGGAGCAAATGCCAGAACGCCAGCTCGCGCACCGCCAGTTTGGGATGGCGCAGGTAGTTGATCAGCGCATCGATGACCTCGGGCTGACTCTGGGCATCGAGATAGTAAAACGCGTGTAGCAGATCGAAGACCGCCTTGGCATCGATCGGATCGTAATCCTTCTTGATCAACCAGCCGTCCTTCTTTTCCGGGTCATACAGTTGCTTGTCGTAGACCGTGCCGCGGCCAATCCAGGCGCGCAGGACGAAGATGGCTTCGTGGCGTGCCCCCTGGGCCAGCTTGGGATTGCCCAGAATGTCAATCACCTTGGGAATAGCGCCGATGGCTCCCAGTCCTCGCACCGCCAGCACCCCTTCCAGGGCGCGACCGCTCTCCACCGCTTCTTCCAGGTTCGAGGCGACCATCTTGTCGTTCTTGGCCAGGCGCATCGCCAGTTCTTCGAGCGGCACCTTCACCTCGGTGGCCTTCTTGGGATCGGTCGGCTTGGTCGAGAGTTCGGGCGGTTCGGTCTCGGCGTAATAGGGCCGCGGCGCACGTCCCTTGTTGTTCCAGGTCATGCGATTGCGATGCGAGGAGGGTTGCAGATCGCCCAGGAAGAGATGCCCCATGGTCACGGCCGCCTCTCCCTTGACCACCAGGAAATCCAGTTCCATGTAGGGAGCCAACCCCGGCTGATACTGGAACTCGTAGGTGTATTCCCGGGTCATCTGCAGAGCGATCACTGCGCCGGGCTCCAGATCGAGATCCCAGACCTCCCCAGTACCGAACCGCAGTCGCACCTTGGCCGTCTTCTCCTTGCGGCTGGTGAGATAGACACGGCCACGATCGAGCGTGAATTCCAGATCGAGGAGCGGATTGTAATGCAGGGTGATGGCGCTTTCGAGCGGCCCGCCGTTGACCACCTCGGGCACATTCCCCCAGAGAAGCACATCCACATTCCCGCTCGTCCGCAATTCGCTTTGATAGCCGGGCAAGCTCACCAGCGACTCGGCGGTGAACACAGGACTTTCCGGGGCAAGCCGTTCCCAGAGATCGCTCCCCCCCGGGTGACGCACCAGCACCTGGCCCTTGGAAACAAAGCGCGCGGTCTCCCTGCGTTCCATGCTCGGTTCGCGCGGCGGGAGCGGCGTTTCCTGCAACCCACCGCTGCCGCCATTCTCTGGCCCCTTGTCCGTGCTCGGTTTGTCCCTGGGTGAGGTCTTGTCCTTGTCGGTGGGGGTCTTGTCGGTGGCAGATTTATCCTTTGGCGGAGTCGTTTTGTCCGTCTCTCCGACGCCGGTCTTGCCGGTGGCGCCGGTCTTGTCCTGCCCCGTCGCCTTGTCCAGGCTGGCTACCTTGTCCTTGGTTCCGGTGTTGTCGCGATTGGCTAGCTCGGATTGGTGACGCGGCAAGGCACTCCACAGGGCCAATCCCATGACCGTGAGCAGGACCACCGCCGCGACCGGCAACGCCCAGCGCAACCAGGGAGCCTGGCGGAACAGCGGCAACCCCATCAACAAGGTCTCGTCACCTTCCTGCTCGCGCGGGAGAGCCGAGGTGGCTCCGCTGGCGGACGCGGGTTTGGTTGCCTTGCGCGAGGGAGAGGATTCCTTGCCGTGCACCAGACCGTAAAACCGCTGCTTGGCCGTCGGGGGCACCAGCGCAGGCTCTCCCACCACCAGCGTGAGAATCTGGTGACAGGCGGCGATCTCGGCCAGGTGCACATCGGAGCTGAGCGCGGTCTGTTCCACCTCCGCCAGTTGTTCGCTCGCCAGGGTGTTGTCCAGATACTCCGCCACCGCGTTGGGATCGATGCTTCCCTTGCCGCCCGTCAGCGGAGGCGTGGTTAAGCGCCGACGCCGGGTGACCTGCTTGATGCGCGCAATTAATTCCTGGGCCTGTTCGCTATCGGCAACCTTCTGCCCAATCTCCTTGATCTCGCTCGGATCAAGCGTGTCGTCGAGGTAGGCCAGCAGTGTTCGCAGGGTCAACCGCATCCCAGGATCCTCCAGCAAAGCGCAGGGACCAATCGCTCCATCGTTAATAGTGGCGCTCCGCCGTCGTTTTCGTGCATCATTTTTTTGGCTCTGCGCGTTTGTAGACCCACTGCCCACGCCAGAGCACTGCTTCAACGCGGGTTTGCGCTGCAAACACAAGGTCATGCGGATCGTGTGCTCGTTCCTCGGGCACCGGGAGCACCACCACGTCTGCCGATTTGCCCGCCTCCAGGGTGCCGACCTCGTCGTCCCACCCGAGCGCCTCCGCCCCGGTTCGTGTGATCATTCGCAACAGCCTTGCCCCGGACACCTCGGGAGCCAGCCGCTGCAGAAACCGCGCCTCGGCGAGGACATCAAGATCCGGGTTGGACGCCAGGCTGTCCGTTCCCAGCGCCACGGGCACCCCGGCTGCCAGCAGAGCGCGAAACGGGTGAGGGGGATGACCAAAAGCAGCATGGGTGCGCGGACAGTAAACCACCGTGCTCCCCGGGGGAACCTGACTCGCTTCGAGAAAATTGCCATGCGCGAGCAGCACGCGCCGCTGTCCCCCCATCAACCCAAGCAGATCGGCAACGCCGTGCACCAGCCCCGCCTCGTCCCACACCCCCAGATCCTGCAGGAACGTGCGAAACGCTCCGCCATGTTCACGGAGCAACTCCACCTCCTCGCGTGTCTCCGCCAGGTGAATGGTCAGCGCCAACGCACGGGCCTGGGCCAGGGATGCACTCGCACGGAAGAGTCCCCGGCGCACACTGTACGGCGCATGGGGACTGATCCCGGGGCGGCACCGATCCGTCGCCGGATGCGCCCGCAACCAGTCCAGAAAGCCCGCCCACGCCTGATGGGCGCGCGGAGCGGGCAACCCGAGCAGTTCATACTGCACCACGGACCGCAAGGACGCACCGGCCAGCGCCGCCCAGCTCGCCCCCAGGCTGGCGATGTCCGCAAGCAATGTCACCCCGCTGGCCAGGCTTTCCGTGATCCCCAGTGCGATCGCTGTTTCAATTTGCTCCGGCGTGGTCTGTCGGCGCGCGGCGATCACCTGACGGAGCCAGTCGGGAAAGCACCCTCCGGGAGGGGCGTGCCCGCGCAGTCCGCTCAGATCCAGGTGTGTGTGCGCATTGACCAGTCCGGGCAAAAGAGCGACCTGGCCCAGATCGACATCAACGGAACGCTGGCGCACCGGCGAGACTGCCACAATGCGTTCGCCGCGCACGGTGATCAGGCCATCTTCGAGAGGTGGCCCGCACCCTGGGAAAACCCAGCGGCCGCGCAGTGTCCACTCCTGTTCCGCCACATGTCTCTCCCGCGAAACGCTTACTCCAGCAACCCGCGCAGGTGCGCGATCGCCTCGGCACTGGTGCAATCGTAACGATCCTCGGGGCGACGGAGCACTCCCCCAAAGCTGAGGTGCGGGCGCGCCTGGGTGGAGAGATCGCGACAGGATCGCCGCAGCGAGGCATGAATCTGATCACACCCGGTGCGCGCCAGCACATCGGCCACTGTGAACCGATTGATTCCCCCCGCCGGGAGAATTTCGATGCGCCCCGCCGCCTGTCGAATCAACTCGGCGATCAGGGGCGCGCCGCAGTACGCCGTCTCCTCCTGTCCGCTGGTGAGAATGCGGGTGATGCCCAGGTCGATCAGCTCTTCCAGGGCTCGGAATGGTTCGGGGGTGACATCGAAGGCGCGATGAAAGACCGCCTGGCGCCCCTCGATCTGGCGCCTCAGCCGACGACAGCGTTCGCCATCAATCGTGCCATCCTCATGCAGCACCCCAAAGACGATCCCCTCAACCCCCGCGGCCAGCATCAAATCGATATCGCGTTGCATGACCCGAAAGTCGGCGGCGCTGTAGGCAAATCCTCCCGGGCGCGGTCGGATCATGGGAAGCACCGGAAGACTGAGCGCTCCCCGGATCTCCTGCACCGTGCCGAGCGACGGCGTGAGCCCACCCACTTCCAGCGCCGAGTTGACCTCAACCCGATCCACCCCTGCGTGGACAGCGACCAGGGCATCGTCGAGCGAGGCGAGCGGAACTTCCAGTAGAATCCGGTGCGAACGGAGGAGTGTCATCGTGGTGTCGTCACAAGAAGCTCAGCCTGGTTGGCGCGCCTGCGGTCCACTCATCGGTAACTCTATTATAGTCGCTCCCTTGCTCAAATCCGGCACACTCCGCAGAGCCCTCCCTCTTTCCTCGCTTTTACCCAGTTTGCCTCGCAGGATTGGTTGTCGGAAATGAGCGAAGATGGGAAAATCGGGCCGTTTACACTGGAGAGCGAACTTACCGCTCTCCCTCGTCCTGGGAAAACCGGCTTGTGGACCTCCTGTGCAGCGGAGGTGTGTTGCGCATGAACGTCCCGCTGACCGGCACGGTTGCCAACAACACCGAGCAGAGTTACCCGAGCGATCCCTGTGTGGAGACTCCCTGGAAGGGTCTGGCTCCAGATCACGCCCCGGCAGGGGGACCGCGTCTATCACGGCGAGGCCACCCCTGGGATGACCTCGCCACCCTGGCGCCCCCCTTGCGAACCCTGGCCACGCAGCGCGCGCAGAACCAGTTGCTTCTGGATCGCCAGGAACAGATTCAACCCTTGCTCGACGCCCTGTGTGCCGCCTACGTCTGTGGGGCGCTGGAAAAGATGGGCGAACCGTTGCAGGCGCACACCACGATCGACTTTGAGGCCCAGGTAGAACGGCTTGGCGTTCTCCCCGCGCACCGCGCCACCTGGCGTCGCATGCTCGGCTGGCTCACGGAGGAAGGATACCTGGAAGCGCTCCCGGGCGGGTGGCGCGTGCTCCAGACCCCGCCACGGCGCGATCCGCGCAAGAGTTTGCAGATGCTCTGTCTGCGCCGGCCGGAATACTGGCCGCTTTTGCTCCAGGTCGCGCGCTGCGGTCGTCAGCTCGCCTCCTTGCTGCGCGGCGAAACGGCGGCCGAACAGCTCCTCTATCCCGATGCGCATCAATTCACTCCGGAATATCTCTTTCAGGATCATCCGCAATGGCGGTTCACCACCGAACTCGCCGGAGCAATCGTTGCGCCGCTGGTCGCCCCATGTGCCGAGACAACCGCATTGCGCCTCCTGACGTTGTGTGGCGGGCTGGGCGGATTGACCGCTCAGGTTCTCCCCCGCTTGACCGGCACCCCGCACGAGTTTCATTTCACCGAGACCTCGGAAGCCTTGCTGGTTCGGGCCGAACGGCGTTTTCACGATTGTCCGCATTTTCACTGTCACCGGCTTGACATCCATCGTTCGCTCGTTGAACAAGGCTTTTCAGCACTCCCCCCCGATTTGATCTTTGCCTCACACTGCTTGCATCTCGTTGCGGATGTGCGTCAGATCCTCCAACATATCCACTCTCTCCTGGTTCCAGAGGGACTGCTCGTTCTGCTCGAACCGGTGCGCCCGCACCGCGTGCTGGAACTGATCTTTGGTCTGACCGTCGCCTGGGAAGCGCGCCGTGATCGTCCATTGCGACCGGAGCACCCCTACCTGTCCGCAGCCACCTGGCAGGCATTGCTGAGGGAAGCAGGTTTTCGTGCGGTCGAGATCCTCACCACGCTGGACAACGGCAAGGAACTCGACACCGCCCTGATCCTCGCCAAAGCATGAAACAATAGGAGAGTTCTCACCACGACTTATATCAGCCCATCCGCGAACTTGGGGCAGAACCAGATACCGAGATGTCGATCTCTTGCTTCATGCCATTCCCTTTGACATCTCGTTCTGGCAAACGTAAAATGAGCGTGGGAAATAACGATGGATTCGAGGAGGCGACAGTGACGCCCAGGGAAATGCTCGGGTTTCTTGGACACCTATCCGTTCATGTGTGCGTTGGAACATTAATCTTCATCATTATCTTTCTTCCAGCAGTTGGCTTGTCCCTATTCATCCATTGGCTTGAGGATCTGAAGGTCCACGCATATCTCATCTGGATGTGTTACTGCACGGAGTTCTTGTTGGCAGCAACGGACACTCTCTTGTTTCTCATCTGGATCATGAGGACGTTCGTCTCAGCGGCACGGGAATTGGCGTTTGGTAAGGAGACACACGATGGGAAGTAGCGAAACCAAACGCGACAGGATCTTGTCATCGATTTTTCGGTCCGTACAAGCATCGGCAAAACTCTACTTCGAACCTCTATTTTCTCAGCATGTTGCTGCGCCATTAACAAAACCATTTATCGAAAGCATGAACAGCACTGCGCGTGCGTCGGCCCACCTGTTCTTCCAGCCGCTTGTTTGGTTGTGTAGAACCATTGGGATTTTGGGCCTCCTC
This sequence comes from Planctomycetota bacterium, assembly GCA_029777335.1. Lineage (GTDB taxonomy): Bacteria > Planctomycetota > Planctomycetia > Gemmatales > Gemmataceae > JAKOSN01. The sequence goes on from JAKOSN010000127.1 coordinate 33,418, forward strand.
GCCACAGTTGTCTTAATCGTCATGGGAGGGGCAGCAGTATCCTTCGCCTCAATGCCCGAAGGAGGAGAGGATCGCACGGCATTTACTCCGGCATTCGCTTTCATTACTCTCACTCTCTTGATAACTCTTCTCGTTACGATGACGTTCGTCGTCAAGCAAACCGCGAGACTGAAGCGAGAGCAATCAGACAACAGACTCTGGAGAGAGGCCATACTTCAAACGCTAAAAACACAGGAACAATTCTTGGAAGCCGCGTCACTGACAGCCTCAACACCGTCCCAGATACAAACACTCGAATTGAGCGAAACAGAAAAGGCGATGAGCAATTTGAAGATGCTGGTTGATAAAATGCAGGGCACGCCGGAGGAGGAGATCGCCCACCAGGTTGATTTGAGGAGCCTTGTCTTGCTTCAAGTTGCCGCGATAAATATGGCTCTCCCAAAACAAGAGCGGGAGCATCATTTACAGGAAATGCTCCAAGTGCTGCAAGAAGTCCAGCGATGCATTGAGGGCACTCCGAGGCAGTCACCGAAACTAAAGAGTGCTGCCAAACGTGTGAAGAATGTGACCTCCGTCGTGAACGCTTTCTGTACCGGAGACCTCACTGAATTTAAGGCATTCCTCCACAACGCGGCTAGGGAAGAGACTATGCAGTTCTCGGAGTGAATAGCAGGAATAAGTGCAACCGACCGATGAGTGGGGAGGTCCCCTTGGGATGTGGGGAACGTTGCACCTCACCAAGAACTGGGACCAGTCCATCATCGCCGAACCACCCCCGCGACTCAGCCGGATCCTGACTCAGTAACTGCATCAGAGCGGCCCTTCGCGCGACTGCACCCTTGTATCTGCACCTCCTTCACCGTAGCATCGACTGCACCAGAGAGTGACTGCGCTGCTTGTGTGGAGGTGTGCGTCGATGTCGGCCCCGGTTCGTCAACGTGGCTTTCTGCTGGCGCTGGCCGCCGAAGGGATCGCGCCGACCATCGCTGGGTGTGCGGGCGCGCTCGCCGCGGGCCCCATTGGCGGCGTTGCCGGTGTGGTCGTCGGACAGGTCGTCGAGCGCGCCATCAATTTCTTCGGTCCCCGCATCGTCGAAAGCTGGACGAGCTGGCTCAACGGTCAACCCAAAAGCGTTCAGCTCTCCGCCATCGAACAACTCGCCGAGTTGACACCCAGCAAGGCACGCGCAGACGCCAGCGCTGCCCTTGCCCGCCTTGCCCCCGCCGAGGCTTCCCCCGAGGATTGCGCCCTCGCCCTGGAATATCTCTGTGCCATCCCTCGTGCTGTGCAGCGCTCCCTTGTCCCCGATGTCCAGACCGGGGGGTTGACGCTGCCCTCGTATCAGAACCCTCAGGATCCCCACGTTCTGCTGCGCATGCTTCCCACCGATGCCCCGCCCTATCCTCCGCACACCCCGCTGCCGGAGAGCCCCTATCTGCTGGGCGATCTTGTCGGCACGGGCGGATTTGGCGTGGTCTATCGGGCCACCGCGACCTCGTTGCAGCATCTGCGCTTTGCCATCAAGTTTTGCCTCGATCGTTCGATGGTCGCTCTGCTGCGACGCGAACGCGATAACCTCGAACGGTTGATCGAAACCGCCCAGGAACGCTGGTCGGAACGCATTGTGCGTTTCTATGGCTACAATCTCGATCATCCTACTCCGTTTCTCGTTTATGAGTATGTCCCCGGGGGGGATCTCACCACGCTGCTGACCAACATGAAGCAGCAAACCGGACGCGGGCTGGCTCCTGAGGAAGTCCTCAACCTGATGAAACAGCTGGCCGAGGGGCTGGCCTTCGCCCACGAGCGCGGCCTGGTCCATCGTGATCTCAAGCCAGCCAATGTCCTCGTCAGCGGCGATACGCTCAAGCTGGCGGATTTTGGCATCGGCACCGTGGTCGCCGCTCATGCCACCCAGCACAGCCAGATCGGCCATACCGCCCTGGGACAGTTGCGCGCCCACGAACAGGTCACCCTCTACAGCGGGGCCGGCACACCGTTGTACATGTCGCCCGAACAACGTCGCGGCGAACCTCCCGATCCACGCCACGATATCTACAGCTTCGGAGTGATCTGGTATCAACTCCTGCTGGGCGATGTGACCCGCGAACTGCATCCGGGCTGGGCGCGCGAGCTGACGGTCAAGTGTCAGGTCCCACCCGAGCAGATCGCCCTGCTCGAACGCTGCGTGGGCTGGATCGAGGACCGCCCGCGCAACGGCAAGGAACTCCTCGCCCTGCTGCACCCCGAACGCGAAGAACACCTGCCCGTGCATCGCGTCGCCTTCGAGGAAGTCCCGCCCGAGGAGATCCAGGCGACGCGCAAACGCAAGATCATGCTTCTCGCCCAGCTGCGCCAGTTGCTCGCCGACTGGGGCACTTATGAACACGAGGAACGGCGTGCCCGGACCTTGACGGTCCTCGACTTGCTCGTCGGGATGGCCCTCCCCGCCGTGATGGCGATCCTCGTGTTTACGACCGTGCACCTGTATTTTCTGATGTTGGTCGGGACGGTGCTGGGGGTGGCTTGCGGTGTGATCGCTGTGTGGGCACTCCTCAAACGACGCCAGGTCCACGCCGAGCGCACGCGCAAGATCCTGGTGCAGCGCGCCGAAAAGCTGGCCGCGGATTACCCCGAGGAAATCCAGAGTTGGGGCGGCTCGCTCACTTTGCGCAGCCCGCAATTACTCAAGGAGATGATTGAAGCAATGCAGCTGGATAACCCAGTGGATCTGACCGCGAGCAAGGAGCAAGCGCCATCATGACCGTGCTCGCGTTGCTCGGAATTCTCCTGGTCGGCTATCTCCTCGGTGCGGTGCCCTTCGGCTATCTGATTGCGCGCGCACGAGGGGTGGATATCTTCGCTCAGGGGAGCGGCAACATTGGCGCAACCAATGTGGGCCGGATCCTGGGGCGCAAGTTTGGCATCCTTGTCTTTGTGCTGGACTTTCTGAAGGGCGCCCTCCCCACGTTGGGCGCGGCCCTGCTCTCCGCGCAGTTGCAACCGGACCTCCCCGCCGATCTCTTCCCGGTCTGTGCCGGGGTGGCGGCCATCCTCGGCCATTCCTTTCCGGTTTATCTGCGCTTTCGCGGGGGCAAGGGAGTGGCAACCGGAGCCGGGGTGGTCACGGTCTTGCTCCCCGGATTGCTGCTGTTGGCGCTGCTGGCCTGGCTGGTCGTCGTCAGCGCCAGTCGCATGGTTTCGCTGGCTTCGCTCGCTGCTGCGCTTGTGCTGTGTACCCTCCGCTTCCTTCTCACCCCCGCGCCGCTTGAGACGAATCACCTCGTTCTCAGCCTCTTCTGCGTGGCGACCACCCTTCTCGTTTTTGCGCGCCACCAGGGCAACATTCGCCGACTGCTCGCGGGAACCGAGAACCAACTCAAGGATTCCGCCAAGATGTTCACGCTCACCAAAACTCTGCATGTGCTGGCGGTTGGCCTGTGGTTTGGCATGGGCCTGTTCTTTACCTTCGTGGTGGGACTCCAGCTCTTTGCCACTCTGGAAGCCGAATCGCTCCCCACCAACCGCCCCTACTACTATCCCCTGCCGGCCGAGCTCACCAGGGATCGCCCCAGCGAACGCTTCCCGGATCCGTTGCGCAAGGAGCAGGGCAGCCGTCTGGCGGGAATCGCCATCAGCCCCATGTTCACCTGGTACTATGCTCTCCAGGCGGGGTGCAGCCTGGTTGCCGTGATCACCGCCTGGAACTGGGTGCGCTACCCCGGCAAGGTTCACACCCTTCGCCGTGGGATTCTCGTGGTCGCCCTCTTGACCGTGGCGTTGGGTTGGTGGATGGAGTGGAAGGTCCACGAACTACGCGGGCCACGCAACGACCTGAGCGATGCGGTCCTCACCAGCAAGCAACCTCCCAGCGCCGAGCCGTTGCAAAAGGCAAACGAGGCGCGCGCCGACTTTGGTCGCTGGCATGGCTACAGTGTCATGGTCAACCTCCTCACCCTGATACTGGTGACAGGAGCGATGGCCCTGGCAGCCCAGTTGCCCGCCCACTCCCCAGGGGAGCCGCCCCCAACCAAACCGCAACTCGCCAGCGAAACACGCGAAAAACAGACCGTCTGACCCCGTGGCTGATCGATCCCAAGGAGTTGCCTCGATGACGAAATCCACCATTTGCAGAAGCCTGGCCGCCATCCTGGCCGGTCTTCTGTTCCTTCCGGTCTCGGCCGCAGCCGACACCAAAGCAAAGGGCATCACGATGAAGACCATTGGGAAGACCGCCGACGGCAAGGAGGTGCAGGAGTTCACCCTCACCAATGAACACGGCATCAAGGCCAGGTTGATTAACTACGGCGCCATCCTGACCGAGCTGGAGGTGCCCGACAAGGAGGGCAAGCTGGCCGATGTGGTGCTCGGCTTCGACGATCTCAAGGATTACCTGGCTGCGCACCCGTATTTTGGAGCCACGATTGGCCGTGTCGGCAATCGCATCGCCAGGGGAAAGTTCAGCCTGGAGGGGAAGGAATACAAGCTGGCGACCAACAACGGTCCCAACTCGCTCCACGGCGGTACCAAGGGGTTTGATAAGGTGCTCTGGAAGGCGGACACTGCCCAGGTGGGCGGACAGTCCTCGGTGATCTTCACCTATCGCAGTCCCGACGGCGAGGAAGGCTATCCCGGCAATCTGGACGTGACCGTCTCCTACACGTTGACCAGCAACAACGAGCTACGCATCGACTACAGCGCCAAAACCGACAAGGCGACTCCGGTTAATCTGACTCACCACAGTTACTTCAACCTGGCGGGTCACAATTCCGGCGATATCCTGGGCCACGAGCTAATGATCGCCGCTGATCGCTACACCCCCGTCGATGACTCCCTTATTCCCACGGGGAAAATCGAGCCGGTCAAGGGCACTCCGCTCGATTTCACCACTCCCACGCTCATTGGCAAACGCATTGGGGAGTTGAAGGGCGAGCCGGGCGGGTACGATCACAACTATGTGCTGAATCGCAAGGGACACGCCCTCGAACTGGTCGCTCGGGTGCGCGATCCCAAGTCGGGTCGGGTGATGGAAGTCCTTACCACCGAACCAGGACTCCAGTTCTACAGCGGGAATTTCCTCAACGGCACCAACAAGGGCAAGGGCGGCGCCGTCTACAAGAAACACCAGGCCCTGTGTTTGGAGGCGCAGCACTTCCCCGATTCGGTGAATCAACCGAGCTTCCCGTCGATCATTCTCAAGCCGGATCAAACGTACAAGCAGACCACGATCTATCGTTTCCGGACCAGGTGATTCTCTCTCCCGAGCAGCGCTGCCCGGCAGCGCTGCTCATTCCCACCCCGATGAACACCGCCGCCACACTGCGCCTGATACTCCTGGGCGACCTGCACGGCCACTGGAACGCCGACGACGAGACCTACTACACCCACGCCGACTGCGATCTGCTGTTGTGGACGGGCGACCTGGGAAATAACCCACGCGAACAGAGAGCCGTGGCCCGCTCGCTCGCGCGTTGCGGAACCCACGCCCTCGGAATACTGGGCAACCACGATGGCGCCTCGCATCTTCTGGCAAGTGTGGAGGCCGTGGGTCTACGCCTGGTCACGTGGTGTCTGTCTCTGGGCCACGCCCGTCGGGTGCAACAACTGCATGAGATCCTTGGCCCCCATGATCTGAGTCTGCGTCGCCACGACGTTCCCACCCTGGGACTGAGCGTGGTTGGTCTGTGTCCCCTGCAAAGCCGCGGGGGACAGCTGTCGTTCGCCCGCACCCTGCAGCAAGTGTACGGTGTGACCAACCTGCGGCCGATGCTGGAAGCGTTGATCGATACCGCCCCGCCTGGTCCCCTGATTCTGCTTGGGCACAATGGACCCGCCGGCGCGGGGAGCGAACCGTTCGCGCCGTGGGGATGCGACTGGCGCACGAAGGGTGGAGATATTGGCGATCCGCTTTATCGGGAAATGATCGACCGGGCTCAGCAGCAGAACAAACCCGTGGTGCTGGCGCTCGCCGGCCACATGCACGATCGGCTGCATCGCCGCGCCGGACGCACCCACCGCGAGCCCCTGCGTTTTCTGGGCGAGGTGCCGCTGCTCAACCCCTGTCGGGTCCCGCGCCTGGAACAGCGAGGCGACGAATTGTGGCACTGGGATTATCGCGCCGTGCTTGGTCCCGCGCGCCGACTCCAGCAGATCGAGCGCGTCGCCTGGGTGGCGAGCGGGGAGATCCGGCTGCGTGAGCAGATTTATCCCTGACGCAGCCGGAGGAGACGTTGCCAGTTACTTTCGCGCTTCGGCCAGCGGCTTGAGGATTTCGCTGATCAGGTCGGGGGTTTCGCCCGAAGTACGCTGCAAACGCGGATAGCGCGCGCCGTCGTGATAGTCCAGCGCGAAGGTGCGGAAGAAATCGCCGTTCTCCAGCAATAACTCCAGCTTGCCTCGGTCTCGGGTCTGGGCGATCGCCGTTTGCAGGCGCTCCGACGACCAGCGCCGCCCGTTGACGGCGAGGAGTTTCATCCCTGGTCCGATCCCCGCGCGGTCGGCGGCCTTGCCGGCAATCACATCCTTGACCGCTCCATCCGGCCCCAGCACCAGGCCGATCGAACTGCGCAGATCGATGGTCTTGCGCATCGTTTGCTGGCCCTGGTGAATGCTCGTTGGCTTTTCGCCAAACGTCAGGCGCCACCCGGCCTGCTCGATCCCCTCCTGGGGTGAATGGTCTGTGGTCGCCGACACCCGCCGAGTCAGGTGACGTTTCCAGTCGTAGGGAGCCACCTCGTTCAAGGTCTTGACAAGTTCATCAAAGGTGTAGGCTTTCACCGTGGGGGGACCGCTCGCGCCACCAAAGAACTTGCGGCAGAAATCATCGAGCGAACGTTTGCCCTTGGTTTCGCGACGAATGATGGTATCCACCTCCAACCAGAGCAGAATCCCCTCGTCGTAGTAATCCGCCATGCGACGCCAGGAGTTCCACCCCGGACTGGCCTGGCGCAGGAGCAGGGCGCCCGTGGTCGTGTCGTCGAGGGGGCGCCAGGTGCGACCGCGCTGGTTGCTTAACGTCTCGGCAAGGAGCGCCAACGATTCGCGTGATTCATCCGGCGTCCACAATCCGCAGCGCGCCGTCAGGACAAACATCAGGTAGTGAGTCAGTCCCTCGTAGACCCAGAGCAATTTGGTGCGATGCGGTTCCTGATAGTCGGGGGTGATCATATCAGCCGGCCGGCGATACTTCCCATTCCAGGAGTGGACAAATTCATGCGGCAAAAGGCCCGCGCTCGCCTTGCGCAGCACGGGATCGGTCAACCCCCGCTCGGGGAGGCGATTATCGCTCGACTCGTGGTGCTCCAGCCCCGAGTAACCCATGCGATCACTCAGCGCCAGCAAGAACCTGTACGAGCGATAATGCCGAGCGCCGAAGAGGCGGTTCGCCTCGGTGATCAACCGATCGTAACACGCCTTTTGATCCGGGGTCAGTTCCAGGCCCGCCTCGCTATCGCAGGCCACGATCAGGGAATGGCGCGGTTCACGCTCCGGCCCCAGGGGAATCTCGCGCAAGTACTCTCCGCAGAGAACGGGCGAATCAATCAGCAACTCCAGAGTCACCGGGGCAAAGAGTACTCGGCCGTCCTTGCGCCCTGCGGCGGTGAGAGCCGTGCCAAACTTCCATCGCTCGGGAAAGCGCACCGCGGGCTGAAAGCGTTCCTGAAGCGCCTGGGCACTTTTGGGATAAAGAAGCAACTGATTCCAGTTCAGCACGGCCAGGCGATCACTCCCGGCCTGATTGAGCAAATCGAAGTTAACCTCCAACGCCTTTCCGTCCTGGGGAATCACACAATGAAACGCGTAGGGATCCACCTCGTCACGTTGCCAGGGGATCGTCTTGCCTCCCACCTGAAACCTGAGACCGGCGAGATCGGCAATGGGACCAGTGGGGGCGTGATTACCAGGAATCCACTTGGGGTAGTAGAGGGTCAGCGAACCGGGACGCGTGGGGATCGAGAGATGGACATGGACCAGATGTCGTGCCGACTCGGAAGCATCCACTTCCAGAGTGATGGGCGTTGCCTCGGCGTCGGCCGCCTGTGTCATGCGCGGGAGCGTGCAGAGTACAAGGAGAAAGAAGACTCTCCAGATCGTAAAAATCTCACGGGGCGGCATGACTGCCTCCAGTGCAAGAGAACAACAAGGAATGCTGGAGCGCACACGCGGTTTGCTCCTGGTGCGGATTAATGTATAACCACGCCCCCTGGCAACGCAAAGGCGAGCCCCTGGTTTTTTCCTGCTCGGCGAGAACGGTCGGGTCGCTGACTCTTGCTGCGCCCAGGACCACGACCGTACGCCACTCGAACTCACCCCACACCAACCCGGGGCCAACGCTCCTCCGTCGTGTGAGAATGGTGCGTTCAACCCAGTCGCTACGCCAGGATGGCCGCACAAGATCACCGAGCGTAGCAGTCTCTGTTCCGTGGGGGAGTCGGTGTCAGAAACGCACCGCGTCCCTTGTTCTTGTGTGCGATGCCGAGGACGTGGCTTCGCCGGGTGATCAGCCGAAGGTATTGCCTGCCGTTCCAACCTTGGCGGAAGGATTCGCTCCCTGGGGAGAGTGAACGTGGTTCCGTTAGCCCTTCAAGCCGAGCATACGATCGAGCGAGTCCGCGGTCTGGTAGATCAGCGCTTCGGGATAGTGCGGATAGGGATGGAAATACTCAAAGGTCAAATAGCCGCGATAGCCGATCTGTTCGAACGCCTCCAGGACGGCCGGCCAGTTGGTCGTGCCATCCAGCAGCGGACGAAATGACTCCAGAGAATAATCGGTGCCCTTCTTGGTGAACTCCTTCAGATGCACATTCTTGATGCGCTTCCCCAGCTGGCGGATCCAATGTTCGGGGAATTGAAAAAGCATGATATTCCCACTGTCAAAGTGGACTTTTACATGCTCGCTCTTGAAGCTATCGACAAAATCGATCATCTCTCCCGGAGTCATCAGATAGCCGTTGAAGAAGATATTTTCGATGTTCAAACTCACCTTGAGCTTCTCAGCCAGTGGGAGAAGCTTGCCGATCGCCTCGCGAGCACGTTTGTCGCACACATCGTTGGCGACCGGGTCATAGTCGGTCCGCCAGGGAATGTGAACGGCTCCGGGCACCACGAGCAAATTCTCCACCCCCAGTTCATGGGCCGCCTCGATCATCTTGCGCGCCAGTTCCATGCCGCGCGAGCGTTTCGCCACCTCGTTCGCGGTCAGCGGATACGGCCAGAACAGAAACG
>JAKOSN010000128.1 GCA_029777335.1 Planctomycetota bacterium
CCCGCTGCAGCACCAGAATGATCTCCCCTGCTTGCCGCCAGTCCGCTTCCGCGAGCGCCGCCATCAGCGCCGGAATCGGACTTTCGGCCCGCGGACCCATCCAGCGCCAGACCGCCAGGTCGCGCACCCATGCGGCACGCAGGTCGCCGCGCTCCTCCAGCCAGTCGGCATAGACCAGACGCGTCGTGTCGTCCTCGGGGTTGGCTTCCAGAGCCTGAATGAAGCCCGCCTCGTTCATGGGCATCTCCTTGCGTTAGTCGAGGGAGGGTCCGCCCCTCCTCTCCCGCGCCAGCTTCACCGTTCCTGCCGAGCCTGAGCAATTGCCCGGCCTGAGCACGATCGAGATGGCCCGGCCGCAGAGCGTCTCCCGGATGAGGAACGACTCCATCCGTCAGGACCTGCTCGAAGAGTGGGAGCGGTTCCCCGGTGGGGAGATCTCTGACTGGTCGGCAAACTCAGGACTGTACTGAGACGGATATGGTGGAATCATGGGAAAAGAGGGCCAGAACGGGTTGGTCAGTCACATTCACATCATCGACGCAAGACTTTTTCAGACTAAGCATCCTGGTGCCGAGCCACCCGCGGATAATTTGTGCGGGTCGAGGGAGAACATGGTGCCGTTCCGTGGAGTGATCGTCGGCATGGCTTCTCTTCTAGGCGTCCAGCACGTCGCGGACTTTTTTGGACAGGGCGATCGGTGAGAAGGGTTTTTGCAGAAACGAAACCTGTTCCTGCAGAATGCCATGGCGCACCACCGCGTCGTCGGTGTAGCCGCTCAAGAATAGCACCTTGATCTTCGGATAGCGCAGTTGCAATGCGTCGGCCAGTTCGCTGCCTCCCATCACCGGCATGACCACGTCGGTGATGAGGAGCGCGACCTCTCCCGAGTGCTCCTCCGCCAGACGCAACGCCTCCTTGCCGTTGCTCGCTGCCAGCACCGTGTAGCCCTGCGCGGTCAGCGCCAGGACTGCCAACTTGCGGACACTCTCCTCGTCCTCCGCGAGAAGGATCGTCTCGGTTCCCATCGTCCCCAGGTTCAACTCGTGATCACTTCCCGGCAGGGCCGCGGTCTCGACGGCGGGGAAGTAGATGCGGAAGGTCGCGCCTCTGCCAGGCTCAGTTTCCACGGCAATCATGCCGCCGCTCTGAGTGACAATCCCATGCACCACTGCCAACCCCAACCCGGTGCCCTTGCCCACGCTCTTGGTGGTGAAGAAGGGCTCGAAGATGCGAGCTTTCACCTCCGGGGTCATGCCACTGCCAGTATCGCTTACCGTGAGCTGGACATATTCGCTCCCATACATCTCCGCCACTGGCGCAGGGTCGGTCTCGGTCAGGGTGACATTGGCGGTTTCGATCGTCAGCTTGCCCCCCTTGGGCATGGCATCGCGCGCGTTGACCGCGAGGTTCATCAACACCTGTCCAAGCTGCCCAGGATCGGCTCGAATGGAACGAATCGTCGGATCGAGATGTGTTGTCAACAGGACGTCTTCCCCGATCAAGCGCCGCAACATCTTCTCCGTCTCCCCCACCACCGCGTTGAGATCCAGCACCTTGGGCGCCAGCACCGTCTGCCGGCTAAAGGCGAGCATCTGGCGGGTGAGCGCGGCGGCCCGTTCGCCAGCTTCGCGGATCGCCTTGATGGGTTCCCACTGGGGATCCGTGGGCGCACTCATCGCCAGCAGGAGTTCACTGAACCCCGAGATCACCGTGAGCAGATTGTTGAAATCGTGCGCCACGCCACCCGCGAGTTGGCCGAAGGCCTCCATCTTCTGGGCCTGGCGCAGTTGCTCTTCCAGCCGCCGCCGCTCGGTCACATCGGTCTGCACGCCCACAAAGTGCGTGAGGCGGCCCGTCGGTCCCAGCAGGGGAGAGATGGACAGCTGGTTCCAGAAGGGGCGGCCGTCCTTGCGATAATTCAGGATTTCCACCGTACACCCTCGCCCTGTCCGGATCGCCGAACGCATCGCCGCGATGGTGTTCCGATCGGTGTCCTTCCCTTGCATGAAGCGACAGTTTTTCCCGAGCACCTCGCCCGAACGATACCCGGTCATGCGCTCGAACCCCGCGCTGGCGAAGATGATGGGGTTGTCCGGCTGGTTCGGATCGGTGATCAGAATCCCTTGCGAAACCGCCTGGATGGCGCGATCGCGCAGCTGCAGTGCTTCTTCGGCACGCGCCAGGTCGGTGACATCCCGGGCCGTCCCGATCACGCGCAACGCGCGGCCATCCGCCGAACCAATCACGCGGCCTATTTCGTGGATGATCCGTGTCTCTTTCTCGACCAGAATGCGATACTGGTGCTCGAACGATCCAAGAGTGGTCTCGGCGTGGGCGATCCGCACACGCACGGTCTCGCGATCGTCGGGATGGACACAGGCAAGAAACGCATCCAGCGAGCGCCCAAAGATGGCGGGGTCGACCCCAAAGATCTCGAAGAGCATCCCGGACCAGTCGAGCACCCCGGTGGTCAGGTCGCGATTCCAGTATCCCATCCGCGCGATACGCAGGGCCTCGGCGAGCTTGGCCTCGTTGTCGCGCAGCGCTTCCTCTGCCCTTTTGCGATCGGTAATATCGCGAGAAATGCCGAACAGACCAACCACGTTCCCCGCCGCATCTCGATACGGCGCCTTGGTCACCAGATAGGTCCGGGTGATCCCGGCCGCGGTGAGCTTCTCCTCATCGGTGTCCGGCTGGTTGGTTTCCATCACCTGGCGGTCGTGGTTGATCACCACGCGCGCACTTTCGGCATCGAACAGGGCGGTATCATCCCGGCCGAGGACCTCCTCGACTTCCTTCCCCACAAAGTGCGCGGCCGCCGGGTTGAACAGGAGATACTTCCCTTGCCGATCCTTGACGAAGACCGCATCGGACGTTCCCTCAACCACCGTGCGCAGCAGATCGCTGGTCTGGCGCAGCTCCTCGTGGGCCTGTTTGAAAGTGGTGATGTCGCGGATGGTCCCCAGAAACAGCGGGCGTGCCCCTGCGAGTTGGACCACGCTGAGTTCGATCGGAAACTCGGTGCCGTCGGCGCGTTGGGCCGTCATTTCCATGTGCCGGCCCAGCATCGTGCTCTGGCCGGTGGCCAGAAAGTGTTCCATCCCGCGCCGATGCGCTTCGCGCAACCGGGGAGGGATGATGCGGTCCGCCAGGGACGTGCCGATCACTTCCGAGGCGCGGTAGCCGAAGATGGTCTCGGCTGCCGGGTTGAAATCCACGATAACGCCCTGGTCATCCATGGTGAGGATGGCATCGAGTGAGGCTCGCCAGACCGCCAAACGGTTTGCCTCTGCCTGGGCCAACGCTTCCTGCGTTTTGCGGCGCTCGCTCAGATCCACGACAAAGCTCACCCCTTCGTCCGGGCTGTCTTCAAAGGCGGCACTTCCCACCAGGACCGGGATGCGCGAGCCATCCTTGCGGATGAGCTCTTTCTCGTACGGGACAGAAACGCCATGCGTGGCAATCTCCTGCCAGCAGCGGCGGTCGAGGTCGGTGTATTCAGGCGGGGTAATGGCGGAATGGCTGATGCGTCCGTCCTGCAGCTCCGCGCGGCTGTAGCCGAGGAGTTGCAAAAAGGCATCGTTGGCGTCGATGATTCCTTTCCGCGCGTTCCAGAAGCAAACCGCCTGCACATTGGAATCGACCAGCCGACGAATGCGCCCCTCGTTCCGTTTGCGCTCGGCGATCTCCTTCAGCAACTCCTGGTTGGATTGCTCCAGCTCCAGCGCTTTCTTTTCCAGCTTGCGAACCAGGACCTCACTGTAGTTGGCCAGCAGGTCGGTTGGTTCAAGCAGCGGTTCGCGGGGGGGGTGTGCACGATGGTTGGCGCGGCTCAGCACCTCGCGGACGCAGGCCAGGACCGGCTCGGGTTCCGCAGGCTTGACCAGGAAGGCATTCGCCCCCATGTCCCGGGCCAGGCGTTCGTCTCGGGGATCAGTGTACGTGGCGGTATAGACAATAAACGGGATCACCTTCAACTGCTCGTCGGTTTTCCAGTGCCGGAGCAGCGTGTAGCCGTCCATCACCGGCATGAGCAGGTCCGAGATGATCAATTCAGGTTTCGTTTGCCGCGCCTTGGTCAGCGCCTCGGCCCCGTGACGCGCTTCCTCCACGGTGAAGCCATGCCCTTGCAGCAGCATTCGCAGCAGATAGAGGTTCTCCGCGTTGTCATCAACGATCAACACGCGCGTCATGGACGATTCCCTTTGGCGACGGTAAGAGAAAGCGCTCGACCTCGGCGACAAACGATTCCGGGTTGATTGGTTTTTCAATGTACCCTTCCGCCCCGGCGGCAAGGCACTGCTCGCGATCGCCAACCATGGCATAGGACGTGACCGCAATGATCGGAATTGTGCGCAGGTGGGGGTCGCTCTTGAGCGCGCGCGCCACTGCGTGCCCATCCATCCCTGGCAGCTGAATGTCAAGCAGGATCAGGTCGGGACGAGCTGTGGCCGCCAACTCCAGTCCTTCTGGGCCTGTTTCGGCTTGCAGGATGGTATGCCCACGCTGCTCCAGGAGAAACCTGGTCAGGTATCGGTTCTGGGGATTGTCTTCAATCAACAGGATTCGTGCTGTCATGATTGCCCCGGAGGTTGGAGCGGTAAAACCACGCGAAAAGTGCTTCCCTGTCCCCAGGCGCTCTCCACACGGATTTCCCCGCCCATCAGTTTTGCCAGGCGTTGGCAGATGGCCAGGCCCAGTCCCGTTCCTTCATGTTTGCGTGACAACCCCGAGTCAATCTGGCGAAACGGTTGAAACAAGTTTACCACGTCTTCGGGCTTGATGCCCATGCCTGTATCGGAAACCTGCAAGCAAATCGCGCGTTGCGGCGCTTCGGCACCGGCGGGCTGGAAATCCGTACGCAGGTCTGCCTGTAAGGTGACAGTTCCTTGCTCGGTAAATTTGATCGCGTTACTCAATAAATTCAGCAAAATCTGCTCCAGGCGGCGTTCGTCGCTGATCGCCTCCCCCAGGTCGGGCGCGATCGCCACCCGGAGTTCCAGTCGCTTCGCCTCTGCCTGGGGTTTGATGAGGGCAAGCACCTTGCTAATCGAACGCCGCAGATCAAACGGAGCACGCGCCACCATCAGCTGGCCGGCCTCGATCTTCGAGATATCGAGAACGTCGTTGACGAGCGCGAGCAGATGACGGGCACTGCTGCGCACCATGTCCAGCTGTTTGCTCTGTTCGGCGTTGAGTGGTCCTGCCAGTCCTTGCAGGATGATGCCGGTAAAGCCGATGATCGAATTGAGAGGCGTTCGCAATTCGTGCGACATCGTCGCCAGAAACGCTGACTTGATGCGATCGGCGGCCTCGGCGCGATGGCGTTTTTCGCGCTCGGCTTCCATGCGCAACCGATCGGTGATGTCGGTGCCAATGCTGAGAATCTCGAGCACCTCCCCCTGCGCATTCCGCACGATACGGTTGGTCCAGGAGACCCAGACGTGCTCCCCGTTGCGCCGGACATTTTCGTTGATATTGTGCTCGAACGCTTCGGGGTTGGCGCAGATCTCGTCCATCAGCTGCCGAAGATCGCGGCCGCCGCTTTCCACGTGAGGAACAATCGTGTCCAGAACGTGGCGGCCAAGGATCTCCTCGGCCGTGTAGCCGAAGAAGCGCTGGCCGTACTCGTTCAGAAAGGTGATACGTCCGCTGGAGTCCCAGCGCAGGATAATACTGTTGGCAGACTCCACCAGCTCGCGATACTTGCGTTCGCTTTCCGCGAGCCGTTTCTCCGCCCGACGGCGCTCGGAAATATCGATGCCCACTCCCACCAGGCAGGTTTTGCCCTCGAACTCAACGCGCCGTCCCGTGAAGAAATACGGAGTGGCGGTTCCCGCGCGAGACACAAACTCTGCCTCGACTGCCGATTCACCCGTGTTAAACACCTCCACGATTCGTTCCGCGACGCGCGCCCTGTCCTCGCCTGCGAAGAACTCCAGCGGATGCATGCGGCTGATTTCCGCGCCGGAGTAGCCCGAGACCGTCTCGAAGTTCCGATTCCAGCGCAGGAACCTCCCCTGTTCGTCGTAGAAGTAGAGGATCCCCGGCATGCTTTCAATCATCGAATCCGTGAACCGCTGTTCATTACGCATGGCCTGCTCGGCCTGGCGCCGGGCCGCTTCGCGCTGGAAATTATCCAGGGCGAAGGAAAGATCGTGGGCGGCTTCCTGCAACAGAGCAATCTCCTTCTCGTGGAAGAACTCGCAACGGTCGGCATACACCGAGAGGGTGGCGCAGACCTCCCCCTGCGTTCGGATGGGAAAGGCGGCGACCGCGAGGAACCCTCGTTCAATGAGTTTCGCGCGCCAGGGCAAGGTTGCCTCATCCGTGACCACGTTGTTACAGATGTAGGGACGCCTCGAGCGAAACGCGCGCCCGGAGGGGCCTCGTCCTTCCGCTCGATCGTCCGCGTAAACCACGATGGTTTGCAGATAGCCGTCGTCGCCGAACTCGGCCACCGGGAGAAGGCGCTGCGTGGCCGGGTCGTGCCAGCCGATCCAGGCCAGGCGAAGCCCTCCCTGTTCGACGAGCGCTTTGCAAACCTTGCGGAAAAGGTCCTCGCGATTGGGCGTCCACACAATGGCCTGGTTGATCTGGCTGAGCGCAGCATACAGGCGCGTCAGCCGGGCTACCTCGCGTTCACGCTCCTTGAGCGCGGTGGTGTCCCGTGCAATCTTGGATGCGCCGACAATCTGGCCGCTGCGATCGCGGATGGGCGAAACAGTGATCGCCACCTCGATCATCCGGCCGTCCCTGGTGCGGCGCTGAGTCTCCAGAAGCTCCACGCGCTCGCCTTGCCGGATGTGCCCCAGGATCAACGCTTCCTCGTTCAGGCGGTCTTCCGGAATCAACCGAGTGATGGGCGTCCCGATCATCTCGTCCGCAGAGTAGCCAAAAATCGCCTCCGCTCCGCTGTTCCAGCTGGTGACAATTCCATTCAGATTCTTGCCGATAATGGCATCGCTCGAGGATTCAACGATGGCGGCCAGGTATTCGCCTCGGGTGTGCGCTTGCTTGACGGGCGAGTTATCGTGGATCAGTGCGAGGACTTTTCCATCCGGCATCAACGATGCGATCACGTCGGCGGTGAAGATGGTGCCATCCTTGCGGCGAAAGTTCCATTCTCGGCGATGGGTGGTGTGGTCGGTCAACTCGGTGAGCGCTGTCTCGATGTGGGGGATCTCCGTGGTCTGGACAATCTGCGTGGCATGCATGCCAATCAACTCCTCGCGCGGATAGCCGAGCATCTGGCAAGCGCTGGCATTGGCGTCGAGGTAGTAGCTCCGAGAGTCGGCCAGGAGGATCCCCACCTGCGCATGCTCAAAGAGCATGCGATAACGAGCCTCACACGCAAGCAACTCCGCAGCGGCGCCGGGCCGCGAGGTTTGCTCGTGCGCGACGAGGTCGGGATTCGGGGATGTCGAGTCGGTGTTTGCCATGACGGGCACGTTCTCGCTGCTTGATTCTGCGTTGGCCCTGAAACAGATGCATTCTAGACGCAGCGCGAAGTGGAAGCGAGGACGGAGTCACGCTCGCCTGTGAGCTCTTTGGAACCGATGACCCGGGCGCCCGCGCCGAGCGCCGTCGTCCCTGGGAGAGGGGTCTGGCAAGGTTCTGATTACTGGGGCTCGAAGACCAGTTCCGGCCATCTTCTGGCCTCGGTAACGGCGGTGAGGCGAACGACCTGGTTCGCTCCTTTGCGCTTCACCAGAAGTTCCTGCTCTGAGCAGTCTTCCACCCAACGAGCAACGCCGTCCGCCAAGATCCCAGTCATCGCAGGACGGCAAACGACGGCGGCATCGTCGTCGCGTGGTCAACGTGGATTGGCTTACGAATATGTTCAAATGATTATAGCGCACAGATGAACACAATCGGCATTGACAACCTTTTTTCTCGATGCCACAGTGGGTGCATGGTCGACATTAGTGCAGTGTGTGTCGAGCGCACCCCGTATCCTTGAATCCCAGACAAAGGAATCCCCATGAGCAACAATCGCATTGTCCACTTTGAGATCCCCGCCAATGAGCCCGAAGCGCTCACGAAGTTCTATGCCGGGTTGTTCGGGTGGAAGTTCCAGCAAGCTCCTCTCCCCGGAGTGGAGTACTGGCTGTGCGAGACCGGCACGGAGGGCCCCGGAATCAATGGCGCGATCATGAAACGCCAGAATGCCGGCCAGCCGTGGATGAACTATGTGGATGTCGCGAGTATCGACGCCACGCTTGAGCAGGCGACCCAGCTGGGGGCAACCGTGGCGCTTCCCAAAATGCCGATTCCTGGCGTGGGGGCCATCGCTGCCTTCATCGACCCAGAGGGACACCTTTGCGGCCTCTGGGAGCAGGCGCAACAGTAAGGGGAGAGACTTCCGGAGAAGCGAGACTGTCAAGCCACTGTCAATTATACAATGACAGTGGCTTGACAGTCCTGGCTCGGCAAACAGGCTACCGCTTAGCGCGGCACGGGCATGGGCAGCGGAGTCGGCAACAACTCGATGGCGGCGCCTCCCTGAAAACGCATCGATGCCAGCTGTTGCTGCATCTTTTTCAGCTTTTCATCTTCCGGGCCCTCGTAGCTTCCCACGGTCACCAGGCTCCCCGTGCGCGTGTGCAGGACATAGGTGTCGAAGTTGTACTGCCGGAGAAAGCGTGCCAGTTCGTGCGCTTGCATTGCGGTGGCGCTCAACACATCATTCGATTTCCCTCCCAGCCCCAGCATCGCCAGGAATCCCTTGTCCTCTTGCTTGTCTTCGGTCTGAATCATCGACACCCCGGCATATTCCTTGATCAACAGGGTGTACTTGCCGCGACACTTGAAGAGGTTGTAATCCTCGTTGGCGTTGATGCGCCGCAAAAACGCCAGCTCATCCTTGTGGCGATCCTCGGGCGGCGGCGGGGGAATCGTCGGATTGCGGGCCACAAAGGCCAGGGTGAAGGGACTCGTCTGGGCACGCTTCACCTCCATCTGGTTTTCCTGACCAGTTCGGGTGTAGTTCACCAGCGTGTCGTACGCTGGTTGCCCCGATTTCAGGCGCAGATCGGGCGGCGGTAAGGTCTTGATTCGCGGCAACTGATCCTTTGCCTTGTCGATGGTGGCAAATCCACCGATCATCACCGCACACTGTTCCTGCACCCGCGTAAATCGGGGACGAATGGTGATGCCGGGATTGCGTCGACACAGCTCCTCATACTCCTGGCGCTGGCGCTGGCGTTCCTGATCGGCGTGGTTGAAGATGTAGGCGGGCAGGTGATCGCGCTGGCGCAGCACCTGAACCATCTGTACCGCCAGCGCCTGGGCCTCGTCCCCCGTAAAGCTGGCCGCACAGATCATCCACGGCCCAGCCTGCGGATTAACCTCGTAGCCGGTGGCTTGCTGCGCTCGTCCCAGACCAGCGCTCAGCAGCCACGCCAACCCACCCACCAGCGTCCATGCCCATGTCCTCATAAGGAATCACTCCTCTGTCAGACCTGTCGAATCCTTCCGGCGAGCGCGAGATGAACGCTCGTGCAGAACTCGCCGCGAGATGGGGTTTGGGTGGAGGGCTATAGCAGAAAGACCGGATTCAGTCCAGAGGCCAATTCGCCCCGAGCGTTTGTTTTTGTTTCGCCTGGATCTGCTCGATGCCTCTTTTTCCCAGTTTGAGCAAACGGTCGAGTTGTTCCTGGGTGAAGGTTGCTTCTTCGCCGCCCGCCTGGACCTCGACAAACTGACCGCTGGCGGTCATCACCAGGTTGAGATCGACGGCCGCGTGGCGATCTTCCTCGTAATCGAGATCCACCATCTCGATCACCCGGCCGGATTTGCCGGTGCTGGTCGGGGCGGGTTGCACCAGTCCCACGCTGACCGCCGCCACGTTGCCATGGATGATGTCGCGGACCGGGCCGAGTTCTTTTTTGTGGGCCGTGAGTGCGTCGACCAGCGCCACATAGGCTCCGTTGATCGAAGCGGTGCGCGTTCCGCCGTCGGCTTCCAGCACATCGCAATCAATCCACAGGGTGTGTTCGCCCAGCTTGTCCAGGTGAACCACCGTGCGCAGGCTGCGCCCGATCAAACGCTGGATCTCCACACTGCGGCCATCGATCTTCCCGCCGCGATCGCGCGCCTTGCGCGTGGAGGTGCTCCCCGGGAGCATGGCATACTCGGCGGTCAACCACCCCTTGCCGGTCCCCACCAGAAAGGGAGGCACGCCCTTCTCGACACAGCAGGTGCAGAGCACCGTCGTGCGGCCCATCTTGACGAGGACACTCCCGGCAGCCTGTCCGGTGTAGCGACGCCGAAAAGTGAGAGACCGTAACTCGTCGGGTTGGCGATTCTGGAAGCGCATGGAGGTCCGGGAGTAAGGCGAGCGGGGAGAGAACCGGTGGCTGCTGGTTCCGTCCCCGCTCACGCGGGGGAGATCCATCAGGAAAGTTGCATGGAGATTTCGAGGATGCGATAGCGCAGCGTACCGCGTGGGACCGTGATCTCGGTGGTGTCGCCGACTTTCTTGCCCATCAATCCCCGGCCGCGCGGACTGGTGGTGAGGATCTTGTTGTTGTCGTAATCTTCCTCACCCGGGCCCACCAGGTGGTAGACTTCCTCCTCCCCGGAGTCGATGTTCTGGATGCGAACGCGCGCCCCGAAAACCACCAGATCGTTGGGAAGGGAGTTGGGATCCACAATGACGGCGCGCGCCAGCTTGTCCTTGAGGGCGTCGATGCGCGCTTGCAGCATCCCCTGATCTTCTCGCGCGGCGTGATACTCGGCGTTTTCGCTCAGATCACCCATCTCGCGCGCGGTGGCGATTCGTTTGGCCACCTCGATCATCTCGACGTTCTGCATGCGATCCAGGTCGGCCTTCAACTTGCTGTAGCCTTCTTCAGTCATTGGGACGCGTTCGGTCGACATTGGCTACTCCATTTTCATTCACAGAGACAGTGCCCATCAACAAACGGGGCCGCCAGTCCTGGGTAACTGGTAGCCCTCCCGGAACGCAAGAGCGGGTGCCGCCCCGACCGAGAGCAGCGCCCCGCTCTTGACTGTAATCTGAATCTTGGCTACTGACGGCTCGCTTGTAAAGATGGATTCTGGGTAAGCCAGGCGATCTTTCCCTCCTCAGACCACTCCTCGTCCGCGCAGGCCCTCGATTTGCTCTTCCTCCAGTCCCAACATTTCCCGCAGAATTGCCGAGGTATCTGCTCCCAGCCGCGGCGGTACGCGCGGCGGCGGAAGCGTTCCGCCGGCAATGTGAAACGGACTGCCAAGCAACTCCACCGGCTGGCCATCCGGATCGTGGACAGTGACACGCATCTGTCGCGCAGCCACCTGCGGATGTGCGAGCAGATCGCGATAGGTCCAGACGGGCGCATGCGAAACCTCGGCCGCCAGCAGTATCTCCTGCCATTGGGCCGTCGTCCGCGCACGCAGCAACGGCTCCAGGCGAGGCACCAGCGTCTGGCGATGGGCCACGCGCTGCGGATTGGTGCGGTAGTCCGGGTGATCCGCCAACTCGGGAACTCCCGCGGCCGCACAGAAGCGGTGCCACTGCCCATCGTTGCCGACCGCCAGCACTAACCAGCCATCCGCCGTCGCAAAGAGTTGATAGGGAACGATTTGCAGATGGGCATTGCCTTGCCGGGGCGGGCTTTCGCCACTGGTCAGATAGGCCTGCGCCATGTTGACCTGGGCTGCCAGAGCACAGTCGAGCAGGGCCAGGTCGATCGCATAGCCGTGGCCCGAGGTGCGGCGCGCGTGCAGGCAGGCCAGGATGGCGATCGCCGCATGCAGCCCGGTGAGCACGTCGGTCAACGCCACCCCCACCTTGTAAGGCGGACCTTCGGGCGGGCCGGTGATACTCATCAGTCCGCTCAGCGCCTGGATGGCGAAATCATAACCGGGGAGTTCGCTCAGCGGACCCGTCCGACCATACCCCGAGATGGAACAGATCACCAGTTGCGGATTGAGCGCCAGCAAACGATCGGGGGTGAGCCCCAGATGCGCCGCGCTGGCCGCCCGAAAATTCTCCAGGACCACATCGCTGCTGCGCACCAGTTCGCGAAAGAGATCCGCCCCTTCGGGATCGTTCAGGTTCAGCGTCAAGGAGCGCTTGTTGCGATTGCAGGACAAAAAGTAGGCGGACAGTTCGCCCAGAAACGGCGGCCCCCAGGCGCGCGTATCATCGCCGCTGCCGGGGCGTTCAATCTTGATCACCTCGGCACCCAGATCACCCAGCACCTGGGCGCAGTATGGGCCCGCCAGGACACGCGAGGCATCGAGCACGCGCACCGAGGCCAGCAAGGGCGGTTCTGTGCCAGGGGGCGGTCCGGGGGGAGGTGTCTCGGCAGAACTCATGGCCCTTCTCCATTGCTCTCGCTCTTGGAGCGTTCGGCTGATATTCTAGAAAGCGTTCCGGCAACGAGACGCGACACCACAACACCCGAGCACCTGACTGCTCGACGAGCCCGGGGGACGCATGCATTCGATCGAGCATACCATCCAGATCTACAAGGAACTGGCCGGCTGCTATGAACGGCAGCAGAATGCAGGGATGCGCGATCTTTTCTTGATGCTGGCTGCGGATGTCTGTTTTCAGGCCGGCCGCGAGCCCGAGGCGGAACAGATCCGCAAGCGCCTGCTCGATGGCAATCCGCAACACATGTTGCGTGGCTACCCCTCGTTTCGTGCCGCGGTGAACGCGCCCGATGTGCAGCTGTATCTGCGCCAGCAGCGCCAGACCTATCCCACCGAGCGCGCCGAGGTGTTACTGGATGGTCTGTACCGACAGTTGAATCAGGACAGCCTGGGACCGGGAATCGGGCTCAGCTCCTCTCCCATCGACGTGACGATGCCGCCCGGGGGGCCTCGGCCCGGAGCGCGCCCCGCGGTGCCTGTTCCCCCTCCGCCGGTCTCGCCCCCGCCCGCGGCGCAACCGGGCTATGCGCTGGACGCCACACTGAACCCGGCGGAGAACTATCCTCCGGGGCTTCCGCCCACCACCCACAACATCGATCTTGGCGAGGGGCTGGAAGAGGAAGACGAGGACACGATGAAGCCCTCGCGGCCACGGGTTTTTCGGCCCGATAACGAGAGTCCAGCGCCAGAGGTCGGCGGAGACTGGGGCCCGGCCACCTTGCCGCCGGGATCGAAATCTCCCCTCGCCGGTCGTGGGTTTGACTTGCCCGGGAGCGTCCCCGGGGGACCCGCCCCCCTGCCGCCGTTTGCCGCACCGCCGGCGTCCCCTCGGCCCGCTCCTCCTCCGCCGGCGCCTCAGGCCCCACGCCCAACGCCACGTCCCTCGGGGGGAGTGCCCGCGGTTCCCCTGCCGCCGAATCCTCGTCCCTCGGGAGGGGTCCCTGGCCTTCCTCCGGTGCCCCTGCCGCCGGTCCCTCAACCCCCACGACCGTCGGGAGGTATCCCTGCGATTCCTCCGGTGCCCCTGCCGCCGGCGCCGCAAACACCGCGTCCCTCCGGTGGAGTCCCCGGAGTGCCACCCCCGCCTGTCTGGGCCGAACCTGCGGCCCCGGCGGCGCCACTGCCCGCGCCGGTTCCCCAGGCGCACCCGCTCTATCAGCCCCTGTCTCCCGCCTATGCGGCCGAGCCAGAGCCGCCCCGTGAGAGTTTCGGTTGGGTCTCGCTGCTGCTCTTTCTGGTGGTGCTGGCGGCGGGGGGGGGGTTGCTTGTCACCACGTTCGTGCTGCCGTTTCTGCGCTGAGACGCGGAGAATTCAGCGGCCAGCAACCGCTGCCAGAGCGGCTTCCTTGACGCGGCGCAGATCGAGCTTGCCCGTGCCCAGCACAGGTATGTGCGCCACCGGATAGAAGTCCCGCTCCCCGGGGAGGTAGAGGTTGGGATGGCCCTTCTCGACCAGCTGTCGTCCAATTTTACTAAAATCGATCTGTAAACTCTCCAGATAAAGCACCACCACGCGCTCGCCCTTCTTCTCGTCGGGGACGGCGGTCACCGCCACCAGGCGTTCGCCGCCATCGCTTCCCAGCAGCCCTTGCAGATCCTCCTCGATCAATTCCAGGGGCACCATCTCTCCGCCAATCTTGGCAAAGCGCGAGAGCCGACCGGTCAGAGTAATATGTCCGTCCTCGTCGAGGCGCCCCATGTCGCCGGTGACGTACTGATTGTCGCTGAGCACCGCGGCTGTCTGTTCGGGGCGATGGAGATAGCCCCACATGGCATTGGCGCCGCGGATGAGGAGCATCCCCTCTTGCCCGAGCGGAAGGGGTTCGTTGGTGTCGGGGTTGACCACGCGCGCCGCAATCCCCGGCAAGGGCGGGCCGATGGTGCCCGGCTTGTTCTGAATCTCCGTCAACCCCTCGCCTTCGAGATCGGGAAGATTGGCGGCCGCCGCCGGCGAGAGTTCGGTACAGCCATAGCCCTCCAGCGGCAACACCTGGAACTTGGCCTGGAAATCCTGAGCGAGCCGTTGTGGCAACTTCTCCGCGCCACACATCAGCAGGCGCACACTGCGGAAATCGTCAACCTCACACTTGCGCAGGCAGAAGCGCAAAAAGGTGGGCGTGATCAGAAAGATCGAGCAGGTGAACTCACGGCACAATTCGCCGATCTCCTTCGCCTGCCGAGGATCGGTGTGGTAGACCACCGATGCCCCCACGCGGAGCGGCGCCCAGAGCGTCACCGTGTATCCGAAACTGTGAAAGAAGGGGAGCACGCCCAGCGCGCGATCGTCGGGGCGCAGACAGATGGCCTGCACCATCGACTCGGCATTGGCCGCCACGTTGCGATGCGTGAGCACCACGCCTTTCGGTTCGCCAGTGCTGCCACTGGAAAAGATGATGGTGGCGATGTCCTCCAGGCTCTGCCGGTGCAAGCCCAGGACCCAGCGCTCCAGCACAAAATGCGGGAGTAAAAGGATCTTCAAAAAGGCCAGTGTTTTCTCGCGTTGCGAGACCAGGGGCAAGAGTTCGTCAAGATAGATCAGCTCGATCCCGGGGCCCGGATCGAGGGGCACCCGCGCGGTGAAGCGTTTGGCGGTCAGCACCTGTTTGACCTCGCACTGCCGCAGCGCTGACTGGACGCTCTCCGTCCCGGCGGTGTAGTTGAGATTCACCGACGTCTTGCCCATCAGCGCCAGGGCAATATTGCTCAGCGCCCCACCCGCCCCAGGCGGCAGCCAGATCGCCACCATCGGCGTCGTGCCCAGCAGGGGTCGCAGATGGTCGGCCAGGCACATCGCCCCGGCCAGCGCCTTGCCGTAGGTCAACGGATTCTTCTTGTTGGTGCTGTCGATGATGCACGACCGAAAGGGATGCTTGCTGGCGCTCAGGACAAAGCAGCGATGCACGGTCGGAAGATGCTGGCTGCGCCTCAGAGCGGCGTCGGCCGAGAGATGCTGAATCGCCTGGATCACCTCGCCCGCAGGGGTGTTCGCCGGCAACGGTTTGCCAAAGCTGAGCCAGGTTGCGGCCAGCCATTCCTGCGGGGGCTTCCAGACGAACTTCCCCGCGCGCAGATGAAAGCGACTCCCCTCGTGCTGATCCAGACAGACCGGGACAAGCGGGGCGGGAACGAGGGCGCGAATCTGGTTCAACAGTTCAGCCAGCGACACCTGGGTGCCATCGCGCATACGCCAGGTGCCAGCGAAGAGGCAAACCGCCTCGCCGCGCCGCAATGCCTCGGCCGCCGCCTGGACTGCCTTGGCCACCCCCTGCGCGCCGGCGTCGCCATCCAGGGCGATGCTCCCGGTCCACTGAATCACCTTGCGGGCCAGTCCGGTGCGCGTCCAGGTGGCGATCAGGAGAAAGCGGATCGGTCGCCCCGCTCCGGCCAGCAGAAAGAGCCAGTCGAGATAGTTCACCCGATGGCAGACCAGGAGAGCCGCGCCGGGGGGCAACACTTCCCGTCCCTCGACGCGTAATCGATAGAATGAGTGGGTGATCCCCACGAGGAGGGCGCGCAGCAGGAGGACAGGCCAGAGCCAGCACCCCAGCCCCAGAGCTAGCAGGATCAGGCCCAGCACCAGAGCGACTTCGCCCATGAATGGCTCTCCTCCCACGTCGGACGGCTCCTGCGCAACAGTGGACAGTATAGCTAGCGTCCGACAGAAAAGGATACTCAGTTTACCGGCACTGCGCCCGCGGGGCAGTCACGCGCAGCCTGGCAGGAGCGACAGTTCGCGGTGACAATTTTGGTCAGTCCGTTTGGGCCTCGCTGCCACAATGGCAGCGCTCCCGGAGATCGGTCCAAAGGGCAAAATCGTAACCTCTTTCAGAAAAGATAGTTGCAATTTCCGATTCTCCTGGCATGCAGCTTGCTGCTCGACGACCGTCCCAGAAGAGGTGCAGCATTGATTCCCTGCCCTGCCAGGTGGGGCTAAACGCGACAACGGTCTGAATCGAGACATCGAGAAGGAGATGCGTGGATGGCAAAGCAACTGACGTACAGTGACGAGGCACGACAGAAGCTGCTGGCGGGCGTCAGCAAGCTGGCCCGCGCCGTCCGTTCCACCCTCGGACCCCGTGGCCGCAACGCCGTCCTCGACAAGGGCTGGGGCAGCCCGAACGTCACCAAGGATGGCGTGACGGTGGCCGAAGAAATCGAGTTGCAAGATCCCTACGAAAACATGGGCGCGCAGCTCGTCAAGGAAGCGGCCAGCAAGACCAGCGACGTGGCCGGCGATGGCACCACCACCGCCACCGTCCTGGCGGAGGCCGTTTATCGCGAAGGCCTCAAGATGATCGCGGCCGGCACCGATCCCATGGCTCTGACCCGCGGGATTCAGAAGGGCGTGGAACGGGTCGTGGCCGAACTGAGCCGAATCGCCGAGAAGATCGACGACAAGGACGAAAAGGAAATCACCGAGGTCGCCACCATCGCCTCGAACAACAACCGCGAAATCGGCTCCAAGCTCGCCGAGGCCATGCGCCTGGTGGGCGCCAGCAATGGCGTGATCACCATCGAGGAAGGCAAGACGGCCGAGACCGAGGTGGTCGTTGTGCAGGGGATGCAGTTCGATCGCGGCTATCTGTCGCCGCACTTTGTCACCAACCAGGACACGGTGACCTGCGAGCTGGAAAACCCCTATCTCCTCATTTACGAGGAAAAAATCAGCTCCGTCAAGCCGCTTATTCCGCTTCTGGAAACGATCATCAAGAAAAAAGAGCCCTTGCTGATCATCGCCGAGGACATCGAGGGCGAGGCGCTGGCTACTCTGGTGCTCAACAAGCTCCGCGGGCAGCTGCAGGTGGCCGCGGTCAAGGCGCCGGGCTACGGGGATCGCCGCAAGGCCATGCTCGAAGACATCGCCACCCTCACCGGCGGCAAGGCCATCTTCAAGGATCTTGGCATCCAGCTCGAAAACGTCTCCTTGAAGGATCTGGGACGGGCCAAGAAGATCAAGATCGACGCCGAGAACACCACCATCACCGAGGGCGCGGGCGAAAAGAAGGCCATCGATGGCCGCGCCGAGATGATTCGTCGCGAGATCGAACGCACCGATAGCGAATACGATCGCGAGAAACTGCAGGAACGCCTGGCCAAGCTGGCTGGCGGGGTGGCTCAGGTCAAGGTCGGCGCCGCCACCGAGACCGAGATGAAGGAACGCAAGGCCCTCTACGAAGATGCTCTCCACGCGACCCGGGCTGCCCTCGCGGAAGGGATCGTCCCGGGCGGTGGCGTGGCTCTCTTGCAGGCGCGCAAGGTGCTCGACAAGCTCGAATTGACCGGCGACGAAGCCATCGGCGTGCAGGTGCTCAAGAATGTGCTCGAGATGCCTTGCCGCATGATCGCCGAGAACGCCGGCCTGGACGGCTCGGTGGTCGTCAACAACATCCGCAAGAGCCGGGAAAAGAACTATGGCTACGATGCCAACGCCATGACCTACTGCGACCTGCGCGCCGCCGGGATCGTCGATCCGGTCAAGGTGACGCGCAGTGCGGTGCAGAATGGCGCCAGCGTGGCTTGCCTGCTCCTCACCACCGAATCGCTCGTGGCCGACATCCCCGAGAAGAAGAAGGAAGACGAGCACCACGACCACCACGGCGGCATGGGCGGCATGGGTGGTATGGGTGGTATGGGCGGGATGGGTGGTATGGGTGGCATGGGCGGCATGATGTAAGTACGAGGGGATATCCAACCAGCCAGGAAGACGAGCGCGGCTCTCCTTACTCCGCACTCGCTCTCCTGGCCTGAGAGCCTCCGATCAGGGGAAGCAGACAAATGGCGAAGGAAAAAACTCCCAGGATTACTCCGCTCGATGACCGGGTTGTCGTGGAGCCGATGGAAGCCGAGGACAAGACCACGGGCGGCATCCTCCTGCCTGACACGGCCAAGCAGAAGCCGCAGCGCGGGCGCATTGTTGCGGTGGGCAAGGGCAAGCTGACCGATTCCGGTGAGCGCCATGGCCTGGCCGTGGTGGTTGGCGACGAGGTCATCTATGGCCGCTACAGCGGCAGTGACGTCGAGGTGGAGGGGAAGGAATACAAGATCATGCGCGAGAGCGATATTCTCGCCAAGATCGTGAAATAACCGACGGATCCCCGGCGTGCGGGAGTTGCTCTGCGGAGCGCTCCCGCCGGTCCCCTGGCACGCATTCAACTGGCAAGCGGAGAGACGATAAAGATGGCAAAACAGCTGTTGTACACCGACGAAGCTCGCAAGAAGCTCCTGGCCGGCGCGGACAAGCTGGCCCGCGCGGTCGGCATTACCCTTGGCCCCACGGGTCGCAACGTCATTCTCGACAAGAGTTTTGGCGGACCGACGGTCACCAAGGACGGGGTTACCGTCAGCAAGGAGATCGATCTGCCCGATCCCTTCGAGAACATGGGCGCCAAGCTGGTCAATGCGGTGGCCCAGAAGACCAGTGACATCGCCGGCGACGGCACCACGACCGCAACCATTCTGGCCCTGTCCATCTACCAGGAAGGGCTGCGCAACATCACCGCGGGCGCCAATCCCATGGCGGTCAAGCGCGGCATCGACAAGGCCGTCGAGGCGGTGGTCGCGCGCCTGACCCAGATGTCCAAGCGCCTCACCTCCAAGGAGGAGATGGCCCAGGTCGCCACCATCAGCGCCAATAACGATCCGGTGATTGGCAATTTGATGGCCGACGCCTTCGAGAAAGTCGGCAAGGATGGTGTCATCACCGTCGAGGAAGGCAAGACCTCGGCCACCGAACTCCAGTTCGTCGAGGGGATGCAGTTCGACAAGGGCTTTATCTCGCCCTACTTCATCAACACCCCGGAACTGACCTGTGAGTACGAAGACGCGTTGATTCTTATTCACGAGAAGAAGCTCGCCAATGTGCGCGACATGCTCCCCTTGCTGGAGAAGGTCGCTCAGGCGGGCAAGCCGTTGTTGATCATCGCCGAGGATGTCGAGAGCGAGGCGCTGGCGGCCCTGGTGGTCAACAAGATCCGGGGTATTCTCCAGGTCTGCGCGGTCAAGGCTCCTGGCTTTGGGGATCGGCGCAAGGCGATCCTGGGCGATATCGCTGTTCTGACCAAGGGGCAGTTCATCAGCGAGGATCTCGGGCTGAAGTTGGAGAACGTCACGCTGGACCAGCTCGGCCAGGCCAAGACGGTCAAGGTCGAGAAGGAAAGCTGCACGCTGATCGGCGGCGCCGGCGACAAGGCCAGCATTCAGCGCCGCATCGACCAGATCCGCACGCAGATGGAGCAGACCGAAAGCGAATACGACAAGGAGAAGTTCAGCGAGCGGTTGGCGAAGCTGACCGGGGGCGTGGCCATCGTCAAGGTAGGGGCCGCGACCGAGGCGGAGATGAAGCAAACCAAGGGGCGCGTGGAAGATGCCTTGCACGCGACGCGGGCTGCCGTCGCCGAGGGGATTCTCCCCGGGGGCGGGGTTGCCCTGGTGCGCGCCATCGTGGCTGCCGAGGAAACCTCGCGTGGGCTGCAAGGCGACGAGAAGCTGGGAGCGGAGATCGTTGTCCGCGCCCTGGAGAAGCCTTTACGCACCATCGCCGAGAACTCCGGCGTGGAAGGCGCCGTTGTGGTTGATGAAGTGCGGCAGCGGGGTGAAAAGTCGGTGAACATTGGCTACAACGCCAACACCGGCGACTACATCGACATGTTCAAGGCGGGTATTGTCGATCCGACGCGCGTGACCCGCTCGGCTCTGCAGAACGCCTCCAGCATCGCCGGCCTGATGCTCACCACCGAGGTGATGATCACCAAGATCGAGGAGGAAGAAGGCGCTCCGAAGATCCACGGCGCTGTCCGGTAACGCGCGCCTGCTTTCCTTGGGGTGCAGGGGTAAGTTCCCGAAGAACCGACCGCTTCAGGAACTTACCCGCTGCGCGCCGCAGGGACGCCAGGGGCTCAACTTGCCGCCTTCCCCTCCTTGGCGTTACACTGGACTGAAGAGGTCCCTCTAACGCCAGCCGAAAGTCCAAGCCTATGGCCAGTAAACGCGATTACTACGAAGTCCTGGGGCTCGCGCGCGAGGCGACCCCGGAGGAGATCACCAAGGCGTATCGCAAGCTCGCCATGCAGTATCACCCGGATCGCAATCATGGCGACCCGGAGGCGGAAGCTCGTTTCAAGGAAGTGGCGGAGGCGCACGACGTCCTGCGCGATCCCACCAAGCGGCAACGCTATGATCGTTATGGCCATGCCGGGCTCGATGGCATGGAGATGCCCAACTACGACAACGCCGATGTGCTGCGTCGCATGTTTGGCGATTTTGGCGATCTGTTCAGTAGCTTCATGGGTGGGGGAGGGTTTAGCGGTCCGCGCGATGGCCGGGATCTCCAGATCGAACTCGATCTCGACCTGGTCGAGGCGGCCCGCGGCGTGCGCAAGGAGATTCCCGTGCGCCGCACCCAGCTGTGCGAACAGTGCCGCGGCACCGGTTGCAAGGAAGGGACCAAAAAGCAGACGTGCAAGGTGTGCAACGGGCGCAAAACCGTCACGCATCGCACGGGGATCTTTCACATTCAGACCGAGTGTCGCACCTGTCGCGGGCAGGGAACGATCATCGTGGATCCCTGTTCCACCTGTCGCGGCAACGGTCGGGTGCTCTTTACGCGCCCTGAGCCAGTCGAGATTCCCGCCGGCGTGGATACCGGCACCGTGCTGACCCTGCGGGGTGCGGGGGAAGCGGGCGAACCGGGGGGGCGCGCGGGCGATTTGCATGTGGTTGTCAATGTGCGCAAGCACGATTTCTTCGAGCGCCACGGCGATAACCTTCTGTGCCATGCCATTGTGTCGTTCCCCCAGGCGGCCCTTGGCTGCGAACTGGAGATTCCCAGCATCGATGGCAGGAAATTGAAGAAGCATTTGCCCCCCGGCCTCCAGAGCCATGAACTGTTAACCATCCCGGGTGAGGGAATGCCCAACTTGCGGACAGGTCGGAAGGGCAACCTGATGGTGCAGGTGCTGGTGGAAACGCCGCGCCACCTGACCAAACGCCAGGAAGAATTGATGCGCGAACTGGCTCAGCTGGAAGAAACCAATGTTTCGCCGCAGCGCAAGAGCTGGTTCGACAAGGTCCGCGATTTCTTCACGGATGCTAACGCTCGAACAACCACGTGACCACGAGCGCGCTGCGTAAGAGTGGGCGCGTCGCTCCCCACTCGGTTTTGACACGCGGGAGGATTGCTTCCGGTAGTCGCCGACGCACCGCTCGATTCGCCTGGGAGACCCTCCCATGACTGATTCGACAACCCCGCATCCTTCCGATCAAAAGGATTCCGCCAAAGGCACCATGACCGAATCTCAGGAGACCTCCCCCGTGAGTGAACTGGCTGCCCTGCGCGAACGGGCCGAGAAGGCGGAACAGGAACGGGATCAATATCTGAACCTGGTCAAGTCCACGCGTGCGGACTTCGAGAACTATCAAAAGCGCATCCAGCGTGATCAGGCGCAGGAGCGACGCTATGCCTGCACCAACTTTGCTCTGGATCTGCTTCCGGTGCTGGATAACCTGGAACGAGCCACGGTTGCTGCCAAACAGGCCGGGGAAACGGGCCCGCTGGTGCAGGGGGTGGCGATGGTCCACACCATGTTTCTCGACCTGTTGCGTCGTCATGGCGTGACCCTGATCGAGGCAATGGGTCAGCCCTTTGATCCGCATCTGCACCAGGCAGTCGTGCAACAGCCAACCGCCGAACATCCGCCGCAGACCGTGACCACGGTTCTGGAGCAGGGCTATCGCATGCACGACCGCGTCCTCCGCCCGGCCCAGGTGGTGGTGGCAGTCGCGCCGGCCGTCGAGCAGCCCGACGGAGCCCAAACCTGAGAATGCTTCCTTCCTCCACGGGGATTTGCGTTTATGCCAACCTACGAATACCAATGTGATGCGTGCGACCACCGCTTCGACGAATTGCAGTCGATGAAGGATCCTCCGCTCAAGAAGTGCCCCAGTTGCGGCAAGCTCAAGCTCCGCCGGTTGTTCGGCGGGGGGGCCGCCATCATCTTCAAGGGCTCGGGATTCTACGAGACCGACTATCGCAGCGAATCGTACAAGAAGGCTGCCAAGGCCGAGCAGGAAGCGACCAGCAAGACGGATTCGGCCAGTACGACCAGTACAACCCCTACCGCAGCCCCGGCCAAGAGCGATTCCGCGAGCAAGTCCAGTGCGAAAACTTCCAAGTCACCCGAGTGAGTTTCCGATGATAAAGGTGCGTTGTCCGATCTGCGAGCGGATCATGGAAGGGGAGCGGTTGGAATGGCCGCAGTTTCCCTTCTGCAGTCCGCGGTGCAAGCAGATCGATCTCGGACGCTGGCTGGGAGAAGGTTACCGCTTCCCCACTCAGCGAGACAGCGCACCTGACACCGACGACGGCACCGATGTTGCCGACGCGCGGAAACTCCCCTAAGCCGGTCGAATCCTCGGCCGTTCACATAAAGAGAGGCGTGGCACGAAGCCGCGCCTCTCTTTTTTGCGCTTCCCTCCTGCCGCCCACTTCCTTGTTCTCCCGCCAGGCATGGAAATACCGAAGCAGACAGCGCCTTGACAACTGCCACGCGCCGGTGCAAATTACGCTTCATTCAACACCTTTTTGGAGGGATGAACCGTGTGGTGGAAAGCGCTGCTCTTGATGCTGATTGGAACCACAACAATCGCCGCGGATCCTCCCAGGGCGCGCAAGGGGATCGAGGGGACCTGGCAGGGGGTCTCCAGCGAAATCAATGGAAAGCCAATGCCGCCGATCTCCGTGCAAAAGATGCGCTTTGTCTTCGACAACGGGAAGTACACCTATCTCTACAATGGCAAAATTGAAGAGGAAGGAACCTACACGATCGACCCGGACAAGAAGCCTGCGACCATTGATTGGGACTTGAAAGGGGGCAAGAAACTTCACGGCTACTACGAGGTCACCGGCAACAGTCTGAAGTTCTGTTTCGCAGATGTCGGCCAGCCACGCCCGAAAGGGTTTGTGTACGAAAAGGGGAAAAGCTTCCATCTCTTCCGCGTCCGGCGCATCAAGTAAGGCCAACGCCCGCGTTCTGTGCGCGTTTCCCTTTCCCCGCAGACCATTGGCGGCGCCAGGTGATTTCCTGTTTGCCTTGCATCAAGGCGTTCGCTATCTTCAGGATAAGGTTGGGCTCCACAGCAGTTCTCCTTCTGACAAACTGGTTCCCATCATGACACAGTCTCCTACCACCCATTTCCAGTGTCCCGTCCTGGTCCTGAAAGTGACCGAGAGCAAGATCCTGGGAGATGATCTGGCGGAGGTGCTTCGAGAGCAATTTCTGGCCGTGGCGGTCCAATCCCAGGCCCAGAACGTGATTCTCGATTTCCAGACGGTCAAGTATCTGTCCAGCGCGGGCTTTCGCCCCCTCCTCAGTTTGCACCGCTTGCTGCGTCAGCAGGGCGGCCGACTGATCTTCGCCAACCTGACTCCCGAGGTGCGCGAGATCTTCGAGATCACACGGTTGATCAGCACGCGCGGCGCTGGCCCAGCACCGTTCGAGGTTTTCGCCACCGTCCCCGAGGCGGTCGCCGGCGTTTACCAGGAAAACAAGGAGTAGAGCACCGAGCAACTCCCTGCGGGTGGCACAATGGTTTGCCCGAACTGCGGCCGACGCATGTATCTGTCCGACGGGCGCCTCGACTGCCCGCCCTGCCGTCTGTTGTTTCGCTCGCTGACCCATTCTCCAAGCACCAGAGCCACTCCTCATCCGAGTTGGCAAGCTCACCTCCGACGCGGCGTCCGGAGCGGACTACGCTGGCTGGCGCTGGGGACGATCGTGGCGTTTTTGCTCCTGGGGACCGCGTGTGGCCTGTTTGCCATGCTGCTTGTCCTTGTGCCTCCCCTCACCTCTTCCCTGGGTTCCGCGCTGGGTCTCTCGCTTCTGTGCGGGGTCATTCCGCTGCTGTTCCTGCTCACCATTGTTTGCCACGAGGCAGGGCATCTGCTGGGCGGGTGGATGGCAGGGCTGTCTCCGCGCTTTGCTCGTGTTGGACCGATCACCCTGGTGCGTGAACGCGCGGGCTGGCGCCTCCGGTGGGATAGCCAAAACTCCTGGCTGGGTGGGTATGCCGAGTGCCAGGGCCGCGCAGCCGAACGCTGGCGGATGATCCTCTTCCTTCTCGCCGGACCCGCCACCAATCTCCTCTGCGGGCTCCTCGCCGGATTTCTGATTGCCGCCCCCCTGCCAGCGCTGCTGCGCGGTTGGCTCGGGTTGTTCGCCATCCTCTCTCTCTTCTATGGCAGCGTGAACCTGTTACCGTTCCGCGAACAGCATCTGAACTCCGACGGCCTGGCTCTGCTCCGTCTGCTGCGCCAGAAGCCGCACGGACCGGGGGAAAACCCGACGATTTGAGCCGTTCCACGCGACCGGGTCGTCTCGGTGCTTGACAGAGCCTTCCGGGGAACGACAATCGAGAGACGGGATCTCCGCCCCCTGTCACCTGGGATCCCAGGCGAGGATTCGCACACGAGGGCGTTTCATGCTCCTGCACTGGGAACAACTCGTACTGCACTACGGCCATGAACTGGTCGTCCACCGGCCCCATTTCGAAACGGCAGGCCAGACAACCTATGGCCTGCTTTGCTGCCGCTTTTCGCCCGAGGACTATCGTCTCACCGCCAGTTCCGGGGAACACGCGGAGGAGAAACTGCTGCGTTCAGAAAGTTGGCGCCTGCATATTCCGCGTGCCCTGTCGAACTGGACGCCCCACAACAGCCCCATTATCACCACGATCGCCATCAATCGCAGTCCCTGTCGAGCCTGTGCCCGGCTCCTGATCGAGGCGCTCCAGGTGTTGCACCGTCAATACCCCGTGAGCTGCCACGAAAATCGTTTCCTCCTGGCCTCGCGCGGCGCCTATGAAGATGCCGACATGAGCAACAGTACGACCCGAAACGATCTGATCCGACTGCGCGATGCAGGGTGGGAATTGTGTGTCCTTCAGGTGGGAGCGACCCTTCCACCCCGCGGTCGAATTTTGCTCCAGGGGATCGAGGATGTCGTCGGCCATGGGTTCGTTCGGCTGGGATAGAACCCCTCCTCGGCAGAGCTTTCATCAACAACGTTGTGCTTACGGGGGCGCTGATGCCAGAAGAAAATCCATGGTCCAGTGCGGCTTTCGAGGCAGGAAAACAGATTCGCCTGACGGAGACGAACATGGCCAGCTTTGTGCAAACGGCGGTGTTCATTATCCTGGCGGTGGCCAGCCTGGGATTGGCACTGCTGGTGGGTCAGTATCACCCGACATTTGCGGTCTTCCTTGGAGTATTAGGACTGGTGGTTTCCAGTCTGGTCTCCAGCGCCATCAAGGTGGCCAACCAGTGGGAGCGCGGCGTGGTGCTGCGGCTCGGCGAGTTTCGCGGGATTCGTGGTCCGGGGTTGTTCTTCATCGTCCCGGTGCTTGATCGCGTGCGCATGATCGATACGCGCGTGTTGACCCATCACATCCGTGAACAGGAAGTGATCACGCGCGACAATGTGCCGGTCACCATCGACAGTGTGCTGTTTTATCGGGTGGTCACTCCGGAAGACGCAGTCATGAAGATTCAGGACTACGCCTTCGCAATTGCCCAGCTGGCCCAGAGTGCGCTCCGCGATGTGGTTGGCGGAATGACGCTCGACGAGTTGCTCGCCGAACGCGAACAAATCGCCCAGGAGGTGGAACGCCATGTCGAGAAGGATTCGCGTGAATGGGGCTTGCATGTGACCGGCATTCGGCTCCAGGATATCGACATGCCGG
Source organism: Planctomycetota bacterium (assembly GCA_029777335.1). Classification (GTDB taxonomy): domain Bacteria; phylum Planctomycetota; class Planctomycetia; order Gemmatales; family Gemmataceae; genus JAKOSN01. Next base: position 26,122 of record JAKOSN010000128.1, read on the forward strand.
AGGAATTGAAGAAGATCATGTCGCGCCAGGCGGGGGCCGAACGAGAGAAACGCGCCACCATCACCAAGGCGGAGGGCGACAAGCTGGCCGCCGAGAACCTGGCCGCCGCGGCCACCATCATGAGCAGCAGCCCGGGAGCGATGCAGCTGCGCACCTTGCAAACGATCGATGGTCTGGGCCCGAGCGCCTCCAATACCGTTCTGCTGGCAGTCCCTTTAGAATTCCTGGAGTTCATCAAGCGCGTGGGGACGAATACCTGAATCAGGGCGATACCCGAGTGGAGACAGCGAGATGGCCGAATCGACGGTACCCTGTCCGCATTGCAAGGTGTCCATCACGGTGCCCGTGGGCAAGCTCATCCACTGCCCGGAGTGTGGCGGGGAAGTGCGTGTGCATGCGGTGGGCACCGGGGAAGAAGAGGAGGCGCTCAAACGCCTTCTCTCCTCGGTGAAGATTGTGGAACGCGTGGGAGACAGCCCTGCACCCAGGAAGCCACGCACCGCGCCAAAACCGCCGCCTTCGCCGAAGCGGCCCTGGTGGAAGTTCTGGGGCTGAGTATCCGGCTTCACTCGCCGCACCTGAAGCGCGGCGAGTGAAGCCACAGCGAATCATTTTCCGCCGACCACGCGCACCTGGGCCCTGGAACCGGGGAGTTCGAGCACCTCGATGCCCAGATCCTCGCTGCGTTGCCGACGGTCGATCGTCAACGTAAGAGTGTGCAACCCGGTCTTGAGATCGAGCGCGGTCTCCTTGTGCACCTCGACGGGCTGTCCATCCACCCACAATTTCAATCCCCGGGGAGAGTTGAAAAGAAGGTTGACCTTCCCCGGCGTGGTGACATCCAGCTGACAGCGAACATGGCTGATCTCCAGCATGTCCTTTTCCAGGGCGCGGCGCAAGGTAAATTTTGGCAACCCATCGAGCGCCAGGGTGCCACGCACGGTGCTGTAGGCTGGGCTCCACGTCTGCCACGATGCCTCGGTAGCCACCGTGGCAGTCCCCTGGCGCGACTGAGCGGTGTAGGCTTCGCGCGTCGGCTCCAGCGTCTGCCAGCGACGGACGAGGCGTGCCTTGCTCACCTGGTAAGGGCCTATTTTCCCTAACTCGGAGAGGAAACGTACCAGATCAATCAACTCGCCGCGCGTCAACGGATCGGTGAGTCCCTCGGGCATCAGCGAGGCCGCCGGCGCTTGCTCCTCGATCGATGGGAGCGGAATGGTTAACTCCTGGTCCTCAGCGGTCCGCAGCACCAGCTCGGTCTTTGTTTGCCGTACCTTGATGCCGGTGTAGAGCTGCCCCTTTTTGGTGGTGACCAGCGTGGCGTGGTAGTTCTCCTTGACGGCCTTGTTGGGAAGCAGCAGTGATTCGATCAGATAGTCCACCTGGGCGCTGGCGCCGATGCTCGACAGATCCGGACCAACCTGTCCGCCGGCTCCGGCGATGGCATGGCATTTCAAACACAACTGATCCTTGCGGCGGAAGAGCGCCTCTCCCCGGGCCGCATCGCCAGTCTGCGCCACCTCCGCCACCAGCTGTTGCAGCTCCGTGGGTGTCAAGGTGCGCTTGGCGGTGGTCAGCTTCCCTGCCTTCGTCAGCGCGTCCACCAGCGCGGTGGTATCGCGGCCCGTGCTCCGGGCGGTCCGGACCGCCAACTTGGCCACGTCGGCAGGCAACTCCTTCTCCTTGAGGGCGGCAATCAACAACGGCATCCCCTGTTTTTGCTGCAAAAACGCCGTGATGACCTCGCTCGGATCCGCCTTCGGATCGCTCGCCAGCACCGCCACCACGCGCCCCGAGGCCGCAGTGGTATCCAGCGCGGTGAGACCAACCAGGGCAAGACGGCGCTGCTCTGCTGCGGTGCCGCGTTGATCGATGATCTCCTGCAGAGTTTCCACCGCCTTGCGATCACCCAGAGACACGAGGGCGTCCATGGCGGCCTGGCGCAGAGCGATCGGCGTTTCCCTGGCCCGTGCCTGCTCCACGATACCTTCGCGCAGCGCCTCCACCTGCCACAGCCCCGCCAGGCGCAGCGCAGCCGCGCGAGCCCCCTCCTCACCTCTGGTAAACAGCGGTCTCAGGGTGGTCAGTTCCCCGTTGGGGCGAACCCTGCGTTGGCGCATCGCCTGAGCCAGTCCGTCGAGCAACGCTGTCTTGCGTGTCGCCGGCGTGGCGTCCTTCAGCACCAGATCGAAGACCAGACGCAAATCGCCTGGCTCGCCGAGCGCCGCAATCAACCCAAGAACTCCTTCCTCGCTGTCGGCGGGGATTTTGCCCTTTTGCACCAGCTCGACCAGGGGCCGGACCGCCTCGCGCGAGCCGATTGCCTGCAACGCATAGGTAAGCCCCTTGATGTTCCCCTGGAAGGTGAGCGCCCCCTTCTGAAAGGCGGGGAGCCAGCGCGCTTGCTGATCACGGACGGTCAACCACAGGGCATAGTCGAGCCACAGATCGAGCGGACGACTGAGAGCCTGCACGGCAATTTCCACGGCATGCGCGCTGGGGGTGGTGGACAGGGCGCGGACCGCTTCCAGACGCACGCGCGGATGATCGTCGTTCACGCGTGCCGCCAACAATTCGAGCGGATGATCGAGCCGATTCTGCCAGGCGCCCAGGACACGGGTTGCGGCGCCGCGCACCTGGGGATTGCGCGCGTTGAGGAGGGTTTTCAGCAGTTGCGGTTCCACCACGTCGAGCGCCTGGTAGGTCCACAAGCCCTCCAGCGCCTGCTCCTCGAAGGTGGGAGCCTGCCCCTCGAGCGCCTTGACCCACTTCGCCAGGGCAGGAAGCACCGCCTGCGCACCCCGTTCCTTGAGCACACGGCGCGCCTGATGCCGGGTCCATCCTTCCGGCTGCTTCAGGGCATCGAGCAGCGCCTCGATTTTGGCATCCACCAGCTTCGGCCGTTCCACCAGTGGGCGTCCCTTTGCCGTGATGCGCCAGATGCGGCCGTGGGTTTGATCACGTCGCGGATCGCGAAAATCCACTTCTCCATGCTGAATAATCGGGTTATACCAGTCGGCGATGTAGATGGCGCCATCCGGTCCCATGCGGACATCCACCGGACGGAAGGCGGGGTGATTCGACTTGATCAGTTCCGTTTTCTCCTGGGCGGCGTAGCCAGCGCCGTCCTCCTTGACCACATAGCGACAGACCCGATGGCCCCGGAAATCGTTGGTGATCAGGCTGCCGCGCCAGTCCTCGGGCAGATGCGTCCCACTCAGGATCTCCAGTCCGCAATACTTGGGCGTGCCGGGATTGAGCCCGTGAAGAATGCGGCTGGCCCCGACGGCGGTCGGGTAGCTAGCGCCGGGAACGACATAGTTGATGCCCTCGCCGCCGGCGCCATCGGTCACAAAGGAAACGCCCCAGCGATCGAAGTGATGTCCCCACGGGTTAACCCAGCCGCGCGCGAACACCTCCAGCTGCCGCGTTTCTGGGCGGAACTGCCAGGTGCCCCCCCCACCCAGACGACGCGGACCGTGAGGGGTTTCAATGTGACTGTGAATGTAAATCGACTGGTTGAAGTAGAGCATCCCATCAGGCCCCCAGCGCAGGCTGTGGACCATGTGGTGGGTATCCTCGGTGCCAAACCCCGAGAGAATCACGCGGCGCCGATCGGCCTTGCCATCACCATCGGTATCGCTGAGATGAATCAGATCCGTACTATCCACCACATAGACCCCGCCATCGCCCGGGGCGATCCCCGTGGGGATGAGCAAGCCTTCGGCAAAAACCGTGGTCCTGTCCGCCTTCCCGTCGCCGTTGGTGTCCTCAAGGATAATGATCTTGTCGTTCTGCTTCTGGCCGGGCTTGAGCTGCGGATAGGCCTCGCTACAGGCGATCCACAATCGCCCCCTGGGATCGAAGCTCATCTGGATCGGCTTGGCCAGGAGCGGATCGGCGGCGAAGAGATTTACTTCAAAGCCCTCGGCGAGCTTGAAGGTCTTCCGTTCCAGTTCCGGGTCGGGATCGGGAACGCGCGCATCACGCTGCGCATGGACCGGCGTCGCTGCCCCAAGGAAAGACAGAACTCCGAGTAGAATGAACCAAGGCCTCATTTCTGTCCCTCCTGTGCCGGAACCAGTTCATAACGCTGAGAGACCGGCACACTCAGCCGGGCAATTTCCTTTTCCGCTTTTTCAATCAGTGGATCAAACTGAGGAATCTCACGGGCGTTCTGGCCCTGCTCGTGCTTGCGGAACCCAAAGAGATAGGTCTCGTTCTGCGGGCGCCAGCGATGGAAGTAGAGGAGATTCTTGGCGCGAATCGCCTGACGAAGTTGCTCGGCCTGGGCAAACTCGGGGCCCTGCGTCAGCGCAACTCCCTTGCCCCAGGCGGCGGCGGGTGCCGTGGCGACCACCGTGCCATCGATCTTGAGGGTGTACTTGCCGTCGGCCAGCCCTTGCACACGCAGGATGCGTTCATGCCCCGGGAGGGCACGCGGAGCGTTTCCCTTCGTGGGATTCAGGGGGAAAGGCAAGGCGAAATCCGTTACCTCGAAGCGGAGCGGATTGGTCGATTGGGGTGCCACCTTGGCCCCGGTCGCTGAGGTTAGCCGACCAACCTGCAGATCGAGTTCCCAGCGCTGAGAGGGAAGGGCAAACCCCTGTTCGAGGGCCGCCGTCGTCCGCCAGTAGCCGAAGTCAGTCAGATGCATGCCATCGTCGGTCAGCGGAGGGCCCTTCGGATCAGCCTTTACCAGAGTATACAGATCGATAAAAACCAGTTTTTCGCGCGCGGCCATCTTGCGCAGGGCGTCGCTGTAGAGCCGCAGATTCTCGTTCTGGGGGGTGGGATCGGGGAGCGGAGCGCCCAGGTTCTCGTGCTTCAGCGGAGAGAGGAGCACCAGACGCGCCTGGGTTGGCGCCAGGGTAGTGAGGAGAACCTTGAGTTGCGCCTCGAACCTCGGCAACCCTTCCTTTCCTTCAAACGCCTCGTTGGTGCCATAGCCGAGGAGGATCACCGTGGGCTTGAGCGCGAGCACATGTTCCTTGAGATGGCGGAACCCATCCGCGGGGCTGCCAAAACGGGCGCGCGCCTCGCCCCACACCGTGTCGCCGCTCCAGCCCAGGTTGCGAAAACTGATCGCCTGCTGCGGAGCGCGCGCGCTCAGGAGTTGTTCCCAGTAGCCATAACGCTGTTCGCGTTCAATCAGGGTGTTGCCCAGGAAAACAACGCGATCCCCTTCCTTGAGCGTAAAGGGATCCGCCGCCCGCCCTGGCTGAGTCAGCAGGAGGACGAGAAAAACGATCGGCAAAGTACGTTTCATGAAGCTCCTCGCGCGGGAGGGTGGGAGAGATCATCGGTGGAGGCACTGTTGCGGACGCCGCGAGGGACGTCTCCTTTCTCGATGGTAGCGGGTTCCGTCGGCAGAGCAAGCAGTTTTCGCTGCGTTTGCTCGATGTCTCTGCGCGCGAGCGACCTCTCGGGTGCATCCCTGGGGCTGGCAGTCGTATCATGGTGAGGGGAACGAGAACGAGCGGAACCCGGTTCAGATCTGTGTGCGAGGAGAGCAACGGTGACCATACGCGGCTGGATTGGTCTGGGTGTGTTGCTGGCGATCTTGCTGGGATTGATCTTGCTGGTGCCCTCAACGCCGGAAGCCGAACCGGCGGCAGAACCCTTTGTCGATCACTCGCATCCTCCCCCTCGCGGCTATGTGTGCGCGCGCGCTCCAGGGCCGATCCGCATCGATGGCCGACTTGATGAAGCGGCCTGGGCAGCGGTCCCGTGGAGCGAGCCGTTTGTGGACATCGAAGGCGACCGAAAACCCGCACCGCGCCATCGGACCCGGATGAAGATGCTCTGGGATGAGCGCCATCTCTACCTCGCCGCGGAGTTGACCGAGCCGCACGTCTGGGGCACGTTGACGCAGCACGATGCGGTGATCTTTCACGATAACGATTTCGAGGTGTTTCTCGATCCCGATGGTGATAGCCACCTGTACGCGGAACTGGAGTTGAATGCGCTGAACACCACCTGGGATCTGCTGCTGTCCAAACCATACAAGGATGGGGGGCGCGCGATCGATGCCTGGGAAATCACCGGGTTGCAGACCGCGGTCCACGTCAACGGCACCTGCAACGATCCGCGTGATCAGGATCGCGGCTGGACCGTCGAAATCGCCTGGCCCTGGAAGGGACTCAAGGAGCTCAGTGCGGTGCCAATCCCGCCGCGTCAGGGCGATCAATGGCGCATCAACTTTTCGCGGGTGGAGTGGGAACACGAGTTAGCGGAGGGGAAATATCGCAAAGTAGCGGGGAAGCGCGAGGACAACTGGGTGTGGTCGCCTCAGGGAGTCATCGACATGCATCGCCCGGAGCGCTGGGGCGTGGTGCAGTTCAGCACGGCGCCGCCAGGGACCGACCGTTACCATGCCGATCCCGCGCTCTCCGCTCGCGATCTGCTCCACCAGATTTATTACGCCCAGCAGGAGTATCGCAAAACAAACGGCAGCTGGGCACCAAGCCTGAGAAGACTGGGCTTATCGCACCTGGGGCGTACCGCGCTGGGACCGGTGCGTCTGGAAATCACCGCGACCAGTTTCGAGGCCAGCGTGGCGGCTCCGCAGAGTGACACGAAACCGCGTCGGTGGCACATCCGCAGCGATGCCCGGATCTGGAGTGAGTAGGTAGTCCGCGCAGTGCCAGGAGAGCAAAACCCCCGAAGGGAAAGTACGGAGATCTCCCGCGCTCTCCCTCCGGGGGTTAACCGATCCGAACCGCGTGATCAATCCTCGATGATCAGCTTGATCTCATCGGAATTGCCCTTCAGTTCGGGAGCATACATCGCCGAGGCACGGGTCGGCAGAGCGCTGAACCGGCCTGGAATCTCAGCCCGCATCCGATAGCTGACGCTGTGCTTGCCGCGCGCCAGGGCCCGCACGAAGAAGCTGACGCGATCGTCACGCAGCTCCATGTACGCGCCCAGGTCGTTGGCGTTGTAACCACTGCGGACCAGCATCGCCTCGAACCCGGCTGGTTTCATGTCCTCGAAGATCAGGTATTCGTAGTCGTTCTTGCTGTCGATCTCCAGTTCGATCTCGACCAGATCCCCGCTCTTCAACTGCGCCAGATTCTTCAGTTCGGTGCGTTCGTACTTCTCCACCTTCTGATCCGCCGCCTGCCCGCGTGAGCCCGGCACCTTGATGGTTTTGTCCACGCGCGTCAGCTTGTAATACTTGCGGTTCACCTTCACCTCAAGACCGGCCCGAGTGATGTGGTCTTCCAGGGTGAAGTTGGTCAGGTAGGCGTTGAAGTAGACCGCGCCCGTTCCCTTCTTCTTGATCTCCACCGTGTGCTTGCCGTCGAGAACCGCATCGCCCACAAGCACAAAGCGGTTGTCGAAGGTGAAGAGGTTGGACTTATCGACCTTCACTTCCTTCTGCTTTTTGCCGTCGAGCCAGACCTCGATCGTCAGGTCGGGGCGATCCTCGCCGCTGGCCTTCAGGTAATCGGCCATCGCCTCGATGCAGATGGCGGTATCGCGCGTGCTGTTCCAGTAGGTCGCGTGCTTGCGGTTGTTGAGGAGATACTTCACCAATCCGGCGGCCTTCTCATCCTTGGGATTGGTCCGCGTCAACAGCTTGAGATAGTAGGCATTGGCCTCGATCTCGCTGCCATACCAGCACCACCAGTAGTTGTCGCCTGGCAGTTTCAGGTAGGTCGTCTGGTTCTCGTTATCCTGCACGGCATACTGCTCGATGTTCTTGAGGATCATCGCCAGTTTGTCGGCCTGCTGATCCTTGTGCAAGGCGAGACCGAACATCGCCTTGGCGTAGACAGCCAGCTTGGTGCGGTCGCGGTAGAGGAAGTCGCGCATCTCGTTGCTGGACAGGCCGGCATCCACGAGCACCATGTTCACCAGGGCGTCGACGTTGTCGGCGTGGTCCTTCCAGGGATTGATCTTCCCGGTCGCATTTTGAAGTTTACGGATCTCATTTGCCTGGTAGGCTTGCAGCCAGGCGATCCCTCGCTCCAGCACGCCGGGGACGATGGCGACATCGTTCTGCTTGGCGAGTTGCAGCCCGTGCACCACCACGGCGGTGGTGTGCGGATAGGAGTGCTCGCCCCAGCCAGAGAACCAGCCCCAGCCGCCGTCGGTGCACTGCATCTCGGTCAAGCGCTGCACCCCAGCGACCGACATCTTCTTCACCTCGTCCTCGTTGAAGACGGGATTCCGTTCAAAGCGCTTCCACCCCTTGGCACGTTCCTTGTCGTCGCCGATCTCCTGACTGTTGAGGTTGGTCCGTTTCTTCTCGATCTCCTTCAAATCGAGCTTCATCTCCTGCAGAATGTGCTGGGTGATGACCGTTGGCAGGAAGCGATTGAGCGTTTGCTCGGTGCAGCCATAGGGATAGTCCACCATGTAGGGGAGCGCATCGACCATGGCGCCGGCAAGCGTCGGCGAGTAACGCACTTCCAGCCGCGATTCATTGATACGGCGTTCCCTGGGCACCGTGATGGTGATCTGGCTGGCATCCTTGTCGGGCCGCACCACGCCGGAGAACGAATCCATCTTGAGCATCCCGTGAACATGACAGGGGAAGCTCATCTGCATGGCGTCGGATTCCTGATCGCTGATCGCCTTCATCCGAACGATGGCCTGGCCCTCGTGTTTGACATCCACGCGCCAGTCAACGCGTTTTTCGCTGTTGGCGGGGATCAGCACCTGCTGGGTGGCATCGCCGCGGAGGGCCAGGGTCGCCCCTTCCAGTTCGAGCGAAACCTTCACCATCTTGTTGGACTTGAGATAGTTGTGCACGTTGGCGGACAGAACCACCTCGTCCTTCTCAACAAAGAAACGCGGAGCTTGCAGGCGCACCAGGAGATCCTTGCGCGTGACCACCTCGGCCGAGCCTTCGCCCACCTTGCTGCCCTGGCCCATGGCCCAGACCTTGACCTTCCAGCCGGTCAGGTTCTCGGGCATGTTGAAGGACACCTCGGCGATTCCCTCCTTGTTGGTGGTCAGCGAAGAGGACCAGAAGGCGGTGTCGGCAAAATTCTTGCGTACCGCCGGCTCGGGACCGACGACGGGCTCGGTGACTGCCCCCGGTTCGCCTCCCTGCGCCGCTTGCTGGCGTTCGCCCTTGGCTGTGGGCAAGCCGTCTCCCGGGAGACCCTCGCGGCCATCCGCGGCGTGCTTCCCTCCACTACCCCCGAAGCCGCCCGGACCGCCGAGCGCCGGGGGCGCCATCAGGTCTGCCCTCGACTCCTTCGCTTTATCCTCCCCACGATCGCCCTTCCTGGCAGCCAGTTCTTCCACCACGGTCGCGCCGAAGACACCCAGGTTGGACATGCCGATCTCGCTGTGCCGCAGCAGATTGCCAAACCAGTGGTTCAGACTGCTCTCGGTGGTGGGGTAATGGTGGCGGCGCCACTTCCAGAAGAACTCACGAATCTCCGGCACGTTGGATCCGCCAGCGATGTACTCGACGCTGCGATCGTACACGCTGAGTACCGTCGAGCCGACAAACGGCTTCCCTTGCAGATCGGTCAACTTGACTTTTACCGCGGCCTTTTGCCCCGGCTTGTACTCCTTCTCCGAGGGCAGAACCTCGACATTGAGGATCCGTTTTTCCGGCGGAACCACCACCTCGCGCGTTTCGGTGTAGAGACGTCCGCCATGGATCGTCACCGCTTCGATGAAGAAATTCGGCATGTCCTTCTGCAGGACCGCCACTTCCTGCTCGATGCTCTTGCCCGTCAACCGCAGCACCTTCGGTTCCAGATAGATGCCATTGGTCGGACGCACAAAGAGGAGCACCGTGCCATTGTTCTGGTCGGTGTTGACCAGCAACTTGACCTTGTCCCCGGGGGCATATTCCCGCTTGTCGGTGATCAATTCCAGATCGTTGAAGCGGTAGTTGCTCCCATCGAACCCTTCCCCCTGGATGATAAAGAGATATCCGCCCTCAATGGTGTGCTTCTTGCTGTCGGTCAGCTTGTAGGAAAGGCGATACTGGCCTGCCTTCATCGCCTTCATCTGCTGCTGGGCCATCCCCTCGACATTGGTGTCGAGTTTCCACGTTTCGGCGGCCGTCTCCACTGGCTGATTCTTGTCGTTGTAGGTGATGCGATAGAGGGTCAGCAGCCCCTTGCCCTCGACCGGTTTTTGATCGAGCGTCTGGGCGCGGAAGCTGGCCTTGATGGCATCGCCAACGCGGTAATGCCCGCGATCCACCCAGGTGAAGACCTTGAACGGCTGCCGCGACACCAGGACATCGCCCGTGCCCACAATGGTGCGGCGCGATTCATCCACCACCTCGGCGGTGATCGAATACTTGTGATCCTGATTGCCGTGCAGCGCCTTGGCCGGGGCGGTGTCGATGTCAAACTTCACCAGGCCATCCGGGCCAATGGGCACCTCGTTCTCCAGAACCACCTCGGGCTGTTCGCGCGGGCCACGATCCCACCAGATGGGCGTCGGGCACTTGCAACCCCACTCGGCCCAGCCGGGATACCAGACATAATCGCGCGCAAACCACCAGTATCCGGAGCCATAGAACCAGTCCCACACACCGCGCGGATACCAGGTATTGCTGTAGCTGGAGCGCAGCACCTTGTACTTGACCTTGGCGCTCGTCACCGGGGCGCCGAAATAGTACCTGGCCTGAATGGTGGCGGTTACCTTCTCACCCAGGCGCACCGGTTCCTTGGGCGCCTCGACCGTCACCTCGAACTCGGGCTTCTTGTATTCCTCGACGCGGAAGCTCGAACCGCCGTAGTTGAGAACCTGCAGGCCATAGACACCCAGCGTGGCGTCAGACGGCAAGGCGAATTCCCCGGCCAGCCCGCCGTAGTCATCGGTGGTGAACTGCTTCTCCAGAACCTTTTCGCCCTTGGGATTGTTGATGCGAACGGTGTAGTTCTTGTTCGCAAAGGGCGAGTTGTCTTGCTGGTCGTACTTGGCCTGGCCAATCCACACCTTGAACTGCACCGTCTGGAGCGGACGGTAGACCGGCCGATCGGTCATCACAAAGACCTTGGTCTGATTGTACTCGGGGTCATAAATCGAGTTGTACCAGACCCCCGTGAAGCCAAGGTAGGCGAAGCGATCCGCTCCCCCTTGCCCGTCCCTGGCCTTGCGTGCGATTAGCAGCCACTGGTGATCCTGGGGTTGCTTGCTGTTATCGAGCAGGATCTGCCCCTGGGCATCGGTCAGCTCGGCGAAGTTGGTGGTATCGATGCGCCACTGCGGCTTGTTGGGCTGCACCGGCACCTGCTTCCAACCGAAGAACTCGACATTGGCCCTGGCTACCGGCGCGCCATCGATCGCATCGGCGACAAAGTAGTACACCTTCCGATCCAGGATTTTCTTGACGAGGATGGTGTCGTTCAGCCAGACAATAATGCGGCTGATGTTGCCACCTTCCATCTTGGCGGTCAGCAGATAGGCACCCGGCTTGAGCAACGGCGTGGTGACGGTAACGCGGTCATCGACGTGGTCGGGACGCGGTTTGAGCGCCAGGTCCCAGCCGGCCACCTTTTCGCCCACGTACTGCTGTTGATTCTGTTCCACCAGCCGATAGCCGATGTTGCCGATGTTCATCCGATTCCAGTCGAGTTGGCCGGGATTGCCCTTCAGATAGGCTTTGACATCGTCGAGCAGCTTGGAAACCTTGATGGCGTGGGCTTCAAAAGTCACCTTGTGACCGTTGCGGAAGCGGAAATCGACCACCCCCCTGGTGCCGGCGGCCTGAGGTTGACCCGCCTCGAAACGACCCCAGTTGCCGACGATCTGATCAAGTCGTTGCTGCCGATGTTTGTTGTCGCTCGGACCATACTCGGCGATGGCTTTCTTCCACGCCTCCGCCGCCTTGACGTACTGGCGCCGATCCTCGAATTCCTGCGCCAGAGCATCGCGTGCCTGTTCGCCCGAGGTACTTTTGCCACGGGCGGCGACCCGTTCGTAAATCTTGATCCAGTTGAACTCATCGGGGAGCGCAAAGCGTTTGATGCCGGTCGCCAGGCGAGCAATCGTCTCGGTATCCTTCAGGGTGTGCAGAGCATAGGTCCCGCTGCTGTCCTTGTCGGTGTCGTCGCTGCGGAAGCCGTAGCCATGGCGAGCCATCGTCTGCACGCCCAGTTCCTGGCGCATGAAGTTGGCGAAGATCATGTCGATCTCGCTCTGGCGGCTGGGAGCGAACTCCGCCGCCTGAGTCAGCATCCAGCGCCAGCGTTCGCCGTCGCTCTGAGCCTTGGAATAGCTCCCGGGGGTGTGGTACAGGACGGGGTTGCCCTCGGCATCGACCGGGGCTCCCTGGGTCGACGACCCGCGGTAATAGTAGCGATAACCCTCATCGTAATCGGGGAGTTGGCCCAGGTCGGTCAAATACTGTAAGCGCCACGATTCATGCCAACCCGCGCCATTGAGAAGGAGGTTGGCAAAGTTGAGGTGATAATCCGCCAGGGCGGTCTTGTCGGTCTCGGGTTTGGTCAGGGGCAGGGCGGCGTTCATCAGCTGGAGGGCGCGGACCCGATCGCGCTGGAAGGCGTTGACATAACGTCCCCCGCCGCGCTTGTAGCCGCGATAGAACTTGCCCGCCACGATGTACCCATAATGCTCGGTATTGGCGTAACTCAGCGCGGCGGTTTGCAGCAAGCGCCAGTTCTTCTGGTGCACCGCGATCACGGCTTCGCGGAAATCGTCGATCTCATCCACACGGCCCAGTTGTTGCAAACAGCTGATCCCCAGATTGAGATCGCTGCCCACCTTGAGCGGATCGTTCTGCGGATCGAGAGCGAGTTTCCGCAGTCCCTCGTACGCATCCTTGTAATTGCCGGCGTGATAGGCTTTGGTCAGATTGTCGCGTTGCGGTTGCAGCGTTGGTCGATCGGCTGCCCACAACCAGGCCACTCCCACCAGGCAGGTGAGAGCGACCGCGAGGCTACCTACTTTTCGCTTCCCTCGCATGTTAACTCCCTCTCGGACAGATTCGATCCGGTGCTGAGGTTGAAGCGTACGTCCGTTCACCTCAACCGGGTTGATGTCGCGCCCAGGGATTCCGCCTCGCGGTTCGACCCCTGTACCAAAGACGAATCAGACCCCTGGGTAGATTACTGGTTGTTGTACTCCGAATTGGCCCCGCGCGCCCGAATAAGCGCGTTCCAGGGTGGAATTCTCAAGATCTCCTTTTCCCCGGCGCTGGCGCGGCGGTAAAGTGTTGGCCATGCGCTCCGCCCGGACCTGGTGCAAGGATTCTCCGCATGACTCGACCGTTGCAGGGGGTGTTGCCGATTGTCCACACTCCCTTTCTTGAGGATGATTCGATCGATCGCGGCTGTTTCCAGACCGAGATCGACTGGCTCTATGCCCAGGGCGCCGAGGGATTTGGCACCGGCATGGTTTCGGAACTGCTGCGCTTAACCAGCGAGGAACGCCTGAGCCTGACCCAATGGCTGGTCGACTGGAGCGCCGGCCGCGGAGCGGTCTTCATGAGCGTGGGTGCCGAAAGCGGGGCCCAGGCGGTGCTCTATGCCCGGCAGGCAGAGCGTGCGGGGTGTGACGCCATCATGGCAGTGCCGCCCCTGACCACGCGGCTCCCTGTGCCGGCGCTGCTTGAGTACTATCGCCGCCTGGCCGAAGCGGTCTCGCTCCCGGTGATTGTGCAGGATGCCTCGGGCTATGTTGGCCAGTCGATTCCAATCGCGGTCTGCGTGGAACTCCTCGAACGCTACGGCGCCGACAAGATTGTGTTCAAGCCCGAAGGCGCCCCGATCGGACCGAATCTGTCCGCCTTGCGCGATGCCACCGGCGGCAAAGCCCGCATCTTCGAGGGTTCGGGGGGCATTCTTCTGGTGGACAGTTTTCGTCGGGGGGTCGCTGGCACCATGCCGGGGGTGGATCTCCTCGATGGCATCGTCGCTCTGTGGCGTGCCTTGCAACACGGCGACGACGAGACGGTCTATCGTGTGTATTTCCCGATCTGTGCGCTGGTGGCGCTGCAGATGCAGGCGGGGCTGGATGGCTTTCTGGCCATCGAGAAATATCTGCTGGTCAAACGCGGGCTCTTTCGCAGCGCGCGCCGGCGCGCGCCTTTCAGCTGGAGTCTGGATGCCGAAACCGCCGCCGAGGTCGATCGCCTGCTCAGGCACCTGGAATCCGCTCTCCACCCCTCGTGACAGAGGATTGTCCTTCCCTCGCCAACCGCGTTTTCTGAGTCTCCTGGCTGTTCGTGCTTGCGACACCCTTTTGTGGCAGTGACCCTCCCATGACACACGTTGATACTCTCCAGACTTCCTGTCGGGCCACACTTGTTCAGGGCGATATCACCCCGCCTGTGGGAATCTTTCATCGCATGTGGGGAGCAGCCCTGCACGATATTTCCACCGGAGTGCACCGCCCCTTGCGCGCCACGCTGCTGCTGATGGAACCGCGCGAGCCGGCGGGCGAGAGCGAGCGCTTACTGCTGGTTTCCGTGGATCACTGCATTCTCGACGAGGAAGAAATTGCCACCATTCGCGCGGCGGTCTGTGCGGCCATCGCGCTGCGCCCCGAGCACTTTCAACTGACCCTGTCGCACACCCATGGCGCAGGGTGGATGTCGCGTAACCGCTCGCATCTGCCAGGCGGCGAGCGCATTGGCCCCTATCTGGACAGCATGCGCCAACGGATTGTGGATCTGGCGCGCCAGGCGGTGCAGCAACTGGAGCCGGCCGCGATCGTCTACCACCAGGGGCGCTGCAGCCTTGCGGCACAGCGGGATTTCTGGGACGAGGAACGCCAGTGCCATGTGTGCGGATTCAATCCAATGGGACAGGCCGACGATACCTTGCTGCTCGCGCGCCTCACCGATCGACAGGGGGAAATACTGGGAACGATCGTCAACTACGCCTGCCACCCAACCACGCTGGCGTGGGACAATACGCTGATCAGTCCGGATTTTGTCGGTGCGCTGCGCGAGGTGGTGGAGAGCACCACCAGGGCGCCCTGTTTGTTTCTGCAAGGCGCCTCGGGGGATCTGGGACCGCGCGAGGGGTTTGTGGGAGATGTCTCCATTGCAGATCGTAATGGTCGCCAACTGGGGTACGCGGTGCTCTCGCACCTGGAGGCGATTCCGCCCGCCGAAACGCGCTTTGTCTACCAGGGGCCTGTGGTCTCGGGCACCTTGATTGGGACGTGGGCCCATCAACCACTGACCGAGGCCGATCGTCCACGTCTGAGGCGCTGGCGCCAGGAATACTTCCCTGTCGACCTCCCCTATCGCGTGGATCTGCCCACCCGCGAGGAAACCACGCGGCAGCGCGACGAATGGCTGGCCGCCGAGACGAAGGCACGCCAAGGGGGCGATCCTGTCCAGATTCGTGATTGTCGCGCGATGGTGGAGCAGATGAACCGGCAGCTCAATCGCCTGCAGGCGCTCCCTGAGGGAAAGGTCTTTCCCTATCCCGTCGCCCTGTGGCAGCTGGGGGAGGCGGTGTGGGTGCTGGTGCCGGGTGAACTCTATCAGTTCTTCCAGGTCGCCCTGCGCGAGCGCTTCCCCGGAGTGCCGCTGCTGGTGAGCACACTCACGGGAGGCTGGCAACCGGCCTATTTGCCCACAGCGCCGACCTATTGCCACAACATCTATCAACAGGTGATTGCGGCGGTGGGACCGGGGAGCCTGGAGATTCTGGTGGAGTCGATCGCGCAACGGCTGGCGGGGATGCTGGCCCGGAGGGACTGAGCCACCGGGGCGAACTTGGCACTGCTGCCGGGGGTCATATAATCTGAGACGTGGAGCGGGGCTTGGAATTGGCGGCATCTCCGCTCACCGTCTGTTCCTGGTATGGTCGTTTATCTGGCACCCCTGGCCACAGAAGTGGTGAGCATGGTTCGCACACGTTTTGCTCCGAGTCCAACGGGCTATCTACACATTGGCGGCGTTCGCACCGCCTTCTTCAACTGGCTCTTCGCCCGGCATCATGGCGGACAGTTCATCCTCCGTATCGACGACACCGATCAACAACGCAATATCGCCGAGGCGCTGGAGCCGATCCTCAACGGGTTCCGCTGGCTGGGGCTGAACTGGGATGAGGGCCCCGGAATCGAGGGGCCTCATGCCCCTTACTACCAGTCGCAAAAGCTGCCACGCTACCAGGAAGCGGTGCGCCAACTCCTCGAACGCGGGCTGGCCTATCATGACTATGCCACCCCGGAGGAGTTGAAGGCGGAACGAGAAGCAGCCGAGAAGGAGAAACGCCCCTTCCTGTACAGCCGCAAATGGATGGCGGAAAGCGCCGCCGACCGGGCTCGCCTGGAGAGCGCGGGGCGCCAGGGGGTGGTGCGCTTGAAGATGGCGCGCGAGGGGACGTGCCGTTTTGTCGATCACATTCGCGGCGAGATGGCCGTTGCCTGGACGCACGAGCAGGACCACGTGATCCAGCGCGCCGATGGCACCGTGCTGTACAACCTCGCCAACGTGATCGATGATTACGACATGGGAATCACCCATGTGATTCGGGCCGAGGAACACCTGTCGAACACGGCGCGCCAGATCTTCATCGCCCAGGGGCTGGGCTATCCCCTCCCCGAATATGCTCATGTGCCGTTCGTCGCCGAGCCGGGGAGCAAGAACAAGCTGAGCAAACGCAAGATCAGCCAGTATCTGAAGAACGCGGATTTCAAGAAGATCTACGACCATGGTCAGGCAATCGCTCAGGCCATTGGCCTGACCACCTCGGCAGACACCTTTAACCCGGTCATTGTCGATTTCTATGAGCGAGTCGGGTATCTGCCGGAAGCGATTCTGAACTATCTCGTTCTGCTGGGATGGTCGCTCGACGATCGGAGCGAGATGTTCACGCTTGACGAGATGATCGCCAACTTCTCGCTGGAGCGGGTGAACAAGGCCCCGGCGAGTTTCGACTGCAAGAAGCTGTGGGCGTTTCAGGAGCGCTACATGCAGGCGCTCCCTGTGGAGCCCAAGACGGCAAGGGTGCTGCCCTACCTGCAACAGCGCGGCCTGCTCGCCCAGCCCGCGACGGCTCACCAGCTGGCGCGCCTCAGGCAGGTGGTGCAGGCGGCCAACGAGCGGATCAAGGTAGCAGGGGACATCCTCGATTATCTCGACTTTTTCCTTGCTGACGACCAGGTGCCCTACGACGAGAGCGCCTTTGAGAAGCGCCTGCGCAAACCGCCGGAGGCCGCGGGTCTGCTCAGGAAGTTCCGCGCCTGTCTGGCGACCACGGAGAGTTTCGCGGCGCCGGCGCTGGAAGGCCTGCTCAACCAGTTTGTGCAGACAGAGGGAATCCAGATCGGCCAGATCATCCATGCGGTGCGCGTGGCGATTACTGGCAAGGCGGTCGGCTTTGGTCTGTTCGATGCGCTGGCCATTCTGGGCAAGGAGCAGTCGCTGGCCCGCATCGATCGTACCCTGCAACGGCTGGGCAGCTGACCCGATCGACAACGACCTCTCCAGGAAGCAACGCTTCGTCACTGAGAAGGATTCGAGCAATGAGTACGTCCGAGTCGACGCCCTCGCTCCATTTTATCCAGACCATCATCGAGGAAGACCGCGCGAAGGGCAAGCACGAGGGGCGAGTGCAAACGCGCTTTCCCCCCGAGCCCAACGGCTATCTGCACATCGGCCACGCCAAGTCGATCTGCCTCAACTTCGGCCTGGCGCAGCAATATGGCGGGAAGTGCAATCTGCGCTTCGACGACACCAACCCGGTCAAGGAAGACATCGAATACATCCGCTCCATCGAGGAAGACGTCGCCTGGCTGGGTTTCCAGTGGGATGGGCTCTACTACGCCTCCGACTACTTCGAGCAGCTCTACGAGTGGGCGCTCCAGCTGATCAAGGCGGGGAAAGCCTATGTGTGTGATCTGGACGCCGACGCGGTCCGCGAACATCGCGGTACATTGACCGCACCCGGGAAGATCAGCCCCTATCGCGAGCGCACGGTGGAGGAGAATCTCGATCTCTTTGATCGCATGCGCAGGGGCGAATTCCCCGATGGGTCACGCACCCTGCGTGCCAGGGTCGATGTCCCTCCCTATCCTCCCATGGGGCACCCCAATCTCAACATGCGCGACCCGGTGATGTATCGCATCCTCCACGCGACCCATCCGCATGCAGGCGACAAGTGGTGCATCTATCCGATGTACGACTGGGCCCATGGGCAGTCGGATTCGATCGAGAAGATCACGCACTCGATCTGCACCCTGGAGTTCGAGAACCACCGTCCGCTCTACGACTGGTATCTCGATCAGCTGGGTATCTTCCATCCGCAACAGATCGAGTTTGCCCGCTTGAACCTGAGCTACACGGTGATGAGCAAGCGCAAGCTGCTGGAGCTGGTGCGCGAAAAGTATGTGCAGGGGTGGGACGATCCGCGCATGCCGACGATCTGTGGTCTGCGCCGGCGCGGCTACACCCCCGAGTCGATCCGCAAATTCTGCGAACGAATCGGGGTCTCGAAGTTCAACGGTACCATCGAGATGTCCTGGCTCGAAGATTCGCTGCGCGAGGATCTCAACAAGCGCGCGCTGCGGGTGATGGCGGTGCTGAAACCGCTCAAGGTGGTGATTGAGAATTACCCCGAGGGCCAGGTCGAGGAACTGGAAGCAGTCAACAATCCCGAGGATGCCACGGCGGGAACACGCAAGGTGCCGTTCACGCGCGAACTCTTCATCGAACAGGACGACTTCCGCGAGGATCCGCCCAGGGATTTCTTCCGGCTGGCGCCTGGGCGTGAGGTGCGCCTGCGCTGGGGCTATTTCCTCAAGTGCAACAGCGTGATCAAGAACGAGCGTGGCGAGGTGGTCGAGCTTCGTTGTACCTACGATCCCACCACCAGGGGCGGCAATGCTCCCGATGGCCGCAAGGTGAAGGGGACGATTCACTGGGTATCGGCCAGCCATGCGCTCGATGCCGAGGTACGGCTGTACGATCATCTCTTCCTCAAGGCCAACCCCGAGGAGGTGCCAGAGGGGCAGAGCTATCACGTCAATCTCAATCCGAACTCCCTGGTGGTGCTCAAGGGGTGCAAGCTGGAGCCAGGCCTGGCCTCGGCGACGTCGGGCAATCGCTACCAGTTCGAACGGCAGGGCTATTTCTGTGCCGATGCGGTCGACTCGAAGCCCGGAGCGCTGGTGTTCAACCGCACGGTGTCGCTGCGGGATACCTGGGCCAAGATCGAAAAGGCGCAGCAACAGCCAGGCAAGAAGAAGGGCTAACGCGGAGTGAAAGGAGAGAACGGCCCGGGCCGTTCTCTCCTCGCTGGCCTGTTAATCGTCGATCCGGTGGCCTTTCATTTCACGTTCCTCCTCGTCCTCCAACTCGTCCTCGGCAATGGTGGAGGGCACGCCCGTGGGGTCGGCCTCCACGCGCACCCCCTCGGTGTATTCCTGCCCATCGACGGTCAGCACCAGCTTGTACATCCCTGGGCCGATCGGTTCGGAAAAGCCCCGTTCGCGACCAGCCCCAACGGGGTTGCGCAGGACAAACCGCGTCAGATCCCACTGCACACGATGCAGCCCTGGGTCCGCCGGGACATTCAGAACGCGCATCGTTTTGCCGCTATAATCGAGAATTTTCAGATCGATTTTGTTTGCTTTCTGCCCCAGGCTGTAGAAGATGCTGGCCCCTCGTTGTGGATTCTGGCCGTAGTAATGGCGACTCCCCGAACCGTAGGGCGAGCCACGCTGGGGTTCACTGCGCCAGCGCACCGCGGTGTTCGGACGGTACAGGGCCGCCTTCGCCGTCAACGTGCTTGGTTTGATGCCACGCAACGGCGTCACATCCAGCACCCACAGGCTGCGGCCATGGGTGGCAACCACGATCTCCCCCGCCGTGGGATGGACGGCAACCTCGTGGATCGCCACCGTGGGCAGATTGTTGTTGATCCTGGTCCACGAGGCGCCGCGGTTCAGACTTGCCCAGAGCGCGAACTCGGTCCCCAGATAGAGGAGATCTTCCTTCTCGATATCCTCGCGCAAACAGCGTGTCGAGCCGGTGGGGAGATTGCTGCGCAGCGATTTCCACGACTGACCATAATCCTCGCTGACATACACATGCGGTTCATCGTCGTCGGAACGGTGGCCGTCGAGCACCACATAGACGCGGCCGTTGGCGTGGCGTGATGCTTCGAGGGTACTCACCCAGCGGTAGTGTTTCGTCCCCCCGATCGCTGACAGCAGATTGTCGGTAATATTGGTCCACTTCACGCCGCCATCGCGGGTCACCCAGAGGTAGCCGTCATCGGTGCCGGCGTAGAGCACCTCGGGGCTGCGTGGCGACTCGGCGAGCGCAGTGGCCGACCCCCATTTGGTGCGGGTGATCTCGGGCGAAATCACCTTCTGTTCCTCGCCCTGCTTGAGCGAACGGAACACAAAGTTGCCCCCGCTGTAGACGATGCGCGGGTTGTGCGCTGACAGGATGAACGGCGTATTCCAGTTGAAACGATACGGAGGCTGACCGCGAGGTGGTTGGGGCTTGATGCTTTTGACCGCCCCGGTCCGCAGATGGCGCCGCACCATGTTGCCATCCTGGCTCTCGAAATAGACCAGGTCGGGATCCTCGGGATCGACCCGGCAGACAAAGCCATCGCCGCCGCCAAGCACAATCCAGTCCTCGTTGATCGGTCCCGGACCCGTGAGGGTTTGACTCGGCCCCGCCCAGCTGGCGTTATCCTGCAGCCCGCCATAGACGCGGTACGGTTTGCGATTATCGACCGTCACATGGTAGAACTGGCCGATCGCCTGGTAGTTCATGTGCTCCCAGTGATCCATGCGATCGTAGGTGACATAGAATCCGCCATCGGTACCAACAAGCATGTGCCGGCCATCGTGGGGATCGATCCAGAGTGCGTGCTGATCGGGGTGCACGCCGTTGCCTCCGTCGGGCTTGAAGGTTTTGCCGCCATCGACGGACCGATAGAGTGCCACCCCGGTGACATAGAGATACTTCTCATCACTGGGATCGACGCGCACCTGGCTGAAGTACATTGGCCGCGGATTGAGCGAATTGATGCGCTTCCAGGTGACCCCCGCATCGTCGGAGCGATAGATGCCGCCATACTCGTGCGCGTATGGCCCCTGCTGATCCTGGATGTTTTCGCTCTGGCCGCCATACCAGGCGCTCCAGGGGCGAGTGCGACTGGCGCCAGGGGTGGGACGCTGGGCCAGAGTCACCACGAGATCCTTGCTCTCCTTGTCACGGCGCACCTTCAGCGTGACCTTGTCGCCGACCTTCTTTTCCCGGAGGAGTTCAAAGAGCTCGCGCATCGTCTTGACCGGCTTCTTGTCGATCGCCTGCACCAGATCGCCGTCCTTCAGACCGGCCCTGGCCGCGGGGCCCTCCGCCACCACCTCCCGAATCAGCAGCCCTTCCTTGTCCTCGTCGCCCCGGAAACCGAGATAAACGCCCCCCCCGCGCTGGGGACCTCCCTGGGGAGGACGAGTGCCAAGCGTGACCTCAATCTTCTTTGTCTCCTTGCCACGCTGCAGGGTAAGAGGCAACTTCTCGCCGACCTTGCGTGCCCGGATCTCCCTGGAGAGGTCGTCGTACTTGTGGATCGGCTTGTCGCCGACGGCGGTCACAATGTCGCCCGCCAGAAGGCCCGCCTTGGCGGCGGGGCTTTCGGGAGTGATCTCGGTCAGCTTGGCGCCCTTGTCGCCTGGGACATCCTCGCCTGTGATGCCGAGGTAAACCTGACTCGGCGGGGTGCCCATGCCAATCTTCGCGCTATCGACAATGGCGAAGACCGTCCGGGGATTCTTGCGCGACCAGTCCAGGCCGATCCGACCGAGGTCACAGGTCGGCAGCCCCTGGGTCATCTTCTTCCACGATTTACCACCATCGGTCGAGCGATAAATGCCGCTGCCCGGCCCCCACTTCTTGATGGGGTCGTAGCTATCGTAGCCATCCTCCATCGGGGTATTGCCCGGATGGCTGTCGTAGCCGTCGCGGCGTCGCTCCCAGGCGGTCTCGAGCAGCATCTCGGGATCGGCAGGGTTCAGATGCACTTCAAGAACGCCGGTCCTGTCGTCGATCGAAAGCACCTTCTGCCAGGTTTTGCCGCCATCGGTGGTTTTGTACAGCCCGCGCTCCTCGTTGGGACCGTAGAGGCGACCCAGCGCGGCGACATAGACGATGTCGGGATTGGTGGGATGAATGGCGATTTTGCCGATC